>JBMFLE010000015.1:0-15909 GCA_049971355.1 Patescibacteria group bacterium
TCAAACGGCCCAAACTAAATTATTAAAAGCAGAAAATTGTCTCACAAAAGGGGCTCACTTCGTCTAAATAGTTTTCTGATAAATTATCCGTGGAGATACTTTTCTTGGGGACAGTCCCTTTAATTATTGAGAAACGTCCCCAATAGTAACTGAAGGAAAAACAGTCTTAAAAATGGGCACTTGGCGCGGACCATTTTTGAATTTGACATTTCCAATGAGTTGGTTATGATAAAAATAAAAACATGGAAAAATTTAATAACAATTCGCCGGAAAAATGGCAGAAACCAAAGAAATTTTAATTGTTTTACAATTTGATATATGTTAAGAATTTGGTCCATTGAAGCCCCCAAATATCTTAAAGAAGCTGTTTTGCTTAAGGGCTGGGTAAATACTCGGCGTAATATGGGCAAAATTGTTTTTATTGATTTGCGTGACCGTTCTGGTTTGGTTCAAATTGTTTTTGCCCCTCAAGATTTAGATGAAAAATCCCAAGAAGCAGTTAAAAAAATTAGGCCGGAATTTGTGATTGAAGTTGAGGGACAAGTTAGAAATAGGCCAGAAAATCAAATTAATAAAGATTTACCAACCGGCGAAGTCGAAGTGGCAGCAAAAAGAGTAATTATTTTGTCAGAAGCTAAGACCCCGCTCTTTCCTATTGATAATGAAATTGTTCCAGTGAGTGAAGAAAAGCGACTGAAATATCGTTATTTAGATTTACGGCATGAGCGGATGAAAAAAAATTTAATTTTGCGGTATCAGGTGATTAAATTTTTACGCGACTATTTAGATAAAGAAGGATTTTTAGAAATTGAGACGCCGATTTTAACCAAAGGCACACCGGAAGGGGCTCGAGAATTTTTAGTTCCTTCCAGAATTTATCCGGGTAAATTTTATGTTTTACCTCAATCACCTCAACAATTTAAGCAACTTTTAATGGTTGCCGGCTTTGAAAGATATTTTCAAGTTGCTCGTTGTTTTCGCGATGAAGATACTCGTGGCGATCGACAACCCGAATTCACTCAATTAGATATTGAAATGAGTTTTATCGAGGAAAAGGATATTCTTGAATTGATTGAAAGAATGATGATTGAGCTGGTGGAAAAAATTTTCCCGGAGAAAAAAATCAGTCAGAAACCATTTCCTCGTTTTTTCTATCAAGAAGTGATAGAAAAATATAAAACTGATAAGCCGGATTTAAGAAAAGACAAAAATAATCCTAATGAATTAGCCTTTTGCTGGATTACTGATCAGCCGCTTTTTGAATATTCAAAAATAGAAAAAAAGATAATTTCTGTCCATCACCTTTTCACTGCTCCTAAAGATGAAGAGTTGGGGCTTTTAGAGAAAGAACCGTTAAAAGTTAAAGCTAAATCTTATGATTTAGTTTTAAATGGTTATGAAATTGGCGGCGGCAGCATCAGGGTTCACCAAAGAGAGTTACAAAATAAAATTTTTAAAATATTAGGCTTAGAGGAAAAAGAAATTCAGCGTCGATTTGGTCATATGTTGGAGGCCTTTGAATATGGCGCACCACCGCATGGTGGAATTGCCCTTGGACTTGACCGCTTGATTATGATTTTTGCTAATGAGCCAAATATTCGTGAGGTGATTGCCTTCCCGAAAACAGCTGATGCCAAAGATTTGATGATGGGAGCGCCAAGTGAGCTACCCGAGGCTCAAATAAAAGAAGCTCACATCAAAATTATAAAGTAGTTATGCGTTTAATTAAAATTGGTTTACAAAATTTTTGTCGCAATTTTTGGCTTTCCGGAGCTGTGGTTATTATTTTAATTTTAATGTTTCTTTCAATTTCTTTTTTATTCTTTTTGAATGTTTTAGTCCGTCAAACCATTGATTCGGTTCGAGAAAAAGTTGATTTGAGTTTGTATCTAAAACCAGAGGTTACCCAAAACCAATTAAATAATTTAAAAACAGATTTGGAAAATTTTTCTGAAATTCAGGAAATAAAAGTCATTAGCCCGCAAGAGGCTTTTGAAAGCTTTAAAGAAAGACATAAAAATAATCCAGAAATCCTAAAATCGTTGGAGGAGATTAATATCAATCCTTTTGGGCCAACTTTGTTAGTCAAAACTAAACCCGGGACTGACATTAATCCTATTTTAGAACTGGTAACCAGTCCGCGTTATGAAGATTTGATTCAAGAAAAAGATTTTACTAATTATCAAGAATTGATTAATAAAATTGATTTTTGGGGTCGGCGAATTAAATTTCTCGGCTTTATAATGAGCGGAATTTTTACTTTGGTTGCTATTCTGGTTATTTTTAATGCAATTCGTTTAAGTATTTACGCTCGTTTAGAGGAAATTAAAATGATGAGATTGGTAGGGGCGACAGCCTGGTCAATTAAAGCCCCATTTTTAGTAGAAATTTTTATCAGTATAGTTATTGCTTCGCTTGTGAGTACAGTTTTATTTTTAACTTTAGTTTGGAAATTACAACCAGAGATTATTTCCTTTCTAAATCTTAAATTAAATCTATTCGATTATTTAGTTTTAAATATTTTATTTTTCTTCGGTAGTCAAATTATTTTTGCTTTTTTATTTTGCTGGCTGGCCGCAAATGTGGCAATGAAAAAATATCTAAAAGTATAATAAGTATAGTTGGATTACATTTTTAGAGAGTCGGATTGGTGCGGGGTGCTCATAATTGTACAAAAATTTTCTTCGCTTCGCTCGTAAATTTTTAACAATTATGGCAAAGAATAAAAAGAAAATTAAAAAACCAAAATCACCAGAAGAACAAAAAATTAAACGTTTAATTTTGGCTGCGATTTTAATTACTTTAGCTGTGATTCTTTTTTTAGGTTTAATTGAGACAGCTGGTCCTTTGGGCAGATATTTAACCCATGGAATTAAATTTATTTTTGGTTGGTCAAGTTGGTCAATGCCACTCATTTTTCTCCTTTTAGCTTATTTTATTTTAAAGTTAAAAGAAGATGAAAAAATTAAAAAAAGTGTTTGGTTGGGTTTAATAATTTTTATTTTGGCCTTGGCAGGACTTTTTCATCTTTATCTGATCGGAGATCAATCAGCTTTAAAAGAGTTTCGTGGCGGTGGTTACTTTGGCTTTGCTTTAGTTTGGTTATTAATTCAATTTTTTGGCTTTTGGGCTAGTTTGGTAATTATGGTTACTTTGACTTTAATTAGCCTAATTTTAATTTCAACCGGATTTATAAAAGAGAAATTGCCAGTAGTTGAAGAAAAACCGGCACCAGTTGAAGAGCTTCAATTAAAATCCTGGTGGCAAAAATTAAGAGAAAAATGGCAAAAGAAGAAAGAGTTAGCTCTTAAACCAGAAAAAACATCTGAGAAATTAGTGGCCAAGCCGACCGAAGAATTAATCACGATTCAGAAAGAAGCATTTAAACCGGTTTTTAAGGCTCGCCGCTTAGCAACTAAAATTGATTTACCACTTGATTTATTAGAAATCAGTTCGACTAAGCCAAATAGCGGCGATATTAAGGCCAATAAATTGACTATTCAAAAAACTTTAGAAAATTTTGGCATCTTAGTTGAAATGGGTGAAGTTAAAATTGGGCCGACTGTTACCCAATATACTCTAAAACCAGCTGATGGGGTTAAGCTCTCTCAGATTACTAGTTTACATAATGATTTAGCCTTGGCTTTAGCCGCTCATCCGATTAGAATCGAGGCACCAATTCCTGGTCAATCTTTAGTTGGGATTGAGGTGCCAAATCAACAAATTGCCGTTGTTCGTTTACGTGAAATTTTAGAAAGCGAGGAATTTAAAAAACGAAAATCTAATTTAACTATTGGCCTAGGAAAAGATGTGGCTGGCAATATCTGGTTAGCAGATTTAGGAAAAATGCCACATTTGTTGGTGGCTGGTGCCACTGGCTCGGGTAAAACTGTTATGCTTAATTCAATCATCATCACTTTACTTTATCAAAACTCGCCTGATGATTTAAAATTTATTTTAGTTGACCCAAAAAGAGTTGAGCTTCCGCTTTATAATGACCTACCCCACCTTTTAGCACCAGTAATCACTGATGTTCAAAAAACAATTAATGCCTTGAAATGGGCTTTGATGGAAATGGAGCGGCGTTTTGATTTAATGGCTGAAAATAAAAAGAGGGATATTGAATCTTTTAATCGAGATATGATTGAAAAATTGCCTTATATTGTGATTGTGATTGATGAGTTGGCTGATTTAATGGTTGCCGCGCCTCAAGAAATGGAGACTTGTATTATTAGATTAGCCCAGATGGCTCGGGCAACTGGCATTCATCTGGTTTTAGCCACTCAGCGGCCCTCGGTTGATATTATCACTGGTTTAATTAAGGCTAATATCACCTCGCGTATTGCCTTTTCAGTTGCCTCAATGACTGATTCGCGAACGATTTTAGATTTTTCCGGGGCAGAAAAATTACTCGGTCGTGGCGATATGCTTTTTGTTTCACCTGAGCTTTCTAAACCAAAAAGATTACAAGGCGCTTATGTTTCAGATCAAGAGATTAAAAGAGTTGTTGAATATTTAAGAAATATTAAAGAACCAAGTTATCAGTTAGAAATTTTAGAAAAACAATATGAAACCGAAGATTTAGGTGAATTGGCTGACGATGAACTTTTGTCTCAGGCCCGCGAGGTTGTGATTCAGGCTGGTCGAGCCTCAGCCTCTTTACTTCAGAGGCGGTTGCGAGTCGGTTATGCCCGAGCGGCTAGATTGTTGGATTTATTGGAAAAAGAAGGGACAATCGGCCCAGCCGATGGAGCTAAACCACGAGAAGTGTTAAAAAAAGAAGAGAATTAACTAATTAAAATTAGCTATTCTATGGCCTTTGATACTCATCCACTTCAAACCGAGACTTTAGGTGATTTTTTAAAAAAAATTAGACTAAGTAGCGGCTGGCAACTAAAAGATATTGAGCGCAAAATTAAAATAAAAGAGGAATATCTTAAGGCTTTAGAAGAAGATGATTATGGTAAATTTTCTAGCCCGACTTATGTCCGAGGTTTTTTAAAGTCTTATGTTGAATTTTTAAATTTGAACTCGGATCAGATTATTGAGCGCTATCATCAGGAAAGTCAGTTTTTTGAAGTTAAAGAAAAAATTTTAAAAGAGCAAGGGTTAACCCGATCAGCTCTGCCAGGTTTTAAAAATTTTATTAAGAGCAAGAAAATTCGCATTTTTAATTTCCAAAAAGTTAGTTTGATTATTATCGCCGCAGCCTTTTTGTTTTATTTTATTTGGTTGATTGGTCAATTTGTTTTGCCGCCAAAAATAACTATATTTTTTCCTGCTAACAATTTTGAGACCAGCGATAAAGTGATTCAAATTAGAGGTCGAGTTAAGGGCGATGGCATAGTTAAAATCAACGACCAGCCAGTTTCGAAATTTGAGAATGGTATTTTTGAAGAGACCCTTTATTTAATGCCAGGAATTAATAAAATTAAAATTTCTGTTAAGAAAAAAAATAATTCAGAAACTACTATTTGGCGAAAAATAATCGCTAAAGAATAAACTTGACATATTTTATTTTTTTTATATCATTAAATTGGAGCTTGATAATAAATCTTGGCGTTTTTTACGCTGGTTTTGCGCTGGCGAAAACGCTGAGATTAAATAATTTTGTAACATTGGTTTAAATTTATGACCAAACAAAATAAACAAGAGATAATGAGCAACCGACTAAAAGCAGCTCAAGTGGCGATTGAGCAAATTAAAGCCAAATTCGGCGAGGGTTCGATTATGAAATTAGGTGAAGCGAAAAGAATGGATGTTGAGGCGATTACTACTGGTTGCCTTTCTTTGGATTTAGCCCTGGGAGTCGGTGGTGTGCCGCGAGGTCGAATTATCGAAATTTTTGGTCCGGAAATGAGCGGAAAGACAACTTTAGCTTTACATATTTTAGCTGAAGTCCAGAAACAGGGTGGAGTTGGCGCTTTTGTTGATGCCGAACATGCTTTAGATCCTGATTATGCTCAAAAAATTGGAGTTAAGGTTGACGATTTATTAATCTCTCAGCCCGATACTGGCGAACAAGCTTTAGAAATTGTTGAGACACTAGTTCGTTCTAATGGTATTGATGCGATTGTAGTTGATTCAGTGGCCGCCCTAACACCCAAAGCGGAAATTGAAGGTGAGATGGGTGACCAGCATATGGGTCTACAGGCGCGGTTAATGAGCCAGGCTTTAAGAAAATTGGCCGGTATAGTTGGTAAAACTAAAACGGTGGTTATTTTTATCAATCAAATTCGTCACAAGATTGGTGTCTTTTTCGGCAACCCGGAGACAACCACTGGCGGAATGGCTCTTAAATTTTATTCTTCGGTTAGAATTGAAATTAGACGGGCTGAGCAAATTAAAAAAGGAGACGAGGTGCTTGGCAATCGTGTTAAAGTAAAAATTGTTAAAAATAAAGTTGCTCCGCCTTTTAAAACTTGCGAATTTGATATTTTGTACAATGAGGGAATTTCTTTGGTCGGTGATGTTTTAGATACTGGCGTTAATCAAGAAGTTATTAAAAAAAGTGGCAATACTTATCTATTTGGCCAAATAAAGCTTGGTGTTGGCCGCGAGGCAGCTAAGGAATTTTTAAAACAAAATCCGAAGTTGATTCAAGAGATAAAAAGTAGGGTTTGGGAGAAGATTAAAATGTAGTTCTCTCCCAATTTTAATTATGCCTAAACTTTTTTCATTAGAGGAACCCTCACCAGAAGCGGTCGAGAAATTAAGTAAGGAGATTCGCGAACATCCGGAAATAAAACCTCGGTTGACTTTTCCATTTATTTTGAATGAAAAGCGAAAAGAGGCGTTAGAAATGATTAAATCGGGGAAGGCAGATGAAAATAGTGTCTTGGAGCTTCTAAAAAGCGATGATTTTGTAGAAAAGCGTGTCGGCATTTATTTATCAGATAAAGCAAAATTTTCAAAAGAAAATGCCGCAGAAGTTCTGTCTATTTTAAAAATAGTATGCAAAGATAAAAATGAGCTCAGAGAAGTCCGCTACGCCGCGGCACAAGCCTTAGGAAATTTTGGCGAAGAAGCCTTACCCATTTTAAAAGCAATAGGTGAAGATAAAAATGAGGATTGGTTTGTCCGCCAAGCAGCAGTGCAAGCCTTAGGAGGGCTTGGCGAAAAAGCTTTGTTTATTTTAGAAGCAATAGGCGAAGATAAAAATGAGGATTGGTTCGTCCACGAAGCAGCGGCGCGAGCTCGGATCAAAATCATTGCCGAGAGGGGCGAAGAAGCCTTGCCCATTTTAAAGGCAATAGGTGAAGATAAAAACAAGGATCGGTTTATTCGCGAAGCAGCAGTGCTTGCCCTAGGAAATCTTGGTGAAAAAGCTTTGCCTATTTTAGAAGCAATAGGTGAAGATAAAAATGAGGATTGGTTTGTCCGCCAAGCAGCAGTGCATGCCCTAGGAAGGCTTGGCGAAAAAGCTTTGTTTATTTTAGAAGCAATAGGTGAAGATAAAAATGAGCGTCGGCCTGTTCGCCAAGCAGCAGTGCAAGCCCTAGGAAGGCTTGGCGAAAAAACCTTGTTTATTTTAGAAGCAATATGCAGAGATAAAAATGAGGATTGGTTTGTCCGTCAAACAGCAGTGCAAGCCTTAGAGGTAATTAAGTTTAAAAAATTTGGATATAAATATCTATTAGCCACTCAAAAACCTTTATTTGCCACCCGGGAAACCGAACAATTAACAGAAAGAATCAAAAAATTACAAGAGATAACCAAAAATTTAAGAGATGAATTTGGCGATAAATTCATTGGCCTAATTATTTTAGGTAGCATAGCTAAAGGTTATTCTGCGGAAGAAAGCGACCTTGACTGGGGAATTATTGCTAAAGATGAAAAAATTTCCGACCAATTTCGAAAGATGGCAAAATCGTTTAAGCTTTTTCGCCGCGAGTACTATTATGCTGCTGTGAATGAAAAGGATGAAATTTTAAGCAATCAGGATATTTTGTTTTGCGGATTGTTTTTCGGCCATTTTAACAAATTAAAAAAACTCCAAAAAAACGCCCTTGAAAAAATGGATAAAGATCAATGGGACGTCATCAGAAGAAAAATTATGAAAGAAGAAATAAATTTGCTCAAAATGGCTCAAAGGTTCGCTATCGAGGAAGAAGAATTAAAAAAAATAGAGCAGTTTGCTTGCCTTTTACGGACCCCGCCGCCCTATGAAGAGGCATTAGAGATTGTCAGAAAAAGAGCAGAAGAAAAAGAGGGTTAATTAAATCTCTCCAATCAATTTTGGTCCGAAAATTAACTGATTCCCTAACCATAGGGTTTTTAATGGGTTATAACAGTCTGCGAATTATTAGATGCGAAGATTAAAATCCGCATTTATTATTTTTAACTGTGGATAACTTTAGCACTCGGTCTTGACGAGTGCTAATTAAATGTTATAATAATAGGCAAATTAAGAGGCAAAGATTTCATATGACTAACCGCCAAAGTAAATTATTAAAAGCCATCATTAATCAATATATTAAAACTGCTGAACCAATAAGCTCAGAACAGCTGACGAAGTATTTTGATTTTAGCTCAGCCACCATTCGCCACGAGATGGCTGAATTAATAAAAAAAGGCTATCTTTATCAACCACATATTTCAGCCGGTCGAATCCCGACAGAAAAAGCGTACCAATATTACATTGAGAATTTTTTGGAAGAACAAGAACCGAAATTAGAAATTAAAAAAATATTTAGAAATATCAAAAGAAAAAAATTAAATGATTTTTTAGTTAAACTAATTAGTAAAAGGATAGCCGAATCAATCGGTCAATTGACTATTTTTGCTTTTAATCGTAATAGTTTTTATTATACAGGTCTTTTCTACTTATTTGAACAGCCAGAATTTCGTCAAATAGAAATTATTTATGACGTTTCACAAATTATTGACCATTTAGATAAAATTACCAGTAAACTTTTTGATAAAATTGGCCAGAGAACAGAAATATTTTTGGGCCAGAAAAATCCATTTGGCGAATTTTATAGCACTATTTTTACAAGAGTTTATTTACCTTGGGAAAAAGATTATTCACTTTTTGGTTTGCTTGGTCCGATGAGAATGGATTACAGTCAAAATTTGGCAGTTGTTAATTATATCAGAGAGTCGCTCAGCCGCTAATTTGGTTATAAATATCACAAATTCGTAAAAATTTTTGTCTCTTGGCGAAATAAATATGTCTGATGATAAAATAAAAAAATTAGAAGAGGAATTGGCAGCAATTAAGGCTCAGGCTAAAGAATATTTAGATGGCTGGAAAAGGGCCAGGGCCGATTATCTTAATCGGGAAAAGGAAATTGAAAAAGAAAAAATTGCCTGGATTAAATTTGCTAATTTAGAATTAATTTTGAATTTACTACTCATTTTAGATAGTTTCGAGCAATCAGTTAAACAAATTTCTGAAGAATTAAAAGATAATGAATGGGTAAAAGGAATTTTAAAAATTAAAGAACAATTTGAGAATTTTTTAAAACTTCAAGGAGTAGAAAGAATAAAAACTATTGGTGAAAAATTTAATCCTGACTTCCATGAGGTAATCGAAAAACGCGGTGGGGAAGGAATAATAGTTGAAGAAATTCAGGCCGGTTATACCATGCATGGGCAGGTGATTAGAACAGCAAAAGTCGTCATTGAATAAATGAGAATCGTTACAAATTTTATTAAAACAAATTTTTACAAATAGGATTAAGTTAGTAATTAATACTTATATGGTATCTAAATATTCGTATCTTTTATTAAAGCCCGATGTCTCCCGCGATATTCTTTACCCCCTAATTGTTAAAGATGTAGAAGTGGCCGGTTTTGATGTTATTAAACATCAAAGTTGTCAACTTAATGAAAAACAAATCGAAGCTATTTATAAAAAACACAAAGAAAAAGAATGGTTTCCGAAGCTTGTTGATTTTTTGATGAAAGACTCGTGTTTATTGTTAATAGTTAAGCAAAAGGACATAAAGGATAAGCAACCGGCGGGTAAAATTTTAGACGCAGTAGAATCTATAAATCAATTTAAAGGAAAAGTTTTTCAAGGTGGTTTGCGAGAAAAGTATCGTTTAGCTAAAAATCAAGATAAATTTTTTGAGAATAGGGTCCATACTCCCGATTCTTATCAAGAATTTTTAGAAAATCTTTCTTTGCTTTTAGACAATGAAGCGCTTAATGACTTAAGATTACGTGAGCCGGAATTATATGATAGCCTATTACGATATCAAAGAGAGGGCAAAGAACTCAAAATTTACAAAAGATAAATTTTAATTTTATTTTATATGGTTAAACATTTGCAAATTGGGCCAGCAAAAATAAAAATAATCATCGACAAGAAATTTAAATCATTAGATAATTTTTTAAATCAATTTCCGCAATCAAAAGATAAAAAACAGGATGGCTTTATTAGAATTAAATTCGCCGGGGAACGGAAAATATTAATTAATAAAAATAAAAAAATCCTTCAACTGTCGGGTCCCGATTTGGATAAAATCAAAAATCCTTTAGTAGAGATTGCCATTCTTCAAATTTTATTCCGTTTCGCTAATTTTGTCACTTTCGCTAAGCCATATCTTTTATTGCACGGCTCAACAGCTATCTGGGATAATAGTAAATCTATAATTTTTGGCGACAATGGTAGAAATATTGGTAAGACTTTATCTGCCATAGAAATTGCTCTGCGTAGCAGAAAGTTTGTTGTAGATGAATTTAGTATTTATGATGTGGAGAATAATAGTATTTGGGGCATTAATTTTTTGCCAATTCATATAAGAAATTTCTGTATTAATTATTTAAATAAAAAATACAAGTTTCACACGAAGATCGTCGATAGTCAATTAATAAAACCGTCAGATTTAGGGTTGGACGTTATTCCCGAGAATCAACTTTCGATGGTAATTTACCCAGATTATCAAAAATATAAAAAGCCAACTGTTGATAGGTTATCATTAAAAGAGTCGCTCAAAAATTTAGAAATTCTGGCCGCTTCTCATTTAGTTAAATTATTATATCCAAGATATGACAGAATGAGCTGGGTTAGGCAATCCGACCGGCTTAAAATATTTAATATCCGCAAGGAATGTTCCAAATTAGCTAACCCTATAAAGCCTTACTTAGAACAAATTTGCCAAAAAGTCAGTTCTTACAGAATTGTTTTTAATCAGCCATCACAAATTTATAAATTAGTAAAAAGGGCAGTTAATCTTGAAAAAAGAAAAATTATTGAGCATACTTCAGCCAGCGCAGTCATTTATTTTTTGATAAATAAAGAGATTAAAATTCTTATGCTTAAAAAGAAGGATGGCAAATGGGTATTACCAAAAGGACACATTGAGAGAGGAGAGTCGCCGTCAAGAGCTGCTTTAAGGGAGGCCAAAGAAGAGGTAGGGCTAGAGCGTGGCAAAACAGTAAGACATGTGATGACTGATAGATATACCTTTCGGCCTAATTATGGTTTTGCTACACATATTAAAAAAGTTTTTATATATTTAATTAAGGGGAGTAAGATCAGGCCGAGAGCATTGCAATATGAAGGATTTACAGAAGTGGGTATCTTCCTCCCAGAAGAAGCAGTTAAAAAAGCCTCTTTCGGGAGCGAAAGAGTAGCCATTCAAGAGGCCCTAAAATTTATTAAAAATAAATAATCATGGTCAAAGCACCAAGCAAATCGATTTTGTTTAATGAAGAAATTTTTGGTGACATTGCTCGAAATATTTTTAAGAACGTTAAAGAAAATTTTATTTGTTTGATTACCTCGGGGAGCATTCAATTAGGACAAGCCTTGCCGGGCTGGAGCGATTTAGATTTTATCGTGGTAGTTAAAAATTTAAATTTTGCTACTAAAATAAAATTGAATAAATTGTTTAAGGATATTGAAAGATATTATCGCATAAAAGTTGGAGGAGTGGCTGTAAGTATTGACGAGTTAATTAAGCCGGAGATTTTAATTCAGAGATTAGAGGGGAAGGTCTTACAGTCTTTATTAGAACTACAACGTGGTCGACAAAAATTATACTTCTTGAAAAGAAATTTTAAATGTCCCTTTTGCTTAATTTTAAATAAAAAACAAATTAAAGCATTTACTTTAAACGAGATAGGACGAATATTTGCACTTTACAGAAGATTAATTTTGCGGTCTGATCTACAAAGCAAAGACGGTCTCGTGCGGCTTCTTAAGCAAAGTATTAGTTATTCAATCATTATAACCAAACTCGCTATTCAATATTTTAGCGGTATAACTTGTTGTTCGGACAAGTTGATTCTTGAGCAGGCGATAAAGATGTTTCCTAAAAAATTAGTAAAACAATTTAAAAAAATACTAATTTTTAAAGCCAAGTGGCCAGGGAGCAATAAAATAAAAGATCAATTAAATGAAGTAGATCAATATTTGGAAAGTTTTTTGTTTTATGTATTCAAAAGAGTTGAAAATAAAGTTTGATTTAAAATTTAGACACCAAAATATTATTATTGGGAAAGGAGTTATTAATCATTTACCGAATTTTTTAAATTCGAGGCATTACAGTAAAGTTTTATTTTTTTGTAGATAGAGAGGTTTACAATTTATTCTGCCCGCAGATAAATCAGTTATTTAATCGGACCAAAATTCCTAAAGCAAAAATACAGATTACCGTTAATTAGAAATTTATAAAAATTTAACTAAAAAATTCTAATTTAATATTTTTATCAAAGGTCGTTTAATATTCTAATTATAAATCATCGGTATTTAAAAATCGATGATTTTGAAGAGGTTCATATGGCACTTATTCCTTGGCGACCGGGTTGGCTTTGGCGATCATGGGAATGGGATTTAGAAAAATGGTTTGAAGAAGAATGGCCGGAAATTAAAGTTGCTGAATTTATTCCGCCAGTTGATATCTATGAAAAAGGGAATGACATTATTGTTGAAACACCAGTCGCTGGTATTGAGCCAGAAAAAGTTGATATTTCAGTCGAGGATAATAATTTGGTGATTAAGGGTAAAAGCGAGAAAAAATCAGAAGTGGAAGAAAAAAATTATTATCGTAAAGAGGTTCGTTATGGTAGTTTTTATCGAGCGGTTAGTTTGCCAGTTAAGGTGATTGGTGATAAAGCCGAGGCAAGCTATGAAGATGGTTTGTTAAGAATAACTATTCCTAAAGCGGCTGAAGCCAAAGAAAAGAAAAAAGTCCCGATTAAAGTAAAAAAGTCAAAAAAATAATTAATTTACGAACTGCTCTGTCATTTTGCCTTAACAGAAGACAGAGCGGGGGTAAGTTAATTATTAATTCACTACAAATTACAGATTTGTAGTTTGTGGTGCTTGAGGTATTATATGTCTAAAATAATTGGTATCGATTTAGGTACATCAAATTTGCCAATTTTATAAATAAAATTGAGCATCCGCCGAATCCGCCAGCTGGCGGAGAGGGCGGACAATATAACCAATTAATTTGTAATAACAAAATATATGAGCAAAATAATAGGCATAGATCTTGGTACTTCTAATAGTGCCGCTTCTTATATGGAAGCGGGTAAGCCAAAAATGATTCCTTCGGCTGAAGGGACAACTTTAGTTGGTGGCAAGGCTTTTCCCTCCTATGTCGCCTTGACTAAAGATGGTGAACTTTTAGTTGGTGAACCAGCCCGGCGACAAGCAGTGGCTAATCCGGAAGGCACAGTTTTTGCTGTCAAGCGCAAAATGGGTACTGACTACAAATATAAAATTTACGGTAAAGAATATACCCCTCAGCAAATTTCCGCTTTTATTCTTCAGAAAATAAAAAAAGATGCTGAATTGTATTTGGGAGAAAAAGTGGAAAAAGCAGTGATTACTGTTCCCGCCTATTTTAATGATGCCCAGCGTCAGGCAACCAAAGATGCCGGCGCTATTGCTGGCTTAGAAGTCATTCGTTTAGTTAACGAACCAACCGCTGCTTCTTTGGCTTACGGTTTAGATAAAGTTAAAGAAAAAGATCAGCAGGTTTTGGTTTTTGATTTTGGGGCAGGCACATTGGATGTGACGATTATGAATTTTGGTCAAGGTGTTTTTGAAGTTCGAGCCACTTCCGGCGACACTCAACTAGGCGGTACGGATATGGATGAAGTTTTGATTAATTATATCATCAAAGAATTTAAACGTGACACCGGTATTGATTTAAGATCCGATAAAATGGCTTGGCAAAGAATCAAGGAGGCAGCTGAAAAGGCAAAAATTGAACTATCTTCAGTTTTGGAAACAGAAATTAATTTACCATTTATTACCGCAACTTCTGAGGGCCCAAAACATCTCTTAATGAAAATCACTCGAACCAAATTAGAAGAATTAGTGAGACCGATTGTTGAACGCTGCCGTCAATCAATTGAACAAGCCTTATCTGATGCTAAGTTAGAGCCGAAGGATATTGAAAAAGTCATTTTGGTCGGTGGACCAACTAGGATGCCGATAGTTCAGCAATTCATTGAAAAGATTTTTGGTCAGAAAATTGCTCGCGGGATTGATCCAATGGAGTGTGTGGCTATGGGAGCAGCTATTCAGGGCTCAATTTTAGCCGGTGAGGCCGAAGTTAAAGACATTTTACTTTTGGATGTTACGCCCCTGACATTAGGTATTGAAACTTTGGGCGGAGTGATGACGCCATTGATTGAACGCAATACAACTATCCCAACTTCTAAATCGCAAATTTTTTCCACTGCTGCTGATAATCAAACTTCGGTTGAGATTCATGTTTTACAGGGCGAAAGACCAATGGCCGCTGATAATCGGACACTCGGCCGGTTTATTCTTGATGGTATTCCGCCCGCACCACGAGGTATACCCCAAATTGAAGTCACTTTTGACATTGACGCTAATGGTATTTTAACCGTCACGGCTAAAGATAAAGCCACTCAGCGTTCGCAGCATATTACCATTAAAGATTCATCAGCTCTCTCTAAAGAAGAAATTGAGAAAATGAAAAAAGAGGCTGAACAATTCGCTGCTGAAGATCGAAAGAAAAGAGAATTAATTGAATTAAGAAATCAGGCTGACGCCTTAATTTATAGTTCAGAAAAAGCCCTTAAAGACGCTGGTGACAAAATAAAAGACGAGATTAAAAAACCAGTTGAAGAAAAAATCGCCGAATTGAAGAAGGTTAAAGATGGTAATGATGCTGAAGCTATTAAACGGGCTATTCAAGAATTAGGCGAAGTTGTCCAAAAAATTGGTGCAGCAATGTACGGTCAACAAGCCGCGGGTGAGCAACCAAAAGAAGAGAAATCTGAAGGACCAATTGAAGGAGAATACGAGGAGAAGTGATAAGAAGCAATAAGAAGTGATGAGAAGGGTCTCGGCCCTTGACTTTATTCGAGGCCGAGACCCTTTTAGTTACAGGGGACAGTTTCCAAAACAAGCATTCACTTGTTTTTTTAAAAGAAGGTGTTAGAATAGAAACAAAACGGGGTGTGGCCCAGTAGTTTAAGGCGCTTGGTTCGGGACCAAGAGATCGGCGGTGCGAATCCGCCCACCCCGACCAAGTTAGACATTAAATTGGTGTGGGGGTAAAACTATGAGCAAATCATTCACAATTCACGATTTACCAAAAGAAGAACGACCACGAGAAAGGTTGGTTAAATTTGGAGAACAAGCACTTTCGGCTCAAGAATTGTTACAGCTTATTTTAGGACGAGGCGTTGCCGGCGAATCAGTGGCAGTTACGGCCCAAAAATTATTAACACAATTTGGCAGCCTTCAAAAATTAGCCGAGGCAAGCATTGAAGAATTATCCTCAATTAAAGGAATTGGTTTGGCAAAAGCCGCTCAAATAAAAGCCGCTTTTGAAATTGGACGCCGCGTTTCCACCCAAACCCCATCCTATAAAAGCAAAGAACTTACTAACCCCGAAAAAGTTTATCGGCTGATAAAAAGCAAACTCAAAGATTACACACGAGAACATTTTTACCTTATTGCTTTAA
>JBMFLE010000016.1:0-15358 GCA_049971355.1 Patescibacteria group bacterium
ATTCCGAAAAACCAATTTTTTATCAATATTTTTAAAAAATGGTCGATATTTTTCTACTAAATAATATATGATATGTTCGTGCGAACATAATACATAAGTTGGTCAAGAAGGTGACTGTTTACCAATTAATAAATCATTTGTAGAGGTCCTTTTTCAATATTTTTGACTCCATACTGTGAGGTGTATCATTAGATTGTCTAGGATTGACAAAAATATAAAAAGGATTACCACCCATAGTAATTTGAATTTTTTTAAGCGTTTACCATGTACTGGACCAGTACAGCCCCAGCAAGAGCTTACTAACTGACCCCCATATCAAATTTGGGGTGGAGGCAAGTTTTAAGCGCAAAATCGAATTCTTGGTTAGAAAAATAAAAAATAATATCAATATATGTTCAATTTTAGAGAAAATCCTTCAATTGAAAAAATACCTGAAGGAAAAGTTGAAAAAGAAAAACTCCCAGAAATGGAAGTTACTTTTCTCTATACCCCTCATGGGACCGAAGAAGATGCTCGTTTGATCCGGGAAAATTTAAAAAATTTTGATGTTTTCGTTCCGGAGAATAAAGGTTGGTCTGAAGAAGATTTAAGAGATTTTAGTAAAATTTCACAAGGAGATAAGAAAATTTTAGAGGATTACAAGAAAAAAGTGAGTGAATTTAATGAATTTGTTGATTTTTGGTTTTCTCTATTAGAATCTATTTATAATTCAAAAAAAATCATTTGGCTCGTTGATATTAAAAAAGAACAATATCTAGAGCTGGAAGAAATTTTAAAGATAGATGAAAAAAGCCGAACTCTTTTTTCCATGGTTTTGTAGAAAGGGTTATTCCTTTAAGAAGACAATTTTTAAAAGAGCTTGCAATTTTTAATAAGAAACGCGAGGAAATGATATTGGAAAATTTAAAAAATTTATCGAAAGAAGTTTGCGCTCAATTTCCTGAATTAAAAAATAAAGAAAAATTAAAAGTTTTAGTCAATTTAGGCGCTTTTCATACCGGAGTTTTTCATCTTCTAAAAAAAGAAAAAATTCCAGCTCAAGCAACTTTTATAAAAAAGCCTTATCTTTTTTCAAGAGCAGGGGAGATGACGAGAAAAGAAAGATTTTTTCCCAGGGAGATTATTCTGATGAATTTATTGCCCAAAGTTTTATTGGAGATTTTTTATCTGCATATTTTGATAATTTTTCAAAAGATACAACTTTAAACATTGAGGCAAGCAGAATTATTGCCCCAAAAGTCAGCTTTGATTTGATTAAAAAATCCTCAGTAAACGAAAAGGTGTCTTAATTAAAGAAAATTTAGTCAATGACTTAAGAAAAAATGGAATTTTTATTCCTAACAATCAAAAAGAATTAAAAAAATTAGTTAAAAACTACGAAAAAGAAAAATTTGGTTATGTTGAAAAATCTGGTTATGTTGAAGCGAGCCCCTTTCGCAGGATACTTTCCCGCTTCCTAAAGTTCAGGGAGAACTCAGATTAAGGGGCTAAATTTTAGGGGCATTGTTTTTGGTGACTGTCACCGATATGTAAAGGTAGGGATAAGTTGACAGAGGACAATCCTCCGAAAACTAATTGAATAGGTTTGCCCTATTTTTATGAGAACGACCCCACAAAAACCCATATAAGATTAAAAATGGTGGTGGAATATGGAAGCGATCGTTCTGATATTCCACCACTGAACCGAAAATGACTTAAAGGGATAAAATGACTTGAGGGGGTTGACGAAGTGTCACCCCGACAACTATAATTAATCGAACATCACTTCCAATTTCGATGACCCCAAAATCCACGGCCGTAGAATTTTGGGTCATCAAATATTTTGAATAAATTTTTAATCAATTTTCGGTCTAATTTTTCAGCCAACATTAACTTAATGTATTTTTCCAATTTATACAACTTGGTTAAAGAATAAACTTCTGGCAAAAAATTTGAAGAAGTCAGCCAAACACCTTGCTGTAATTTTTCAAACTTTCTCTAAATCTATCTCTTCGGAAATTTACTCCAGTGACTGTCACCGAAAACAGATTCTAGACAATCCTTTAATTATTGGATTTTAGGTCGAAATTTTTAATTTAGTCCGAATTTGATTAAAATTGAAAAAATAGTAAAATAAAACAATAAAACAGGCTATCTAGAATCGGTCAATACTTGATGATTGGTCAGAAAAGTGACTGTCACCAATATGGTCAAAGAATTAAAAAGCCGTTGATTATTGATCATTTGTTATTGGAGAAAGAAAAGAAATTGGCGGAGACTTTCGGCACTAAAGTCAAAATTACAAAAAAGACAAAAAGGCGGTAAAATCGTGATTGAATTTTACAATAATGAAGATTTAGATAGTTTAATTAATAAATTAATATAGAACAAATAATGAGTCAGCAATTTTATTTAAAAAATTTTATTTAAAAATGGCGAAATTAATCGGCATTTTCCATTTTTTGATTTTAGGTTTAGCTGCAGCCGGTTCAATTATTCAGTTTTTTATTAGTTGGTTAACAAAAATTTATCTTCCTTATTTAATTGTGGTTTTTTTGCCAACTTTTTTGCGTTTTGATTGTCCTTTAACTGCTTTGGAGCGCCGGCTAAGAAAGAAAGTTAATCCTGATACTTCTTTTCAATATTTTTGGTCTTTTTATTTAAGACGCAAGTTGCCAAAATTTTTAGTTCCGACTATTGGCTCAATTCTTATTGGCACATCTATTTTAAAATTAGCTTTATAGTTTATGAGATATGCGCTGGCTATTGACATCGGAGGCACAAAAATTGCCGCTGGAATAGTTAATCATCGCGGCAAAATTATATATAAATATATAGAACCGACTAATTCTCGCGCTAATAGCCAAGATTTTTCAGATTGTTTAAAAAGAATTATTAGACATACAATTAAAGCATCGGGATTTTATTTAAGAGGGTCTGACCATCGAGAGGGTCAGACCCTTAAGAAAAATCATCTTGATTCGCAAATTATAGGTGTCGGTATTGGCGCTCCCGGACCATTAGATATTAAAAGGGGCAAAATTATTTTTGCCCCCAATCTGCCAAAATTAAAAAATTTTTCAATTATTCAACCGCTGAAAAAAGAATTCGGTTTAGAGGTTATTTTAGAAAATGATGCTAATGCGGCTGCTTTGGCTGAGTGGATGTTTGGCGCTGGCAAAGGCACGTCAAATATAATTTATTTAACTATCAGCACAGGCATTGGCGCTGGGATAATTATTGATGGTCAAATTTATCACGGCCAAGGCAATGCCGGCGAAATAGGTCATACGATTATTAGTCCGAATGGTCCAATTTGCGGTTGCGGAAATTATGGTTGCTTAGAGATATTTGCTTCTGGGAAAGCAATTAGCCGTCAATGGAAAAATGCAACAGGAAGGCAATTAGATAGTAAATTGATTTTTCAGCTTGCTCGAAAGGGAGACAAAAAAGCCAAGAAAATAATTGAAAAAAGTTTGGCTATTTTAGGTTTTGGTTTGGTTAATATAATTCATATTTTCCATCCTGATAAAATTATTTTAGGCGGCGGAATGATGCGCGATGCAGATTTAATTTTGCCATTTTTAAGAAAATTTGTTCGCCTCAAGGTTATGCCCGGCTTCAAGAAAAATATTAAAATTGAGAAAGCTAAATTGGGCGACGATGTTGGTTTAATTGGCGCAGCCGCAATATTATTTAATCGTTTTAAATAATCTTATGGTTAATATTAAAAAATTATCGCAAATTGCTAACGAATTACGCTTGACTAATGTAGTGATGGCTTATTTGGCTCAATCAGGGCATTTTGAGTGATTTATAGTTTATTGTCAATGGTAGCCCGCTTGGTTTAAGGTTTATCATCTTTGGTCTCGCCCCCCTTGCTTTTTTTAAATAATTTGTTAGTTTAAATATTGGGTCCTTTAACAAAATAAAGGAGGAAAAATGACTTTTGTTTTAATAATTTGTCTTTTAAACTTTTCTCCTAACTCGGCTGATTCCTTAGATTTTTTTCAGTATCAAATTCCAAATATAGATTCTTTACCTGAATTAATTAAAACTCATTTGACAACCATTGCTAGAATTAATCGAATTAGTCCAGGTTTAATTAAATCAGGTATGATTTTATGGGTACCTTATGATTTTCAAAAGGCTAAAGATTGGAAACCGATACCAGATAGTTTGCCGGAATACACTAATTTTGATAAGTTAATTTACATTAAAATTTCTGAACAGTGGTTTGGTGCTTATGAATACGGAAAAATAATTTTTTCTGGTCCGACTTGCTCGGGAGTGAGGATGAAAGATAAAAAAGGAAGACAAAAATATGAGACGCCATTGGGGATCTTTGAAATTCAGAGGAAAGAATTAAATGTTTTTTCTAAAAAGTATCGGGTTAGAATGCTATACGCCATGTTTTTTTATCACGGCTTTGCTATTCATGCCGGAATTTTACCCGGATATCCAGCTAGCGGTGGTTGCGTTAGGATTTATTTTAGTGACGCTGAAAGACTATTTAAATGGGCACCAACAAAAGGCACAAAAGTCATAATTGTCAAATAAGCCCTGTTTTTGAACAGGGCTTAATTTATATTTGATTAAAACAATTTTGCGCTCCGACATTTTATATGAATTGAGGCAGTTCTTATTACCATTAACCATAAACGATAAACTTTTGGATTTTTTTGAGATTTGAATTTTTATTTAGTCTCTTGTGGTTTTTTCTCTTTTTGATAAAGTATGGTTGTATGGTTATCGGAATTGATGCTTCGGGGGCAAACAAAAAAAATAAAACAGGAGTCGAGTGGTATTCATATTATTTAATTCAAGAATTAAAAAAAATTTCTCTCAAAAAAGAGGATAATTTTATTTTGTACAGTCCGAATAAGTTAATTGGTGATTTAGGAATTTTACCCCCAAAATGGCAAGCAAAAATTTTAAAATGGCCATTAAAATATCTTTGGACTCAAATTAGATTATCTTGGGAAATGATTTTCAATCGACCCGATCTTTTATTTATTCCATCTCACGCTCTACCTATTTTTTGTCGAACTAAAACTGTAATCACTCTTCATGACCTAGGTTTTGAAAGACTTCCGAAAGCCTATCCCTTCTGGCAAAGAATTTACACTCGTTTTGTTTACAAATGGGCAGTTAATCATGCTTCAAAAATTATAACTATTTCAGAATTTACCAAAAAAGAATTAATTGATTTATATAAAGCTGATCGGCAAAAAATAGAGGTGATTTATTTGGGTTATGATAAATCTATTTTTCAACTGATTGATAATGAAAAAAAGATTGACCAAATTTTAGAAAAATATAAAATAAAAGGATCATATATTCTCTACGTTGGTCGTTTAGAAAAGAAAAAAAATATTAAAAATTTACTGCAAGCTTTTATTATTTTACAGAATTTATCTCCTCATCTACAATTAGTTTTAATTGGTCAACCCGGTTTTGGTTATAAAGAAATTAGGAATTATAAATCAAAAGTTAAAAATGTAATTGAGTTGAATTATGTCGGCCATCAAGATCTGCCATATTTATATGCCAGGGCAGAATGTTTTGTCTACCCATCTCTCTGTGAAGGTTTTGGTTTGCCAATTTTAGAAGCAATGGCCTGTGGTTGTCCGGTTGTTGCCTCAGCAGTTTCTTCGATTCCGGAAATCGGCGGCGAAGCGGTATTATATTTTCGACCAGAAAATTCAGAAGAGATTGCTAAGGCAATTTTGAAAATTATAAAAGATCGTGAATTACGTGAAGAATTAAAACAAAGAGGATTAGAGAGAGTAAAAAAATATTCTTGGCAGAAATGCGCAGAAGAAACATTAAGTGTAATAACTAATTTGTAACAAATTTTCCGACCAGTTCATTATGAACATTATTGGTCATCAAAAAATTGTTGAATTTTTAAATCGAAGTATTAAACAGAATAAAATAACCCATGCTTATTTATTTTATGGACCCGAAAATGTTGGCAAAGAAACAGTGGCTATTAGATTTGTGACAAATTTATTGACTAAAAATTTTAAAAAAGAAGAGAAAACGAAAATCGAAAATCAAATTATTAAAAGAATTCATCCGGATATTTACTGGTTGGAAAAAGAAGGGGGAAAGAAGAATATCAGCATCGAACAAATTCGCAATTTACAGACAATTTTAAGTTTAAAGCCCTTGTCGGATTCTTATAAAATTGCTATAATAAATCGAGCTGAGGAAATGAATATTGCCGCCGCTAATTCATTTCTGAAAATTTTGGAAGAACCGCCATTAAGATCAATTATTATCCTCCTGGTTAATAATTTAAAGGCGCTTCCAGAAACCATTATTTCTCGTTGTCTATTGATTAAGTTCAACCCCGTTCCTTTAAAAGAGATTAAAAAATTTTTGATTGAAGTTTATAAATTACCTGAGTCCGAAGCTGAAGTTTTTAGTCAGTTATCATTTGGCAGGCCTGGATTAGTAATGCAGTTTTTAAAGAATCCAGAAAAATATCAAGAAAATAAAAAAGGGGTAGAGAATTTTCTTAACCTTTTAAAGGTTAATTTGGCCGAAAGGTTTAATTTTGTTAACAAAAATTTGGAGAATTGGCCATTTTTGACCTGGCAGATAGTTTTAAGAGATTGTTTGCTAATTAAAAATGGTCTTAAACCAATTAATGAAAAAGAAAAAATTGAAACGATTGCCAAAAAATGGCCAGAAAAAAAATTTTATCAAATTATTAAGTTAATTGAAAAAATACAAAAGCAAATTAAATTAAATGTTAATAAAAGGTTGGCATTAGAGAATTTGGTTATTAATCTATAAAATAATCCTAACGATCCGAATATATCCGAACACTACGAATACTACGAACATTGTTTGTGGTGTTTTGATAATAAATTCGTTAGTCGGGAGGATTTTAGGTAGGTATTCATATGAAAAAAACAATTTTAATTTCTCTTTTAGTTTCATTAACTTTAGTTGGCGCCAGCTGCGTTAAGGTTAAAGTGGCCGCCTTTGATGGAGGAGTTTTTAAATCAATTGATAAGGGCCTTTCTTGGCAGCAAAAAGTGGCCCTTTTGGGCATCGGACAGCCGAAAACAATTGCCGGCGTTAATGTTTCTTTCTTAACTTTTAGCCCGCATGACAGTAATGTTCTTTATCTCGGAACAAAAGAAAATGGTTTATTTGTAAGTTATAATGGCGGAGATTCATGGCAGGGGGTAGAAAAATTGCCCCGGAGCACGATTAATGCTGTTGCACCAGATCCAAAATTAAAGCATATTGTTTATGTCGGAATTGGCGGAAGAATTTTTAAAAGTATTGACTGTTGTCAAAACTGGCAAAATATTTATCTAGAAGCAGTGTCCGGTGTTGAGGTAACAAGTTTAGCAGTTGATCCGGTTGATAATTCAAAAATTTTAGCTGGTCTTTCTGATGGACGACTTTTGCGAAGTGTAAATGGCGGGAGCAGCTGGTCAACTCTTTATGACTTTCGAGCTAAAATTAAGCAAATTTTAATCAATCCAAAAAATGCGCAGATTATTTATGTTAATACTCAGGGCACAGGTCTTTGGCGTTCAAGTAATGGCGGCGTAGATTGGCAAAATTTAGATGAACCGTTAAAAAAGTATCCTGGCGGTCGCGATATCGAGTGGATTATTTTTGATCAGAATAAAGACGATGCGATAGTAACCTCAAGTAGTTACGGCTTATTGCGTTCTGATAATGGCGGTCAAGAATGGTTTGATTATAAATTATTGCTTCAGCCAGGACGAATGAAAATTTCTGCTTTTGCCTTCAATCCAAATAATCCAAATGAGATTTATTATAGTACGGCAACAACCTTCTATCGGTCATTTGATGGTGGTAGAAATTGGCAGACCAAATCATTGCCCAGCAAAAGAGTGCCAGTTTTCATGTTGGTTGATCCAAATAACCCAAGCGTCATTTATTTAGGAGTGATGAAAATAGAAAAATAAAAAATCGCCAAATAAAAAGCTAAATAAAAGCGAATTAAACGCGAATTATTCGCATCAGATTCGCAGAAATTTAGCTTCTTATCAGTGATTATTTAGAGACTATGGCAATTCTCAAAATCAAAAAAAGAGGTGGGCGTATTGTTCCCTTTGACCAAACACACATTACTAATGCCATTTTTAAGGCTATTACCGCAGTCAGTGAAGAGGATGGAAAATTATCAAAAAAACTTTCTGATAAAGTGGTTAAAATTTTAGAACGACGCTATAAAAATAAAATTCCCGGGGTGGAAGATATTCAAGATGTCGTTGAAGAGGTCTTGATTTTATCTGATTTGGTCGAAGTGGCCAGGGCTTATATTCTTTATCGTGAACAAAGGAGAAAAATTCGAGAGGCAATTACTGTTTCTGAGGAAGCAGTAGATAGAATTGATCAATACTTAGAAAAACTGGATTGGGAGGTTCGGGAAAATGCCAATATGATTTTTTCCTTACAGGGACTTAATCATTACGGAGTTTCTTATATTGCTAAAAAATATTGGCTAAACAAAATCTATCCAAAAGAAATTAGAGAAGCAAATGAGTCTGGGGATTTTCATCTTCATAACCTGGATACCCTTGGTCCATACTGTGCTGGTTGGGACCTTTATGACCTTTTAGTCAAAGGATTTGGTGGGGTGCCGGGAAAAGTTGAGGCAAAGCCGGCCAAACACCTTAGAACCGCCTTAGGTCAGGTAGTTAATTTTCTCTATACTCTTCAGGGCGAAACAGCTGGCGCGGTTTCTTTTTCAAATTTTGATACACTTTTGTCCCCATTTATTCGTTATGATAATTTGAATTACCAACAGGTAAAGCAAGCGCTTCAGGAGTTTATGTTTAATATGTCGGTGCCAACTCGTGTCGGCTTCCAAAATCCTTTTTCGAATCTGACCCTAGATTTAAGGCCCTCTCTAGCTTTTGCCAAAATGCCAGTAATCATTGGCGGAAAACCCCAGAAGGAAACTTATCAAGAATTTGAGGAAGAAATGAAAATTTTTAATAAGGCCCTTTACGAGATATATATGGAGGGGGACGCTAAACACCGCGTTTTTACTTTTCCAATTCCCACTATTAACATTACCAAAGATTTTCCTTGGCAAGAACCGGCTTTTGACGGAATATTTGAAGCCTCGGCAAAATACGGAATAAATTATTTTGCCAATTATATTAACTCCGATATGAAACCGGAGGAGGCGAGGAGTATGTGTTGCCGGCTTAGGCTCGACTTGCGCGAGCTTTACAATCGGGGTGGCGGAGGACTGTTTGGCAGCGGAAGTTTAACTGGGTCGGTGGGGGTGTGTACGATTAATTTGCCAAGAATTGGTTATTTGTCCAAAACTAAAAAAGAGTTTTTTGAAAGATTAGCTAAAATAATGGATTTGGCAAAAGAGAGTTTAGAAGTTAAAAGAAAAACTGTAGAAGAATTTATAGAAAAAGGACTTTATCCATATTCGAGATATTATTTACAAAGCGTGAAACAAATAAGGGGAAAATATTGGGCAAATCATTTCTCAACCATAGGTCTGGTTGGAATGAATGAAGCCCTGCTTAATTTTATGGGTAAAGATATCTCCTCAAGGGAGGGAATACGATTTGCTCTTGAAGTGTTAGATTTTATGAGAGAGAGGTTGATTAAATATCAGGAAGAAACTAAAAACATTTATAATTTAGAACAAACGCCTGCTGAATCAACTTCATACAGATTGGCCTTAAAAGATAAAGAAAGATATCCTGAGATTATTACTGCCGGAAGCAAAGAGGTTCCTTATTATACCAATAGCTCCCAACTTCCCGTAAATTATACTGATGATCTTTTTGAGGCCCTAAGACTTCAAGACGAACTTCAGGGTAAATATACAGGCGGCAGCGTTTTTCATATCTTTTTAGGAGAAAAATTGCCAAGCGGGGAAATGGTAAAAAAAATGGTTAAAAAAATTTTTGAAAATTTCAAATTGCCCTATATTACAGTGACCCCCACTTTTTCGATCTGCCCAGTTCATGGTTACCTTTCTGGAGAACATTTCTACTGTCCAAAATGCGTAGTTAAACAGCCCTGTGAAGTTTATTCGCGAGTAGTTGGCTATCTTCAGCCAGTTCAACATTGGAATGTAGGAAAACAGGAAGAGTTTAGACAAAGAAAATGGTTTAAGATAAATTAAATTCTACAATTTTGGTATGCCAACTAAAGCGATAACAATTGGTTACATTATTTTTGTTATTTTGGCTATTATTTTATATTTGAATTGGCAGGCCATGGCACCGAAAAGTAAAGAGTTCAATCCGCAGTTGTTTCAGATTGAAAAAGGAGAGGGCGTTCAAGAGATAGGACAGAAACTAAAAAAGATGAATTTAATTAGGAATGATAAAATTTTTCAGATATTAGCCTTTTTACTTAATATCAGAAAAAAATTTCAGCCAGGGGAATATAGTTTAAGTCCTAATATGGATTTGTTAGAGGTGATTAAAGTTTTAACCAGCCAAAAGAGCGCGCTGGAAAGGGAAATTACAATTATCGAGGGCTGGTCAACCAAAGAAATAGCTGATTATTTAGACGAAAGAGGTATAATTAAAAAAGAAGCGTTCCTCGCTGAATTACAAAACGAATTAGCAAAATATAAAGCTGATTACGAATTTTTAAGAAATTTACCAACCAATGCTTCGCTCGAAGGTTTTTTATTCCCTGACACTTATAGAGTCTATAAAGAAACAACAGCTGAAGCAATAATTAGGAAGATGTTAGAAAATTTTGAGAACAAAATAACGCCTGAAATGATAGTAGAAATTAAAAAGCAAAATCGAACACTTTTTGAAGTTATTACTCTGGCCAGTTTGGTTGAGAAAGAAGCAGCTGACGAGATTGAAAGGAGATTAATTGCTGATATTTTTTGGCGCCGATTGGATAATCAAATTCCACTTCAATCATGCGCTAGTATCAATTATATTTTAGGAACCTCGAAGCGTCGGCTATCTTTTAAGGAAACCAGAACACCCTCATCATACAATACTTATATTAATAAAGGATTGCCGCCGGGGCCGATAAATAATCCCGGTCTTTCGGCAATTAAAGCAGTAATTTATCCACTCAAAAATGACTACTGGTTTTTTTTGGCCACTGACGAAGGGAAGACAATATTTAGTCGGACCAAAGAAGAACATAACAAAAATAAGGATATTTATCTTAAATAAACGGATATAACCCTAAATTTTGAAAATATGTTAAACTTTAAATCAAAAATTTATTTTCCAATTTTTATTTTATTTTTATTTTTTATTTTTTATTTTTTATTTAATAATTATGTTTCTGATTCAAAGAATATTCGGGCTAACTATCTACCCGGTCAGTTATTAGTTAAATTAAAAACATCGAATAAAATTTATAAAATTAATTATCGAGACAACCCAAATTTATTAGAAGTTCAAAAAATAATTTTAAAACAAAAAGAAATTGAATACGCGGAACCAAATTATCTCTTAAAAGCCAGTTATATTTCTAACGATCCTCTTTATTTGGAGCAATGGAATCTGACAAAAATTCAAGCACCTCAGGCCTGGGATTTAATTCAGGGCGGTTCTGAAGATGTTATTATCGCTGTTTTAGATACCGGCGTTGATATTGATCACCCGGATTTAAAAAAAAATATCTGGGTAAATCAAAAAGAAATACCAGGTAATGGTTTAGATGATGATAAAAATGGTTATATTGATGATTATTATGGTTGGGATTTTATCAGAGGGGTGCCCAATCCAAAACCCAAATTTGATGAAGAATATGAATCAGGTCCTATCCACCACGGGACAGTGGTGGCAGGTATTGCCGCAGCCACAGGCAACAATCAGCAGGGGGTAATTGGTTTGGCTTGGAAGAGTAAAATTATGGCCCTGCGAGTTTTAAATAGTCAGGGTGCGGGTTCTGTTGGGGCGGTAATTGAAGCAGTTAATTATGCCAAAAATCAGGGGGCGAAAATAATTAACTTAAGTTTTGTTGGTAATAATCGAAGCGAATTTTTAGCTCAGGCCCTAAAACAGGCCTGGAAAGAAGGATTAATTATTGTGGCCGCGGCTGGTAATGAGTCAACGGACCAAACTGAAGATTTAGATTTGGTTCCGGCTTATCCAATTTGTTTAGACGCCGATGATGTTGATAACTATATTATTGGAGTGGGAGCAACCGATCAATTAGACCGAAAGTCCCCTTTTTCAAACTATGGTTCTAAATGTGTTGATTTAATGGCGCCGGGCAGTCACATTTATGGTTTATTGGTTTATAACCAATCATTACCTGAATACAAAGAATATTATGGCGGCTATTGGTCAGGAACTTCATTGGCTGTGCCTTTAGTTTCAGCCACTGCTGCCTTAATAAAGTCTTTAAATCCATTATTAAACAATCAACAAATTAGAGATATTATTTTGGATCAATCAGATAATATAGACGCTGAGAATTTGAATTTTATCGGAAAGATAGGGAGGGGCCGACTCAATACTTATCGAGCAGTGAATTATACCTATCTACAAATGGTTCAGTCTCCGCAAACACGTTATATTATTACAGGGGCTGGGCCAGGTGGCGGACCGCATGTTAGAATTATGAAGTCAAATGGTTTACCAATTGCTAACTTTATGGCTTATGATCGTAAATTTCGCGGGGGAGTAAAAGTTGCTGCGGCTGATGTTGATGGTGATGGTCAAGAAGAAATTATTACTGTTCCAGCTTCAAGGGGTGGTGCCCATGTAAGAATTTTTAATCTTTACGGTCAGCTTAAAAATCATTTTTTTGCTTTGAATAATTATTATCAAGGATTAAATGTTGCTGCTTGTGATTTAAACAAAGATTCAAAGGCAGAAATTATAGTTGCGCCTAATGGTAAACGAAAACCAGAAGTCTTTATTTATGATTATCAAGGACACTTAATAGATCAATTTTCAGTTTATAATAAATCTTTCCAGGGTGAGGTTAAAGTGGCTTGTGGTGACATTGATGGTGACGAAGAAAATGAAATTATTATTAGTCTTGGCCAGACGGGGCCGCCGATTGTTAGAATATTTAATCGGAAAGGAGAATTAGAAATTGAATGGTTTGCTTTTTTACAAAAATTTACTGGCGGAGTAAATTTGGCAGTGGGAGATGTGAATAATGATGGAAAATTAGAAATTATTACTAGTATCGCCTCAGGAGCTGGTCCATATTTAAGAGTTTTCGATTATTTCGGATTTCTCCAAGTACAATTTTTAGCTTACGATCGTGGCTATTTTCAGGGAGTCAATTTAGCGGTCGGCGATTTAAATGGTGATGGTCAGGCAGAAATTATTACCGGCACCAGCCGAAAAGCCACGCCCCACGTTCGAATATTTGATTATTTAGGAAGAGGTCTAGGTGGATTTTTTGCCTACGATAAAAAATTTTTAGGAGGTGTTAATTTGGCAACAATAAAAGAAGGGGACGAGCACTAGTTTTAAAGACCTTAAAAAATAAGGCGAATATTTAAAGGTTGATATTAGGAGATGCAGTTTCGATAATAATCAGATCGCCGCCATTTTCAGCCACTCATTTTTTAGTTTTTTGAATTTTTTTATTTATTTTCTGTTTTTTGACCCGATAGGACTATATAGAACTTAACAAACAAATTTATGTCTACTGAAATGAGACGATCGTCCAAATCAGTAGACAAACAAAATTTTCATTAGCCTACTTATTGGGCTCCGGAACCCAATAGTTTTCACCTTACTATTGGCCTACTAATAACAAAATCTCGGCTAACTTTTAATAGGCTTTTAAATTCTTCAATAATGACAAGGGTTTTAGAGGTCTCACTTTCCAGGGACTGTCCCCAACTCGCTAACTCGTTAATAATAAATAAATTAATAATTTTGGGGGACTATCCCCCATCTTTAAACAAAAAAATTGGAAAATCCAATCTTTTTTATTTCTTATAAATAAAGAGTGTTAACCCTGTATTTTGTCTTCACTCGAGAAAATGTAAACTATCGTTTTTCCATTTTACTCCCTGTTCGACAAAATAAAAAATCCCGGCGCTGGCCTACTCTCGCAGTCCTAAAAGGACTACTACCATCAGCGCTGGCTAGTTTTACGACTCTGTTCGGGATGGGAAGAGGTAGAACCTAGCCGCTCAAAGCACCGGGCAATATTTTGGTTACGAACAGATAGGCTACGAACAGGCAGGCTACGAAATACCGGGTAGGCTACGAAATACGAATTTGTACGAATATACGAATTTTAGTATTTAGTAGCCGAATTGTTTTGGTTCTTAATGAGGTAAGTAAGAAGATTTCGACTGATTAGGACCCCTCAGCTCAAACCATTACTGGCCTTACACTTAGGGCCTATTTACCTGGTCATCTCCCAGGAGTCTATCCCGTCTGTAGAACAGATGGCACGAAACCCAATCTTGAGGACGGCTTCACGCTTAGATGCTTTCAGCGTTTATCCGTGCCGAACGTGGCTACCCAGCTATGCCCTTGGCAGGACAACTGGTAAACCAGAGGTTCGTCCTTCTCGGTCCTCTCGTACTAGAGAAGAGCCCTCTCAAGTTTCGCACGTCCGTGGCAGATAGGAGACCGAACTGTCTTACGCATATTAATCTGTTATTACTAACAGTATAGACTATACCTTCACCCTCTTAAAAATCATTAAGGAGGGGCTGACGTTTGATAGAAATTTGATAGAAAAAATTTTTTCTATCTTTTTTCTATCTCAATCCGATATTTTTCGGATATCAGTCGTTACGGGGATATAAATTATGTTGCCTTAAAAAACTTTTCAATCCCCTAGAAGTATTTGTTCTTTTTTGAGAGTAGTTAAGAATGGCAAATTTATCCACCAGACAACTGGCTTGGATAAATTTTGCCAAACTAAAGGTTTTACCTTGTAATAAGTGATAAATTTTTAAGGCTAATTCTATGTGTCTTTGCCTTAAAAATTTTTTTTAACCACTCTAAATGATAGCGATTAATTGACTTTTGATAAAAGACAATACTAGCGCGTATCTGATAACCATAAACATAATCTTTTCTTCTAATTAACTGAAACATAATACAACCATCACCATCTAGAAATCCGGCAATATAAGATTTGGTTATAGACGAAATTATGGCAAACATAATTTAATCTTCCCACGGTATTACCCTTGCAAAGTTCGGTTATTTGCAGTCGGGTTTCACCGTTATGAGTCAGATTTATTATACCACATTTCTGCGGTAGAACGCAATATGTAACTTACGTTCTGAACCCAGCTCACGTACCGCTTTAATTGGCGAACAGCCAAACCCTTGGGAGCTTCTCCACCCCCAGGATGCGATGAGCCGACATCGTACATTTTTCTATTATTACTAATAGTGTGGACTATATCTTCACCCCGTTT
>JBMFLE010000017.1:0-15021 GCA_049971355.1 Patescibacteria group bacterium
TTTTAATTTTGATAATAGCCGGGGTATTAACTTGGAAATTTTTTGTTTTGCCAGAAATGAGAACAATAAAACTTTATTATTACAATCCCGAATTAGACAAAGATGAAACAGGAAATACAAAATGCTCAAGAGATGGCTTGGTGGCAATTGAAAGAGAAATTCCAATTACCAAAACGCCAATTCAAGACGCGATTAAACTTTTGTTAAAAGGAAAGGAAAATTTAACTGAAGCTGAAAAAGTTCAAGGGATTACCACCGAATACCCCTTAGAAGGATTTTCATTAAAAAGTGCTTCTCTCAAAGACGGAGTTTTAACTCTTGAATTTGACGATTCTCAAAATAAAACCGTTGGCGGTTCCTGCCGAGTCGGCATTTTATGGTTTCAAATTGAGGCAACAGCAAAACAATTTCCGGAAATTCGACAAGTTAAATTTCTACCAGAGGAGCTTTTTCAACCCTAATTTAAAATAACATCCTCACATTCTCAAGAATTTGAGAATGTCCCGCAATTAACTTAAATGATTGCCTCTTTGAAAGATGTCTATTATTTGGGTCCGAAAAAATCGCCCCCTTAATTAAACCGGCAGGATTTTATTAAGTGAAAGCAAAATATTTATTTGGTTTGGTAAAATTTGTGATTGAAAAGTATGGCGATGTAAAAAAGATAAAAAAAGCGAAGCTGATTAGACAGAACAATTTTTGTAGTTGTTATTGACAGCAAAAATTCACGAAGTTGAAAAAAGTTGAATTCTTTGATAGATAGATTCAATAAACTCACTACCCGTAAACCCAGGGCAAGAAATTAATTGAGCCCCGAAGTCCAGCAAAGCTGACTACGGGGCAAGAAATAAAATTATGAATATTGAAGAAAAAAGAAAACAGTATGAAGAGATATTAAAAAGTGAAACCGCTTTAATAGCATATCTCGATCTTACAAATATGTTCCACTGGCAAAATGTTTTAGGCTAGCGATTTCGTATAGAAGATGTAGTGCGCCAACTTTTTAAATTATTAAATATAAAAGAAGTAAAAGTCTATTATGGCTTAAATGAAAAAGATAAAGAGAATTCTGAAGCTTTTCATAACCGCATTAAGAAAACTGGCACAATTTTAAAAACAAAATCGATGAAGTTTATTAAGAAAGATATTAATGAGGCTTTATTTTTTCAACGGCGTACCATAACACTATTCGATGGACGGGTTAAGAATAAAATTTGTGAATTAATAGACGAACTTCAAAGATCAGGTATAATTATTGAAGAACCAAAATGTAATTTTGATGTTGAAATCACAATGGATATGATGGATGATATTGATAAAATTTCAGGAGTGAGTTCGGAGTCCCGGTCTCCGACGGCTCAATTGTTGTCTGACTTCTGGAGGTAAGCAGCATTAATTTTTAGTCAATCCTTGTGGATAGGCACTTGCTTTGTTTTTAATTCTGTGGTAGTGTAGTTCATAAAGGGTTGGTTAAGATCTGGCGGAGAGTTAATTTTCTCCTTTACCAGATTTAGGCTGATTAGGTAAATGACCTTTATTTATTAGCCTACCACCCTTTTTAAATTTACACAATTTATTTTACACTACCCGATTATCTTGGCGGAGAATTGTTATATTGTAAACATCAACATCATTATTGGAATAGGTTGCCCAACGGTCAAGAAGTTGATTTGACCCGTTCCCAATTTCCGAAAGGTACCATTATATGTATTGATAAAATAATTACGTCGAAGAAAGGAGTGCGGGCCAAAAGAGCAAACACTGAAGAGAGATATAAGATTCTAAAGAGCCGAGTAATCACAGCGGTAATAAAGTAATAAACCCCTTATCGATAGGACGATAAGGGGTCAAATTTTTAAATGCTGGAGAGGTTTAAACACATGGTAAACGGTAGTATCAGCAGAAAATCCTTGTTCCCCAACCTCTTTTTATTCGCTGCCTACCCGATTTTTTAAGCCCTTAACCCTATATTGGACCAGTATAAACCATTGACATTATTTTTCAAAAATTTACAATAAAATTAGTCCGGCTTTTCTGCTTCTCTTTGGTTTAATGCTATTGAGATGTAGCAAAATCCATTCAAAAGAAGGCCGAAAAGCAGTAGAATTATTTTCATCTTTTGCTTCACACCAAAAAATAGAGCCAGATTTTTTTCGTTTTATTAATGGAAATAAAGTTCGTTTCCTTTATGTATAATTTCAATTTTTGGTAAATCATAGTAACCTTATGCTCAATTTTCCGCAACTTGAAGAAAAAATTTTAAAATTTTGGCGAAAGAAAAAATTTTTTGAGAAAACCCTAGAAAAGGAATCTCCAAGGGGTAATTTTGTTTTTTACGAAGGACCGCCAACTGCTAATGGCAAACCAGGTATTCATCATGTTTTGGCCAGAATCTTCAAAGATATTGTTTTGCGCTATAAAACAATGAGAGGATATTATGTTGAACGAAGAGCTGGTTGGGATACACATGGTTTACCGGTTGAGCTTGAAGTTGAAAAAGAAATTGGTATTACCGGCAAGCCGGAGATTGAGAAATATGGCATTGCTAAATTTAATCAAAAATGTAAAGAAAATGTTTGGAAATATAAAAAAGAGTGGGAAGAGATGACCGAGAGGATAGGGTTTTGGTTGGATTTAAAACATCCTTATATTACCTATGAGAAAGAATATATTGAAACTATCTGGTGGATAATTGAGCAAATTTGGCAGAAAGGGTTACTTTATCAAGATTACAAAGTTGTGCCTCACTGTCCGCGTTGCGGAACAACTCTTTCTTCTCACGAGGTTGCTTTAGGTTATAAAAATATAGAAGAGGATTCAGTCTACTTGAAATTTTCTATCCAGAATGGATTCGTTCCAGATGAAAAAAATGAGAGCCTCAAGATTAATAAACCAACTTATCTTTTAGTTTGGACAACTACGCCCTGGACATTGCCGGCTAATGTTGCCCTAGCAGTTAATAAATTTGTCAAATATGTTAAAGTTTTAAAAGATAATGAGTATTGGATTTTAGCCAAAGATCGTTTGGGTGTGGTGCCAAGACCTTATGAAATTATTGACGAATTTTTAGGCGAAGAACTTTTGGGATTAAAATATCAACCGCTTTTTGAATTTATTCAACCAAATAAACAGGCTTGGTTTGTTATTCACGGCGATTTTGTCAGCGTTGAAGATGGCACAGGCGTTGTCCATATTGCCCCGGCTTTTGGTGAAGAAGATATGGAGGTTGGTCGAACTAATAATTTACCAGTTTTGATGACGGTTGAACTTGACGGAAAAATTTCGCCAGAAATTGAGCCTTGGGCCGGAATGTGGGTTAAAGACGCAGATCCTCTAATTATAGAAAATTTAAAAGAAAGAAATATTTTATTAGGCGTAGAAAAAATTCATCATGATTATCCATTTTGCTGGCGTTGCGATACGCCTTTGCTTTATTACGCTAAGCCGTCATGGTTTATTAAAATGTCTGAACCGAAAGTGAAACAATCTTTAATTCAAAATAATCAAGAGATAAATTGGGTTCCGGGGCATATTAAGAAAGGGCGTTTTGGCGAATGGTTAGCAGAAATTAAAGATTGGGCTATTTCTCGCGAGAGATACTGGGGCACGCCTTTACCGATTTGGGAGTGCCAGGAATGCAATTATCGTGAATGTGTTGGCAGTTTTGAAGAATTAGAACATCGAACCAATAAAAAAATTTCCAAAAATTTTGATCCTCATCGCCCATTTATTGATGAGTGGACCTGGAAATGTCCGCGTTGTAACGGGATAATGAAGAGAGTGCCAGAAGTTTTGGATTGTTGGTTTGATTCTGGGGCAATGCCATTCGCTCAGGCTCACTGGCCGTTCACTCAAAGTCAAAAGTCACGACCACCAGAGTTGTTTCCGGCTGATTTTATTGCCGAAGGTGTTGATCAGACTCGTGGTTGGTTCTACACATTGTTGGCTATTTCTACGCTTTTAGGATTTGGTCCTTGTTACAAAAATGTTATTTGTTTGGGTCTTGTTTTAGATGCTCAAGGCCAAAAAATGTCTAAATCAAAAGGTAACGTCATCGAACCAAAAGAGGTGATTGATAAATTTGGCGTTGATCCCTTGCGTTGGTATTTATACACACTAAATCAGCCGGGAGAGAGTAAATCATTTGATATAGAGGGGGTTAAGAAAGTGGTCCAGAGATTATTTTTGATATTATGGAACTGTTTAGAGTTCTATAAACTTTATGTCAATAAAAAGCTGGATCCCAGCGAATTAAAAGCGGATTTGAGTAATGTATTGGATCAATGGATTTTGGTGAAACTAAATTTACTGATTAAAGAAGTGACCGAAAAAATGGATAAATATGATATCACTAGTGCAGCTCGCCAAATTGAAGATTTTATTCAAGATCTGTCTCAGTGGTATATTCGTCGCTCGCGTGATAGATTCAAAATTTCAGAAGAGCCGCTTAGGGTTTTGGGTTATGTTTTGTTAAATGTGACTAAATTATTGGCTCCATTTGCGCCATTTATTAGTGATGAAATTTATCAACAGATAGTTAAAAAAGAAGAATCAGTTCATTTAGCCAACTGGCCAGAGGCTAATGAACAATTAATAAACCAAAAAATTATTAAACAAATGGAATTGGCTCGTAAAATTTGTGAGATTGTCCACCGATTACGCGCTGAAGCAAAAATTAAAACAAGACAGCCATTACCAAAATTAACAATAAAAAATAAAGAATTAAAAGATGAAAGAGAAATTTTAGATTTGATAAAAGAGGAGACCAATGTTAAAGAAATAGTTTTTGATTCTGCTATTCAAGATGAGGTAGATTTAGAGACAAAAATCACTCCTCAATTAAAAGAAGAAGGTCTGTTTCGAGAAATAATTCGTCAGATTAATTCCTTAAGAAAAGAGGCAGAATTAACTATTAAAGATAAAATTAATCTTTATTACCAGACAGAATCAGCCGAATTAAAAAATGTTTTTCAAAAATTTGCTTTAGAAATAAAAAATGAAACAGTGAGTAAAAATTTAATCGAGGGCGAGAGCAAGAAGGGAAAGATAAGAAAGGAGATAGAAATCGAAGGACAAAAAATTGTTTTAATCCTGGAATTATGATAGTTTCGGCGATAGTTTTAAATGTTCGTGATCATCGAGAGAACGATCGGATTATCACTTGTTATACTCGCCAATTGGGTAAAATAGAAATTTTGGTTAGGAGTGCAAAAAAGATTACTTCTAAATTAGCCCCGTTTTCCAGCGGGCTTTATAGTTTAATTAATTTAGTGATTGAGCCAGGTAAAAATTATTATCATTTAATCGGCGGAGAAATTAAAAAATATTTTAATAATATCAATAATGACTACGAAAAAAATATTCGAGTTGGTCAAATTTTGAATATTTTTAATAAGATAACTAAACCAGCTAAGCCCGATGATAGGCTTTTTGATTTAACAGTTAAAACTTTGGAAAAAATTGATACTCTGCCAAAAATAAAAGTCGAAATTTTTATTTATGCCTTTTTAATAAAGTTTTTAAGTCTTTTAGGCTACAAACCGGAGATAAAAAAATGTTTAATTTGTCAGAAGATACCATCAGCAAAAGTTAATTTTGATATTAATCGGGGCGGAATTATTTGTTTGAAATGTTCTACTTCAGTTGACAAGTCTGAGATAAATATACAAATGACAGATAAAGTCCTTAATCTTTTACAAAATCTATTATATAAAAATTTTGATTTTTTAGAAAAATTAAATTTTAAGTCTACAGATTTTATTATCGTTAAAAATGTCATTGATAAATTTTTAGAGTGGCATTTGAAATAAGTCTTGTGAATAAAAAGCCAAATATAAGCAAATAAAAAGCGAATATTCGCATTATATTCGCTGGAATTTAGCTTCTTATCAGCGATAAATAATTATGTTTCATCTCATTAAACAATCTAAAAAATCTAAAGCCCGACTGGGACGGATTAAAACAATTCATGGAACTATTAAAACTCCGTTTTTTATGCCAATTGCCAGCCGGGCGGCAGTGAAAAATTTAACTTCAGAAGAATTAAAAGAATTAGGAGCCCAAATTATTCTTTCCAATACATATCATCTTTTAATTCGACCAGGTGTAGAAATTATTGAAAAAGCTGGTGGACTACATAAATTTATGAATTGGAGTAGACCAATTTTAACTGACTCTGGCGGTTATCAGATATTCTCTTTGGCTAAAATGCGAAAAATTAATGATTCAGGCGTGAAGTTTCAATCAGAAGTTGATGGGAGCGAAGTTTTTTTGACACCAGAAAAGGCTATTGAAGTTCAAGAAAAATTAGGCTCTGATATAATGATGGTTTTAGATGAATGTGTACCGTATCCTTGTAATTATATTGAAGCTAAAAGGGCAGCAGAAAGAACAGTTCAATGGGCAGAAAGAAGCAAGCGAGCAATTTCCAATTTTAAATTTCGAACTCCAGGGTCTTTAATTTTTGGAATTATTCAAGGCTCGGTTTATTCAGATTTACGAATTCAGAGCGCTCAACAAATTACGGCTCAAAATTTTGATGGTTATGCTATTGGTGGTTTAACCGTAGGCGAGCCGATTAAAAAGACCTATGAAATGATTAGAATTATTGAACCATTTTTACCAAAAGATAAGCCGCGTTATTTAATGGGCGCCGGCCAGCCAGAACAAATTATTGAAGCAGTTAAAATGGGTATTGATATGTTTGATTGTGTTATTCCGACTCGAAATGCTCGTCACGGATTACTCTATATCTCTATTCGTAATCAGAAAGATTTTTATCAGAGAATCCATATTACTAATGAAAAATTTAAAAACGATTTTGAACCAATCGATGAAAATTGTCAATGTTATACCTGTCAAAATTATTCTCGGGCTTATTTAAGACATTTATTTATGACCAAAGAACCTCTTGGTCAAAGATTAGCCACCATTCACAATCTTTCTTTTTATTTGAATTTAATGAGAGAGATAAAAGAATTGATTAAAAAGGGCAAATTATAAAGGTATTATACTCTTGACATTTTTTGAAACTTGTGCTATACTAGCAGTAAAGAGAATAAGAATGATTGTTCTCTCGTAAGGAGGTTTAATGATTTTGGTGATTGACACGAATGTCTGGGTGCGGAGTGACAGCCATGAATTGCAAAAAATTAGTGAGGCTGGGCATCGGGTCTACATCCCCGTGGCGGTTTTCGAAGAGGTAAAACGGCTCTCAGAGGGAAAACGGATCCCAGCTGAGTGTTTCCAGCGGTTATTTCAAGGATTAATGGAGGGGAAATTCATTTCCATCAGTACCTGCAGAACAGGGATAGTTGGCGAATTAAGAAGACGTCTGGACAAAGAGGGTACTGAGTTAAAGAAGTTAAAGGAACCGCTTTGTAAAGCAGATATAGAAGAGCCGGACATTAATGATTTAAGAATTCTGGCAGCAGCTGTTTACCTAAAACAAGAAATAAAAGGAGAATGTGCGGATATTTACTTGCTGACACATGATCGAGGGTTAGCGCAATTTGCCACGAAATGCGGAATTACAGTCTTAGGTGTGAAAGTCTGGAACGGTTGGGCGAGAAAACGGAAAATTCCTTGGGAGCGTTTTAGGGGGGACTTTAAAAAAATCGGGCAGGAAAGGGAAAATCCTGCCCTTTTCTATTGACTCTCTAGAGAAATTTTGACTGCGCTTTTTTTGATTTAATTCATAAGAACGAAAATAACACCCTTTTCAACGCGCTAAAGAGGGGGTTGACAAAAGTTCAGGTTTAGGCATACTGTTTAATTGGTCTTTTTGTCGGCCGAATTATGATTAATGAAATTAAAAACTTTCTCTGGGCGCTTAAAAGGTGGAAATTAAGAGTGGTAGTTGACGCTTGTATTTTATTAAATAAAGATGATTTAAAGAAATTAAAATATCTTCGTCATGTTTTTATCCCGCGAGCTGTTCAAGAACAAATTAGCCGGATGGTTCTGCAAACAGATACAGACGGCACATCAGAAGCCAGAGGACAGCAGTTAGCCGCCGAAATTGAATCAGAGATGTTAGAAAAGATTAAAAAAGGGAAGTGGAAGGTTATTGGTTCTACTGGCACCGGTTTGTTACAGTCAATAGAAAATAAAAAATTGGGTGAATTTGACCAAGAAATAGTTAAACAATTGGAAAAATTATATAAAAGAAAAAAAGAAATATGGAATGAAAAAAGAGAAAAATTAGAATTAGCACCATTAAAATTTGATTCCCAATTAATTTTAAAGGATCTGATTGGCAGCACCGATTTGCGAATAATCGCTACTTGTCTTAATTTAAAAAGGACTACTCCAAATTTTTATTTAATAACCCGTGATAAGACTTTAGCTATATTGGCTAAAACTTTTAGGATAGATGTTAAGGAGAGAGCTAAGGATTTATAAATTGTTTATTTTATAGTATAATAAATATTATGGATTTAATGGAAAAAATTGTTAATTTATGTAAACGGCGGGGGATAGTTTTTCAATCTTCGGAAATTTACGGCGGTGGCCCCTCAACTTATGATTTTGGGCCACTCGGCGTTGAATTACGGAACAATATTAAAAAATTATGGTGGAAAAAAATTGTTCAGGAACGCGATGATGTGGTTGGTTTAGAGGCAGCAATTATTATGCATCCAAAAGTCTGGGAGGCGAGTGGACATTTAAAAGGATTTTCTGACCCCTTGGTTGAATGTAAATTGTGTCACAAAAGATTTCGAGCTGATGAAATAAAAGATAAATGTCCTGAATGCGGTGGCGAAATTACTGAACCAAAAATGTTTAATTTAATGTTTAAGACTTATGCTGGTCCAGTTGAAGAATCTGGTCGAGAGGTTTATCTTAGACCGGAAACCGCTCAGGCAATTTTTGTTGATTTTAAAAGAATTCAGGAGACGAGTAGAATGAAAATTCCTTTTGGGATTGCTCAAATTGGTAGGGTATTTCGAAATGAAATAACGCCAGGTAATTTTATTTTTCGAACACGCGAGTTTGAACAAATGGAATTAGAATTTTTTGTTCAACCGAAAGAGGCAAAAAAATGGTATGAATATTGGCAGAAAGAACGATTAAATTGGTATCAAGACCTGGGGATAAAAAAAGAAAATTTGCGTTTACGTGAACATAAAAAAGAAGAATTAGCTCACTACGCAGCTGCTTGCTCTGATATTGAGTATAAATTTCCTTGGGGCTGGGCTGAGTTGGAAGGCATCGCTAATCGTCAAGATTTTGATTTAAAACAGCATTCCGAGTTTTCTGGTCAAGATTTATCTTATTTTGATAGTGAGACAAAAGAAAAATATATTCCCTATGTGATTGAGCCATCAGCTGGAGTTGACCGAACACTTTTAGCCATTTTAATTAATGCCTATGAAGAAATCAGTGGTGGACGGACAACCACCACCAAAGCGACTAAAGAGGTTGAAGTTGTTTTACATCTTAATAAAAATTTAGCGCCAATTAAAATTGCTATTTTGCCTTTAGTTAGAAAAGATCCACTAATTAAATTGGCTCGAGACATTTATTCTAAATTAAAAAAAGAGTGGATGATTAATTATGATGAAATTGGTTCGATTGGCCGCCGTTACCGCCGTCAAGATGAAGTTGGCACACCTTATTGTTTAACCGTTGACTTCGAAAGTTTAGAAGATAAAAAAGTTACAGTTAGAGACAGGGAGACAATGAAACAAGAGAGAATAGCGATTGATAATTTAGAGAACTATTTTCAAGAATTATTGTCATAATAATTATGTTATTAGCCTTTTTAATTAGCCTTTTGGCACTTCAGCAGAATATTGTTTCACCAGCCATTAGTCAACCGGCAATTGTTAATGAAGCAATTAAATTTGAAGAAATTAAAAATTTTCCACAAAGTTTAGGCATTAAAATTACTGCCAAAAGCGCTCTGGTTGTTGATGCCGAGACAGACCGAATTTTATTTCAAAAAAATAGTCAACAAGTTTTACCAATTGCTAGTTTGACTAAATTAATGACTGCTTTAATAATTTTAGATTCTAAACCAAATTGGCAAAAGGAAGTAGAATATTTAGCCGATGATTTTGTTTCAACAGAGTTAGGTCAAAGCAAACTTGAGCCAGCCCAATTAAAATTTGAAGTCGGGGAAAAGATAAAAATAAAAGATCTATTTGCTGCTACTTTAATTAAATCGGCTAATAACGCTGTTAAAGCTTTGGTCAGGCAATTTGGGAATCAAATTTTTGTTGAAGAAATGAATCGAAAAGCAAAAGAAATAGGAATGACGAGAACTGTGTTTATCGAACCAACCGGAATTGATTTTAAAAATGTTTCTACGGCCGAAGATTTGGCTAAATTAATTAAATTTATAAGTGAAAAAACGGAGATAGCAAAATTATCAACAACTAAAATTTACAAATTTTCTACCCGTGATAAAAATGGTCAAAATAAGTTTTATCAAATTAAAAATATAAATAAATTGTTAGATAGTTTTATCAAAATAAAAATGGCAAAAACTGGTTATCTTGACGAAGCAGGGTATTGTTTTGCTGGTTTAGTTGAGTATAATAAAAAGAAATTGATTATTATTCTTTTAGGTAGTCAGAGCGAAAAAGAGAGGTGGCAAGAAGTTAAGGGTTTGGCTTGGTGGGTAACAATCAATTAATCAATAATCAATAATCAATAATTATTAATAATTAGTAAACTGTGGCCAGTCAATTACAAGTTTTATTTTTAGCCATGATTCCGATTAATGAACTGCGAGGTACTATCCCGCTGGCTCTAAGTGTTTATCATTTGACGATTTGGGAAGCATTTTTTTACTCGGCTATTGGTAATATAATTCCAGTTTTTATTCTCCTTTTTCTTCTACCCCGGATTACCAATGTTTTAATGAAAAAATCAAGAAAAATAGATAAATTTTTTACTTGGCTTTTTGAACGAACCAGAAAAAAATTTTACAAAAAATATTCTCTCTACGGAGATTTAGCCCTAACAATCTTTGTTGCTATTCCTTTGCCCCTAACTGGTGCTTGGACAGGTGCAATTGCTGCTTTTTTGTTCGGTATTCCTTATTGGCGAGCTTGTGGATTAATTTTTTTAGGAGTTCTGATTGCTGGGATTATTATTACTGGTTTATCAACTAGTGCAATTTCAATTTTTAATTCAATTTAAGTTAAATTTTTTGTAATTTTGTAGATGATTTATGAAAAAGAATATCATTATTGCCAACTGGAAAATGAATTTGGGTCTAGCACAAACCATTTCCTTAACTAAGGATATTTTAAATGGTTTAAAAAAAATTAAAAAAGACTGGTCAAAAATTGACATTGTTTTATGCCCATCTTTTGTTTATTTATCTGAAGTTAAAAAATTAATTATGAAATCAAATATTGAACTCGGAGCTCAAGATTGTTTTTGGGAGGAAAGGGGTGCCTACACTGGTGAAATTTCGCCAGCACAATTAAAAGAGATTGGTTGCCGATATCTGATTATTGGTCATTCAGAAAGACGACAAAATTTAAATGAAACCGATGAGATGATTCATAAAAAGGTTAAAGCTGCTTTAGAAAGCGATTTAGTGCCAATTCTCTGCGTCGGTGAAACATTTGAAGAAAGACAAAGGGGCGTTAAAGATTATGTTATTATCAATCAAGTTAGTAGGGCCCTGGATGGCATAAATTTAAAAGCCAATCAACAGTTAATTATTGCCTATGAGCCGGTTTGGGTCATTGGCACTGGTCAGGCAGTTAATCCGACAGAAGCTGAATATGTTAGTCGAGTAATTTTACAGAGGATAATTGATTTATATCCTTTACCAATTGTTCGCAACAATATCAGAATTATCTATGGTGGAAGTGTTGATCAGACAAATGTGAAAAATTTTGTTGAGCAAGAAACAGTTGATGGCATTTTGGTTGGTGGAGCAAGTCTCAAAGCAGCAGAATTTGTGGCAATGATTAATCATTTAGTTTAGGTTTATTATGCTTATTAATCTTATTTTATTAATTATTTTAGTAGTTTGCCTTGGAGGAATTATTTATATTTTAATGTCAAAATTTTTTTTATTAGCCTCAATTGATGTTAGCCAGATTCGCCAAGAACAATTTAAAGCAAAAAAAAGAATATTAATAGAGCAGAGAATTAGAAGAGGGTTAACTATTATTCGTCAGAGGATTAAAAATATTATTACTAAATTGTTGATTCGTCTAAAGGTTTTCTTTAAAAAGACGCCACCTGGTAGTAGTCAACCATCTTGATTTTTTTAGAAAATTTGGTAAAATTTCTAATCAAAGCCCGTGTAGCTCAGTTGGTAGAGCAACTCCATGGTAAGGAGTAGGTCGTCGGTTCAAGTCCGACCGCGGGCTCCATATTTGGGTGGGTAGCAAAGTAGACAAATGCAGCAGACTGTAAATCTGCCGGCTTCGGCCTTCGAAGGTGCAAATCCTTCCCCACCCACCAGAAATTTTCGCAAGAAAATTTCTGTCCTAACTACCAATTACTCACACTAACTACAAAATATTAATCTCTTGCGAAAATTTGAGTAGTTAGTAATTTGTATTTCGTAATTAAGGAAATATAAAATTATTTATTAAAAGCAAAATCTTCTGATTCTTATTTGCGTGATCAATTACGCAGGGCTTCAATTAGTATGGTTATAAACATAGCAGAGGGGAGTGGGAAATTCTCTAAAGCCGATAAAAGGAATTTTTATACTACCGCCAGGGGTTCTGTTTACGAATGCGTATCATTGTTTGAGATAATTTTTGAAGAGCAACAAATCGATAAAGAAAAATTTTTATACTTTTATCAAAAACTCGAAATAATTTCCAAGATGTTACTGGGGTTAATAAACAGTCAAAAATGATAAAAAATTTGTCGCCTCTGGCTCAACGGTCCCCAGTAGTAGAAACTTCGTTTCACTACGGGGCGGGGAGCAACTGTTTTGCTTGCCCCGCAGACTCTTGCCGGGGTAGCTCAGTGGTAGAGCATCTGTTTTGTAAACAGCAGGTCGTGGGTTCGAATCCCTCCCCCGGCTATATAGTTTTATAATTTGGTATGAGTCAAGAAAATTTAATAAAATTTGAATGCAGTGAGTGCCATCATATTAATTATTTTTCTCGGAAAAATAAAAAAAATGTAAAAGAGCGTTTGCAACTCCAAAAATTTTGTCGTTTTTGTCGCAAACACACTTTACATAAAGAAACGAAATAATCCTTCGTTTCCTTTTCTAATTACTAACCACAAATTACTAATTACTGAAATTTTCGCAAGAAAATTTTTGGTGGGAGTGTAGTTTAGTGGTAAAATGACTGTCTCCAAAACAGTAGTCCGGGGTTCGATTCCCTGCACTCCCGTTTTATTTTTGGCAATTTTCTCAATCGCTTAATATAATTAAAAGAAGCTGGCAGATTGAAATTGGAGAATTTTTCAAGAAAAGCCAGCTTCATTGTAGTAAGTCAAAAAGGGTGTGTAATAGTTTAACATAATACACACCCTTTGACTTTAAAATCTTTTTGCAATTTCCTCTCTCATCAGCGCTCGTGCTTTAGCTGAATAACCATGGCTATCGTAAATTTTAAGTGCCTTTTGATAGAACTTCTGACTTTCATCTTTCCTGTCTTCTTCGTAGGCAATTCTTGCTAATTCACGATAGCAATCACCTTGTTCATTAGCAAATTTGGTAGATAAAGCTAATTTTAAAGCCAGCTCAATTTCTTTTTTTGCCTTGGAGATATCACCCTGGACATGGAATAGTCTACCAATTTCAAGGTGACAATTAATTTTGAGTCGTTTTTCTTTGGTTGTTTGGAGAGCCTCGTCAAATAATCGCTTTGATTCATCGAACCTATTCATTCCTTTATAGGGTGTTCCGAGATTAATCAGGAGTTTAACAACACCTTCTTTATCGCCCAATTTTCTTTTGATCTCAATTGCTTGTTGGTAGCATTCCAATGCTTTTTCGAAATTGTGTCTTTCCTGGTGATAAATACCCAGAACACCGAGGCATCCAGCTTTTTCTAACTCATAATTATTCTGCTTTGCTATTTCTAAGGCAGAATTTACGTCCGACAAAAATTGTTCTACATCACCCTTGAGATAGTAGACAAAACCTCGCCGTCTCAGAATATCACAATATCCAGCTGAAGTTTTATCTTTAATTCGTTCAAGAGCTTTGTTGGCTACTTTAATAGTTTTATCTAATCTACCTTGGTGCTGATAGAGTGTTATCAACCATTGCCAAACTTTAACTAAAATTGTCATGTTTTCCTCCTTTTTGCTTGTTGTTCAAGCTTTTGTAAAAGTGCTAGTGATTTGTCAACTTCACCCTTTTGGTAAAGTTGCTCTATTTTTTTAAATTCGTTTTTGTAATCCATAAGTTTATTTTAATTAGATTTATTAAAAAGTCAATACCTACACTCATCTATCTTATCTTTCATTTTACGCCCCCTAATCAGGAGTCAAGGAATTCTTCCTTGGCTTTTATATTATACTTATATCACCACTCCAAAATTGCCAAGCCTCTGACCTCGATTGTTATTCACAAGTGATAATGTCATTGACGACTTACTATCGTGACAGTTACCGAAAACAGGTCCCAGATAATAAAAAGATGTCCGTCAAATAGAGCGGTCGCATTAAACAGCGGACAAGGACTATTTTCAATAATTGGTGACAGTCATCCAAACAGGTCCCAAAGTTACTTTCCTTAAATTTTTGTTGTGTTATAATATAATCAGTTTTGAGTTACCAATTGTCCGGGTAGCGATTTTTGAAAATCGGCCGCCGATTTTAAAGAGGCCCTCTAAAAGTCAATATTTAAGCACTATATAGAGGGTTTAATTCGGAGGGACTGTCCCCATATGGAATGGCCACGCCATTGAAAATGCTCAAGAATTACAAAGATTGGTTCTTAAATACTAAGCCTTGTCTTAGGTCAGTATTTATGTTATATTGAAAATACTAACTAAATTATATTTATAATTTTTAGAGTTCCGACCTCCCTAAATTCGGGAAGTTAAGAGGTTGGAACTCTATAATTAG
>JBMFLE010000018.1:0-14457 GCA_049971355.1 Patescibacteria group bacterium
TTTATCAACCGTTTCGAACAGCCCAAACTAAATTATTAAAAGCGGAAAATTGTCTCACAAAAGGGGCTCACTTCAAATTTGTATATTCGTATTTTTTAGTATTTAGTAGCCTAATATTTAAATGTAATTTTTTGCTGCAAAATAGTTAAGAGAAGTCCGATTAACCAATAAATCATCAAACCACTAGGCAGGGTGATACCGATAAAAACGGTAAAAAGCGGCATCATAAAAGACATCTGCCTATTCATTATCGCCATCATATTCTCATCTTTAGCCCCGTCTTTTTTGACAAATTCCTGGGGGGGTCTTTTTTTAACCAACATTTTTGTCTGCCAATATTGAACCAGACCGGTTATAATTGCTAAAATTAAATTTGGCCTGGCTAAATCCAAAAAACCAAAAGAAATGGTATTCAGGATTCCGGGATTATGAATAAAAGGATAAAGAACCAATTCTCGCGCCCCCAACCCTTTCCAAAAAACTCGATAAACGGCGATTAAAATCGGCAATTGGATTAAAATTGGAATAAAAGAAGCAAATGGATTAATTTTATTTTCCCGATAAAGTTGCATCATTGCCATAGCCAATTTTTGTTTGTCTTCTTTATATTTTTCCTGAAGTAGTTTTAATTTTGGTTGTAATTCTTGTAAAGACTTTTGGGCTTTAACCGACCGCTGAGATAATGGCCAGAGAATTAATCTGATAATGATTGTCAAAATAATAATTGCCAATCCTAAATCATGACCAGGCAAAACGTTGTACAAAAAAACCAATAAATTTAATAATGGCTGATAAAGAATTAAATTGAATAATTTAATCATAAGAATATTTAGAAATTTGTACTTCGGTCAGAAAATTTATCGCCCCCTAAATCTCAGGGGATAATTTTTATTAAGCGAGCCCGCTTTAATAACATTTCTAATCTCCTTTTTAATTTAGTAAAATTTAATTTTTTAATTTCCGGGTTAGATAAAATTATTATATCAAATCCTGTTTTAATTGTCTCTAAATTCTGCTGGATTATCGCCCTTAATCGACGTTTAAGTTTGTTGCGAATAACTGCCTTTTTCGAAACTTTAAGAGAAACAATAATCCCAAAACGAGAAACTGATAAATTATTTTTTATCCATTTCAAGCCGAGTTCCCGACTAAAAACACTTTGGCCGTGTTTTGCCACTTTCTCAAAATCTTTGTTTTTAGTGAGACGATATTTGTATGGAAGCATAAAAATAATCCTAACCAACCTGCCTCGCCCCTGCTCGTCAAGGCGAGGCAGGCGAATTTATCCGAACACCACGAACATTCGGAGTGTTCGGATACGTTCGGATTTTTCGGATGATTTACATTAGTTTGTGGTGTTCGGATATGTTCGGATTGTTTGGATTATTTTATTTAGACAGTCAATTGCCAACGACCCTTGGCTCTTCTTTTTTTCAAAACATTTCGACCATCTTTAGTTCTCATTCTCTTTAAAAAGCCATGACATCTGGCTCTTTTTTTTCTTTTTGGTTGATAGGTGCGTTTAGGCATAACTACTACAAATTACAAATGTACAAATTTAAATTATGGTTTCTCTTTTTATCCTCTCAATTTTTGTTGCCTTGCCTGTTTTTTCATCAATTTCAACAAAAATTCCATTGATTATCGCTATTCCTTTTTTCGGGATTTCCATCTCTACTGGCTCGTAAAGTTTATCCGAGAGAAAATGGTCAATAATTGGCTGCTTTTCAATTCCGATTATTGAATCCTTGGCCCCAACCATACCCAAATCGGATAGATAAGCAGTTCCGTTGGCTAAAATTTGTTCATCAGCGGTCTGAACATGAGTATGAGTACCAACCACCAGCGAAACGCGACCATCAAGATAATAACCTAAAGCTGTTTTTTCAGAAGTTGCTTCGGCGTGAAAATCAATAATTTTAATTTTGATTTCTGGAAATTTGTTTAAAATTTCATCAACTTTTTTAAATGGACAACTAACCTCGAAATCTTCGATTTTAGTAAAGACTCTACCTATTAAATTAATCAATAATATAGACGCTGATTCGCGCCGATTACTACCCGCCTTGACTCGCCTGTCAAGGCGGGGCAGGCGCTGATTCACGCCGATATCCAAAATTATATAGCCCATCCCGGAGAATTTGTCCGAATAATTGGCTGGACGAATAATTGGTAAACTTTGAGTTAAAACTTTTTCCACTTCTTCTTTTTTTGACCAAAAGTGATTACCGGAGGTAAAATAATTTATCCCCGCATTCATTAATTCTTTCAGGGTGTCAACTGTTACTCCTTTGCCGTGAGCAATATTTTCGGCATTAGCTAAAACCAAATCCGGCTTAAACTCTTTTTTAAGCCCTGGCAAAATTTTAATTATCGCCTGTCGGCCAATCCGGCCAACAATGTCGCCAAAAAACAACACCTTCATACGGCTACTAAATACTAAAAGATGCGAATATACGAAAATTACATATGGCTACTAAATACGAAAGAATACGAATATACGAAAAATACATGTGGCTACTAAATACTAAAATTCGTATATTCGTACAAATTCGTATTTCGTAGCCTATCTGTTCGTAGCCTATCTGGCAAATTCGGTAATGCGATTTTCTCTAATCACTGTCACCTTAATTTCTCCTGGATATTTTAATTCCTCTTCAATTTTATTAGCCACATCACGAGCCATCTTTGCCGCGGCTAAATCATCAATTTCTTGAGGAATAACAAAAATGCGCAATTCTCGACCGGCTTGGATAGCATAAGCCTTCTCAACCCCTTTGAAAGTTTTAGCAATTTGCTCTAAATCTTCCAATCGCTTTAAATACTCCTCATAAGTATCGCGACGAGCACCTGGTCTGGCTGCTGATAAAGCATCAGCCACTTTTACAATAACAGCTGTTAAGGTTGGTGGATGATCTTCGTGATGGGTGGCAATTGGAATTAAAATCTCTTCTGGTAAACCATATTTTTGCCCCAACTCTTTACCGATTTCTGGATGAGTTCCTTCAACTTCCTGATCAACCGCCTTACCTATATCGTGAAACAAGCCGGCTTTTTTGGCTATTGTTATATCAGCTCCCAACTCGGAGGCTAAAATCGCTGAAAGATTGGCCACTTCAATTGAATGTTGTAAAACATTCTGGCCATAACTAGTGCGGTATTTTAATCGACCCAAAATTTGAATTAATTTTGGCTCCAAGCCGGTGATCCCCAATTGATAAACCGCATCTTCACCAGCAGATTTAATATCTTGAATCAATTCTCCTTTTGCTTCGTCAACATATCTTTCAATTCTAGCTGGTTGAATTCGACCATCAGCAATCAATTTCTCTAACGCCCTTTTTGCTAATTGACGCCTAATCGGATTAAATCCTGAAATAAAAATTACGCTCGGCGTATCATCAACAATAATCTCCGTGCCAGTCAGTTGTTCAATTACTTTAATATTTCTTCCCTCTCGACCAATAATTCGACCCTTCATCTCATCAGAGGGAAGATTAACTAGACTGGTTGTTCTTTCCGCTGCCACCGAAGAGGCCAATCTTTCCATGGCTGTCAATAACACCTGCTGCACTTTCTTTTCAATTTCTTCACTGCCTTGCTGTTCTAATTTTCTAATTCTTTCTAAAACCACTGCCTGATAATCTTTTTCAATTTGTTCAAATAAAACTTTTTTCGCCTCTTCAGTAGTATAACCGGCAATTTCTTCTAACTTTCTTTTTGCCTCTTCGTATAATTGCTTAATCTTTTGTTTTACCTCTTCTAGACGATTTGTCTTCTCAGTTAATTCTCGTTGTCTTTCTTCCAATTCTAATATCTTTTTGTCAAACAATGACTGTCGCTTTTCTAAACGATTTTCGGCTGCTTTTAAATCACGCCTTCTCTCTTGTTCTTCTTTTTTCGCCTCTTCAATAATTTTTAAGGCCCCTTCTCTGGCTTTAAAAAATATCTCTTGTTGTTTAATTTTAGCTGCTTTAAGCAATTCTTCGGCCCTTCTTTCGGCTGATTCAATTTTTTGCTGGACAAACCACCGGCGAATAAGATAACCAATAATTAACCCAACAATAAATCCAATTGTTAAGTAAATTGTGATAGTCATATAAATAACTTATATATCTGGCTTTTTATTTGGCGATTAAATTAAATAAAACCGAGACCCTTCTCGGCTTTTGAAGATAATTATCAATAATTAATAATCAATGATTATTTTTATTTGGTGATAATTTTATCAATGATTCCGTATTTTTTTGCTTCTTCAGCAGTCATAAAAAAATCGCGATCAGTATCTTTCTCAATTTTTTCTAAAGATTGACCAGTATGTTTGGCTAAAATTTGATTAATTCTATCTCTTACTTTTAAAATATGTTCAGCCCGAATTTTAATATCTGTTGCCGGACCCTCAGCGCCGCCCATTACCTGATGAAGCATAACTTCGGCATTTGGTAAAGCCAACCTCTTACCTTTTGCTCCAGCAGCCAAAAGCACAGCTCCCATTGAAGCAGCTGTGCCGACACAAATAGTGGCCACATCCGGTTTGACATATTGCATTGTATCATAAATTGCCAAACCGGCCGTAACCGAACCGCCAGGTGTATTAATATAAAGTTTAATATCTTTTTCTTTGTCTTCACTTTCCAAAAATAAAAGTTGGGCAATAACGGTATTGGCTACTGCGTCATCAATAATATCACCAAGAAAAATAATTCTCTCCTTCAAAAGCCGAGAATAAATATCATAGGCTCTTTCACCGTATGTTGATTTCTCAATTACTGTTGGAACTAAATACATAATCTATTAAGAATTAAAATTTTGAGATAATTCAATTGTATTTAATATACAAATCTTTTAAAAAAAGTCAAGAAGATTGTGGATAACTTAAAGCCCTGAAGTGAGTCCCTTTGGTGGGACATTCAAAAATATCTAAAATAATTTTGCCGCCCAACGAAGTTGGGCGAGCCTCGCCCCTTTGGGGTGGGAATTTTGAATGAATTTTGAATGAATTAATTTTGAAACAAATTCGAATTTGGAAATTAAAGAATTGATTCGAAATTCAAAATTGGAAATTAAGAAATTGAAAATCAGGGTTTAGAAATTACACAAATGGTGTCCCATTTTTGGGATTATGTCCAATATATTAATTGAGTTATTAAGCGACATTAAGGAACTATTCTATTTTTTAAAATAACAGATATAATAAAAACAAGTGGATAAGTTTAACGCGGATGACTACGAATTTTACTTATCGTAAAATTTGTAGTAATTTGTAATAAAATTAGTGATTTATGTTACTTAACGGCAAAAAAATTGCCGAAAAAATAAAAAAACAGTTAAAAAAACAGGTCGGGAAAATGCGACAAAAGCCCGGCCTGGCGGTTATTTTAGTTGGTAAAAACCCCGCTTCAGAAATTTATGTTAAACTCAAAGAAATGGTCAGCCGAGAAATTGGTATTAATTTTAAAAAATTTCTTTTCTCATCTAAAATAAATCAAGAGAAGATCATTAAATTAATCGAGAAATTAAATCGAGATAAAAAAATTCACGGCATTATTATCCAACTTCCCTTACCCAAATCTTTAGAGACAAATCAGATTATCCAAAAAATTGATCCGCAAAAAGATGTTGACGGCTTTGTTCCTGGCTCCAAGTTTATCTCCCCCACCCATCAGGCAATTTTAACCTTGCTAAAATCTACAAAAATAAATTTAAAAAATAAAAAGACGATAATTTTGACCAAAAATCAAATTTTCGCTCAACCACTTAAAAATTTGTTAACTAAAAGAAGGGTCAAAACTGATATCTGGAAAACTGCGCCTCGTTGGCAAGATAAAACCCTCTATAAAAAATACGACATTATTATTGTTGCTCTTGGTAAACCACACTGTCTTAAGCCCTCAATGATTAAAAAAAATTCTATTGTTATTGATGTTGGCTATTCGCGATTAAATGGCAAACCAGTCGGCGATGTTGACCCAAAATGCGCCCGAAAAACTTCTTTTCTCTCCCCTGTTCCTGGTGGCGTTGGACCCTTAACAGTTATTTTTTTGTTAAAAAATGTAGTTCAAGCAAGCAAACGAAAATTTTAGAACATCAATATCATCTAAAACTGCCACAATTATCATTATTGGCCTTTCGTACGAAAAGCCAGTAAATTTATTTTCTCAAATCATTATCGACTATATTATTTTTATTGTTTATAACCAACTGGTAAAATGGCCAATGGTCTTTGCTCTGGTTTTAATTGTAAAATCTTCTGGACTTGTTTTTCGTCAAAAGCGCCGACCCAACACATTCCTAAACCCAAATCAGTCGCTGTCAAAAAAATATTTTCCGTCGCCGCCGCTGCATCTTGAATAACGTATAAATTTCGACCGCGCTCGCCATAACAAGAAGCGGTTTTTTCTACATCAGCGATTACCACTATTACCACCGGCGCTTCAGCCACAAACATTTGGCCTAGAGCTGCTTCGGCCAACTTTTCTTTTGTCTCTTGATCGTGAATGATAATAAAATCTTCTGGATGAAGGTTGCCAGCCGATGGTCCAGAATGTCCGGCCTCAATTAATTTCTCAATTAATTCATCTGGCACCTTGCTCTCTGGATCAAATTTTCTAAGACAATGTCTCTTTTTTAAAACTTCTTGGAATTCCATACTAAACCTTTTTAGACAAATTAAATCTATATTTATTAATTTCATAAACTGCAATACCGGCCGCAATTGCTACATTCAATGATTCTTTTTGGCCAAACATTGGCAATTCAATAATTTTATCAGCCCGTTTTAATAACGACCGTGAAACACCTCTTTTCTCGTTACCAATAATTAGGGCCAAAGGAGGTTTTGGTTTAAATTTAGTATAACAAATACTTTTTGCTGTTTGCTCTAAAGCAACAATTTGAAAATTCTCCTCTTTCAGCTTGTCAACAACCCGCCAAATTTGCCAATGATGCTCCCAAGCCACGCTTTGCTCAGCGCCTAAGGCTACTTTTTTTATTTTTTCATTTGGCGGTTTGCCGGTAATACCACCTAAATAAATTTTATCTATCCCCGCCCCATCAGCAATACGAAAAATTGCTCCAACATTATAAAGACTGCGGATATTATCTAAAATTAAAACAAGTTTCTTCTTTTTGACTTTTTTTAAATAATTCATACTGCTATTGCCCCCAAGACTCTAATTTTCTCCAATTGACCGATCTTAGCCTGGCGAACTGCTTTTTCTAAAACTTCAATTGACCTATCGTACTCTTTACGATTAATTGGATAAGGCGTACCATCTTTACCTCCGTGAGCAAATGAATAACGGACTGGATCTTCATATGATGGTTTGGCTCCGTAGATAATTTCTGAAATTAAAGCTAAAGCGCGCACTGTCTTAGGTCCCACCCCACTGGTACCTAATAATTGTTCAAAATTTTTTGGATGACGATTCTGAAGATTAAATAATGTTTGTCGCAGTCTCTGACTATTAAAATCAATTGGGGTGATCTGATGATATTTAGGCATCTCTAATGTTTTAAATTTATTTAAATCTTTTATAAGCTCATTAAAATTATCTGTCACTAAAGCCAGACTAATTTCTCGAGTCTGGCTACTTTCTTTAGCCACTAAATTTAAAACCCTGCCTCGCCAGTCACAACAAACGGCACTCTGTGGTTCATTGACAAAGTCACTTACTCGATCTGATAACCAGTGATAACGTCTGGCCATGCCAATCTCCGGATTCATCCCTTGTTGAATTACGGCCCAGTCGCCTTCTTTAGTAAAAATAAAAGTATGATGGTAAATTTGAAATCCATCTTGAACTGCCGTGTTATCAACTTTAGCACTCATTTTACTAGCGTAAATTAAATCAGCTGTTCGACGAATTGAATATTTTTCACCATACAATTCAATCTCATTTGGTGTCTTTCGACTAGTTTTTCCCTTACCACCAGCAACAAAAAGGCCAAGTACTCTTTCCGTGCCACGCAATGCTTCTTTAATCGCCCCGCAAACCGTAGTCGAAAGTCCTGAAGAATGCCAATCAAAACCCAAGAGGCAACCAAAAGATTGGAACCAATAAGGATCACTTAGTCGCAAAAGAATCTCCTTTCGGCCAAATTCGTAGACCATTGCCTCAATAATTGCTCGAGCCAACTTGGTCATTCTTTCAAAAAGCCAAGCTGGCATTGAGCCCCAATGAAGAGGTAAATTAACTATCCCTGTTCTCATATTGATTATTTTATCAAAAATTAAAAATAAGGGCAATAAAAATTACCACCCCCTGTCTAGCCAAATAAAAATAAAATTATTAATTTTTCTTTTTTAAACCCTACCTGCGGTGCCTGTCCTTCCTATTTTATTTTCTTTTAAATCTATGTTAATTTTTAACCCCAAAAATTGTTCCAATAACCAAATATGGGTTAAGAGGTGATTGGTAATTTTTGAAACCGTAAAAGCAAATGGTTGTTTGTTTAAAGCCAAATACAAAACAATTTGGTCGGCTAAATATGGATCAAGACATTTTTTTGACTGATAAAAATCAACAAATTGTTTAGCTGCTTCTTCAGCCACCTTTTCCGCAGGTTTACCTCTCTCACCCAAAGCTGAAAATCCAGCAAAAATATCGTTAGCAAAATATGCTTTAAGAAAAACAAAAGTGCCTGGCGAATTTGTTTTAACTGACTCAACTACTATATTTTCTGCCAATTGTCTTTGGTCATATTCTCGAGAATATGACCGAAGTCTTTGTAGGTATTTTATGACTGAATTTTTTTGACGTTCGGCAATCTCGATTGGTAAATTTGCCACAACTGAAAGACCGGAAAATTCTTTTAATTCACCCCTGTTTAAAAAATTCTTTGCTGTCAATTTTGCCGTGGGCTGAATAAATAATCTCACCCGACCGCCACCTTTGGGATAAAAGCCCCATCTTTCCAAACTAACCCCAGCTCGAATACCTAATTGTTTAACCATTGACAAAAAAACTTCTTTTAAATAATGAAAAGGCGGGGCCCAAGGATTATGCGTTCCGCCAATTAATAAAATTTCTGAGGGTTGATGAGCAAAAGCCAGAGGTAATAAAATTGTCTGAATAACTAATGAGGTTGAACCAGCTGTGCCTATATCAAATTCGTATTTCCCCTGTTTAATTTTTTTTGGTTCAAATCTTAAAATTTGCGAACCAATTTTGGCTCCAAAAACTTTTGCCCCAGATATTTTTTGACAAGCCTCGACACAAACTAAATGCTGACGTTGTAGGCCCGGATTTTTTCTTTTTGCTCGAATATTAAAAATCTCAATCGGCTGTCCAGTTAAAACCGAAAGAGACAAAGATGTCCGAAGTATTTGTCCGCCCCCCTCACCATAAGAACCATTAATTCGTAACATATTTAACTTGTTGTTTAATAGTCCATTATAAACTATAAAAACTATAAACACTAAATTCTAAATCCGAAATGAGCCCCTTTATAAATTTGACTTTCGGAATATGGTTACGATCGCCTTCATATTCCGAAACTAAAATTTCTTTAATTCTTTAAATTAATTCTTTGAATTTTAAATATTTTAATTAGGTATTTGTCTCTTTTAAAAATTTCTTAATTCGGCGTCGAATTTTTCTTTTAAAATGGAGATGATTTTTTGTTGAATTTTATCCACCTCTTCGGTCTTGAGCGTTCGGTCCTCGGCCTGATAAACAATATGAAAGGCCAAATTCCGCTTCTCGCCAAATTTTTTATCTTCAAAAACATCAAATAATTCAACTTGCTTAATAAGAGGATTGATATTTTTAGTTGTCTCAAAAATTTTTTGCCAATTTATTTTTTTATCAATCAAAAATGCTAAATCGCGTTTAATTGGCGGATAAATTGAAATTGGCTGATATTTTTTAGCCCCCCCAACTAAGGGTAATAATTTTTCTAAATCAATCTCAAAAAAGCCGATCTGTTTTTTTGTTTTCAGCTCAATTATTTCTGGTTTAAGTAGGCCGAAATAACCTACAAATTGATTGTTAATGATTATCTCAGTAGCAACCTCTAATTGATCAATATAAAAAGTTGGACTTTTTTTCTCTAATTTATCTATTTTAAATGGCCTGGCCTCGTGAGTCATAATATTTAATTTATTTAAAATCAACTCAATAATCCCTTTTATTTCAAAATAAATATCCTGACTATCTTTATAAATTAAGCCGGCCAAATGTTTTGGCTGCTCCACCTCATTTGAAATAAAAGATTTGAAAAATATCTTGCCAATTTCAAAAATTTTAAACTCCTCAAAATAATTTCCATTCTTCTCAGCGTTTTTAACTAAACCAGGTAGTAAACTAACTCGCAAATATTTTTGTTCTGGATTTAAAGGATTCACAATTTCTAACCCTCCTCTGATCTGTTGTTCTTTAAGGTTGCTCTCTGTCTTTAGTCGCAAAGCAAAAGAATAATTGCAAACCTCGTCAAAACCACAGCCGACTAAAATATTTCGCAATTCCCGTTCCAAAATAAATCCTGGTTCATATTCTACTGGCTTTAATTGGCCACCAATCGGCCGAGAAACAATTTTATCCAGACCATAAATCCGAACAATTTCTTCAACTAAATCTTCAAATAAATTAAGATCGGGTCTGGAAATCGGCGGAATAACTCTATATTTTTTGCCAACTCTTTTAACTTGACAACCTAAATTAATCAAAATCTTTAACATCAGCTTATCCGCTATTTCAAGGCCAATAAATTTTTTGGCTCTTTCCGGATCAAAATTAATTTTAATAGCCTGTTTTAATTTTTTGATAGCCTCTTTACTTTTAAGATCGTAAATTTGACTCGCCACCTTTCCGCCACCTAATTCTTGGATTAATTCAATCGCCCGATAAAGACCTAATTCTGGAAAATTAATCGGCAAACCCTTTTCAAAACGCAAAGCTGATTCAGTTCTTAAGCCTAATCGCCAAGAGGTTCGACGAATAGTTACTGGCTCAAAGTTGGCTGATTCAATAACAATAGTTTTGGTCTCTGGTGTAATACTGAATAATTCGCCACCCATTACTCCAGCTAAGGCAATTGGTCTTCGGCTATCGGCAATAACTAAATCTTTATCATTGAGCTCGTATTCTTTACCATCTAAGGCCAATATCTTTTCACCATTTTTAGCCGAGCGAATGATAATTTTTCGCCCGGCAATTTTATTATAGTCAAAAGCATGCAATGGCTGTCCATATTCAACTAAAACATAATTGGTAATATCAACTACATTATTAATTGGCCTAATTCCTAAATTGCGCAGACGATTTTGTAACCAAAGCGGCGATGGAGCAATTTTAATTTCGTCCATCACAATAGCCATATATCTGGGACACAATCGGAAATCCTCCACTTTAATATTTAAATTCGTAGATTTCCGCTTATGAATTTCGAATTTTGAATTTTGAATTTTGAATTTACCATTAGTGATGGCTGCTATTTCGCGAGCAAAACCAATATGAGAAAAAAGATCTGGTCGATGAGTTAAGGATTTATTCTCTACTTCTAAAATTGTGTCATTCAATCCTAAAACCTTGGTAATCGGCTCGCCTATATTTGTCTCATTAGGCAAAATATAAATTCCTGTGTGATCAGAACCAATGCCGAGTTCGTCTTCGGCGCAAAGCATGCCAGCTGAAGTAATACCTCGAATAATTGACTCCTTTATCTTCACCCCGTTCGGTAATTTAGCACCTGGTAAGGCCAGGGGCACTTTTTGACCAACTTTAATATTTGGTGCGCCACAAACAATATTAAGTATTGATAATTGACTATTGACTATTGTTTTTACCTTGACAATTTGAAGTCTGTCAGCATGAGGGTGTGGTTTAATTTCCAAAATTTCTGCCACGCGTACTTTATCTAATCCTTGGCCCGATCTTTCTATTTTTTCCACATTGGCTACCTGCAAAGTCAAAACTTCGGCCAATTTTTCAGGCGATATTTTTAATCCCGAGACAATTTCTTTCAGCCATCGATAGCTTAATTTCATATTTTATTAGATTTTTGAAATTCCGATATAACAAATTATACAAATATTCTCGTTAATTAGAACCATTATTTAATTTCGTAGACCACTGTTGCGTTTATTACAATTTCCATACTCCCTTTTTCTATTTCCGGCCCAGCGCCACCCACTCCTTCTTTTAAGGCATGACTCTCAATTAGCCGTGGGGTCGGCATCTGACTCTGGCTGGATTCACTGAAAGAAACAATCTTACCCAAGTTCACGCCCATTGCTTTGGTCAATGCCCTTGCTTTCTCTTTGGCATTTTCTAACGCCTTGATTCGCGCTTCCTGTCTTAATTTCTCCGGTTCGTCAATGTTAAAATCCAAACCGCCCACTTGATTTAATCCCAAAGTACCTACTGTGTCCAAAACATCGCTGACTTTATCTAAATCCCTAATCTTGACCGTTACTGTTTGGTTAACCTGATAACCTCGAAGAACCTGCCGGTTGGTAATCCAATCATATTGCGGATAAATTGAATAGTTGGTCGTTTGGATATCCTTGCTTTCAATCCCCTGTTCTTTTAATTTTTTAATCAACTGATTCATTGTCTCAGTGTTTTCTTTTTGGGCTGCAGCAACTGTTTTCTTTTCTGTCACCAAACCAAGCTGAACAGTGGCAATGTCAGGAATCGCTATCACCTTCCCTTCCCCGCTAATGCTAATCGTGTCTCGCTGCTCTCCTACTCGACCGATATAATTATATTCTTTTAGTCCATTCCGAATCACCACTCCCGCTAAACCCAAAATCGCTAAAAGAACAAGAGCAACAAGAATAGTAAAAATTTTGTTTTCTGGCCAGGTTGGCCAAAATGATTTTTCAGACATAATTTTTAAAATTAATTATTAGTTGTTTCTTTTTAAGAATTAAAATTGTTGTAGGAACCTTAAGTCGCCACCATGGAACCAACGGATGTCATCAATTTTGTGACGCATCATGACCAACCGGTCCAGACCAACGCCGAAAGCAAAACCAGTATACACTCCCTTTGGATAGCCAGCATACTCAAAAACTTTTGGGTGAATCATACCGCAGCCAAGCATTTCAACCCAGCCAGTTCCGCCACAAGCCGGGCAACCCCGACCCCCGCAATTCAAACAGCCAAAATCCATCTCAAAACTCGGCTCAGTGAAGGGAAAATAACTTGGCCGTAATCGAACTTTAACTTCTTGACCGAATAAAACAGTGAGAAAACTTTTTAAAGTATAAATTAAATTAGCCACTGAAATCTGCTCGTCTACGGCAAAACCTTCTATTTGATAAAGAGTATGCTCATGAGAAGCGTCAGTGGCTTCATGACGATAACATTTGCCAATCACGCAAATTTTCAGCGGCGGTTTTTTCTTCTCCATTACTCGCACTTGCATTGCCGATGTATGTGTCCTTAAGAGTAATTTTGAATTTGTTTCGGATTTCGGATTTCGGATTTCGGATTTCACATAGAACGTGTCCCACATATCACGAGCCGGATGACCCTCAGGAATATTTAAAGATTCAAAATTATAATAATCATTTTCCACCTCCGGTCCTTCTAAAATTTCAAAGCCCATTGAATGGAAAATTTCGGCCACTTGATATTTCATTTGGCTATGAGGATGTAAATGCCCATATTCTAATTTTTTGCCGGGCAAAGTTACATCAATAGTTTCAGGTTTGCAAGTTTGTAAGTTTATAAGTTGATTTTTTTTATCGGCGATTGCTGTTTCTGTCTCCTGTTTGATGTCATTGATTAATTTACCAAATCTGGCTCGCTCTTTATCCGACAAATTTTTCAATTTTAAACTATATTCTCTTAATTTTCCTTTCCGGCCTAAATATTTTCGCCAAATTTCTTCCAAAAATTCTAAATCTTGAGATTTCTCAATCTCTTTTAAAACTTTTTCTCTAAATTTCTTTAGCTCTTCAAACATACATTCTTGGATGGCTATTCTACACTTTTTATTCTTCGTCGTCCAGTCCAAATCAAAAGTTCAATAATGATAATCATTAAAATAAAGAGAGTCAAATTCCACCAGTGGAGCAAATTGAAACCTTTTAATAAAAGTAGAAAAACAACAATGCCAGCAATCCATAATCCTTGACGAAAGGCGATTGAAACTTGGGTAAAAATCGGAGTTTTACCTAAGCGGGCCCGAATCAAAAAACCAATAATTGCCACTGTGCCCAAAATCGCCAGAAACAAACTAAAATAGAATAAAATAAAGCCAAGCAACCCTGCTTTCTCAGGATTAATCAAAAATAAAGACAAAACCCAGATTCCCCAACAAATCAAAGTGCAAATTAACATTAAGTTGAGATAGGTTCGTAAAGTCATACATTTAAAATTTTAATAACAAATAATATCTATAAATATTGCGGGGCAAGTATCTGAATTGAGCCCCTTTCGTCGGACATTCAAAAATATCTAATTCCAAATTTCTAATTTCTAATAAAAATCTAAAAAATCTGAA
>JBMFLE010000019.1:0-14096 GCA_049971355.1 Patescibacteria group bacterium
TTTTTAGCCCTTTCATAGTTCTTTAGATTTTTATTTGTTTCCTGTGTTATTTTATTTCTCGTGTTTTTTATCACTGGCCTTTCGCACGAATGGCCAGTAAGTAGGCAGTAAGTGAAAAAATATTATAAAGAAATACTATAGTGAAGAAATATTATTGCGTTGATATTATTGCGTTGATTGCCTAATTTTTTGAATTGCCTAATTTTTTGGTAATGTTAAAATGGATATCATATTATGATTGGAATTTTTGATTCAGGGATTGGCGGATTAACAGTGGTTAAAAAAGTACTCGAGGTTTTACCCGAATACCAAATTTTATATTTCGGCGATACGGCCAGAACGCCTTATGGCGGAAGAGGTGAGGAGGTAATTAAAAGATATGCCCTAGAAGATGCAGAAATTTTAATTAGATATGGGGCAAAAATAATTATTGTTGCCTGTAATACAGTTTCGGCTGTGGCTATAGATTTTTTAAAAGAGAAATTGAAGGTGCCGATTTTTGAAGTTGTTAGTCCAGCGGTAGAAAAAGCAGTTCGAATAACTAGAAATAAAAAAATTGGTGTGATTGGTACCAGAGCAACAATTCATTCAAAAATTTATGAAAAATTAATTAAAGAAAAAAATCCACAAATTCAAGTTTTTCAAAATCCAGCCCCACTTTTAGTTTCTTTAGTTGAAGAGGGCTGGTTTAAAAAACCGGAAACAAAAATGATTGTTAAAAGATATCTTTATCCGCTTAAATTTAAACAAATTGATACTTTAATTTTAGCCTGCACTCATTATCCATTTTTACGAGAGATTATTCAAAGAAAAGTTGGCCGTCGGGTTAAATTGATTGATCCGGCTGAAGAAGTGGTTTTAAAGGTAAAAGAATTTTTAGAGCAAAATCCTGAAATTGAACAATCGCTAAATAAAAACAACCAGCATCGTTTTTTGGTTTCCGATTTAACCATCAGATCACAGGGGTTAGCAAAAAATTGGCTAGGAGAGAAAATTAAATTAGAGAAAATTAAAGAAGACGTAACTGAAGCCGCCTCCTGATAATTGGTTAGCGGTTATATTTTATGAAATTCAAAGGCTGGCAAAAATTATCTCTAATTGAACGGCCGGACAAAATTTGTTCGGTAATTTTTGTTGGTGGCTGTAATTTTCGTTGTCCCTGGTGTTATAATAAGGATATTGTTTTACATCCCGAAAAACTGCCGGACATTGATGAAAAAGAAATTTTAGAATATTTAGAAAAGAATAAAAAATTTTTGGACGGGGCGATGATCACTGGCGGCGAGCCGCTAGTAGAATTAAAAATTGAATTAATTGATTTTATAAAAAAAATTAAAAAGATTGGTTTAGGAGTTGGGATTGAAACTAACGGCTCAAATCCAAAAGCAGTTGAATATTTAATTCAAAATAAATTGATTGATTATCTGGCCATGGATATTAAAGCGCCACTTAAACAAGAAAAATATAATCAATTAACCGGAGTTAACATTTCACTTGATAAAATTAAGAAAAGTATCAAAATAATAGTAGAGAAGTTACCGGATTATGAATTCAGAACCACGGTTGTACCAGGTGTATTAAATGAAAACGATATTTTAGAAATAGCCGAATATATAAAGGGGGCGAAAAGATATTACTTACAACAATTCCGGTTCCAAAAGAGTTGGCCGTACCAGCCTTACCCTAAGGAGTTTTTTGAAAATTTAAGTAAAAAAATAAAAAATTATTTTCAAATTTTTGGGATAAGAGATTAGTTCTTTAATAAATTTTTTGCAAATTTAAGGCCGTTAGGCGAATAAACTTGCAGTAGAGAATTATTATTCGTTGTAATTTTTGCCTTCGGCAAAATGAAACATAAGGAATTGGTTAAAGAGCAATCAATCACTATCTCTTAAGGGGGATAAAAAAATAATTTGTCCCTTTTAAAATCGCAATTATGAAATTGACAAACTTTCAAAAAAGAGTATATAATATTGTCAAAAGAATCCCCAAAGGCAAAGTGACAACTTATCAAGAAATTGGTAAAATTTTAGGTAATTCCAGGTTAGCCCGGGCTGTGGGCAATGCTTTAAATAAAAATCCCTTTCCATTTCTATCAAATTTTTTGTCTAAGTCAGCGTCCAGTCCGCCTCAGTCTGCGCTTGTGCCTTGTCATCGAGTAATTAAATCAAATGGTAGTTTAGGTGGTTATAGGTTTGGTCAAACCAAGAAGAAAAAATTATTGCTTAGAGAGGGCGTGAAATTTGTTGGGGATAAAATCGACCAGAGGTACATAATTAAAATTTTTAAGGGCTTACCCCATAGAAATAATTTGTAATTCAAATTAGTAGGTCATATGAAAATCAATAAATCTCTTATTATTGTCATTTTAATTGCTTTTTTTGTTGGCGGTCTTTCTGGAGCCGTGACTGGTTTTTACGCCGGGACATTTTCTTCTGGCAATACACTTTCCCTTTTGAAACCAATAATACCTCATAAAGAATTATCTCAGCCTTCTTCCCAGAATCAATCGCCAATAATCAGCCCCTCAGAACAACCCTCAAAACCATCGATAAAAAACGAAGTCCAGGAAGAATCAGCAGTGGTTGCGGCCGTTAAGAAAGTTAGCCCGGCAGTAGTGAGTATCGTGGTTAGTAAATATGTTTCTCGTTATTATGGCCCAGAGAGTTTGTTCCCGGAAGATTTTTTTGAATTTAGTTGGCCATTTAGTTTTCGATTTCAATTTCCGCAGCCAAAAGAGGAACAAAAAAAGGAGAAACAAGAAGTTGGCGGTGGAACCGGATTTGTTATTTCTTCGGCTGACGGTTTAATTTTGACCAACAAACATGTTGTTGCTGATGAGGAAGCAGAATATACGGTCATTACTAATGAAGGCCAGAAATTTGAAGCAAAAGTTTTAGCTCGCGATCCATTTAACGATATTGCGGTTTTAAAAGTTGAAAAAATAAATTTGGCAGAGGTTGAATTAGGCGATTCAGATAAATTAGAGATTGGTCAAACCGTGGTTGCTATTGGCAATGCTTTGGGTGAATATCGAAATACGGTAACTCGTGGAGTAATTTCTGGTATTGGTCGAACCGTTACAGCCGGCGACAATACTGGTCGTTCAGAGGTTTTAGAGAATGTGATTCAAACCGATGCGGCCATTAATCCGGGGAATTCCGGCGGACCGTTGATTAATTTAAAAGGTCAGGTGATTGGTATTAATGTAGCCATGAATTTATCTGGTCAATTGATTGGTTTTGCGATCCCAATTAATCAAGCTAAATCGGTAATTGCCAGTGTTAAAAAATATGGCAAAATTGTTCGGCCATTTTTGGGTGTAAGATACATAATTATTAATGAGGCGATAGCCAAGGCTAATAATTTGTCAGTCAATTACGGTGCTTTGATTTTGCGCGGCAAAAATCCAGAAGATTTAGCCATTACTCCAGGCGGCCCGGCTGACAAAGCAGGGTTGGTGGAAAATGATATTATTTTAGAGATTAATAAGCAGAAGATTGACGAGCAGCATACTTTGGCTAAAGAAATTCAGAAATATAAACCGGGCGATGAGGTGGAATTAAAAGTTTTATCAAAAGGAAAAGAGAAAACAGTAAAGGTGACGCTGGAAGAATATAAACAGTAGGGCTAACTAAATACTAATTTATACGAATATACGAAAAGAATTAAAGAAGAGGCCCGGCGCAGGGCCTCTTTAAGATTATCAGTCAATCAGAGTTTTGTTAGAAGTAATTAGGGCGGGGGCAGAGGGTGGTTTCGGGTGTTTCGGGTGTTTCGGGTTCGGCCTCAACCTCAACGCAAAATTTTCTACAATGGAGACAGAAAATTCCGCTGCACTCCCTTCTAATCGCATTTCCCTCTTTAGAAAAATAAACAGTTTGTCTTTGGTACAGAGTGCTCCCGCAAACAGGACATCCACTCCCAGACAGGGGAACTAGCCTGGTTTCTTTTTTTACTTCTTCTACAGAGTAAATATTCATAGTGTTTACCTCCTTTTTTAAAATAAAAATTAGCCCTTTATTTATTAGTGGGCCAGGTTTTAAATCGCTCAATAAATAAACCTAACCCACTTACGGGCTAATCAAAGCAAAAATAATTACATTGAGCGATTTCATATAGATAAATTATGTTAATTTTTAATTTTTTGTCAACAAGTAGAAGCTGTGGATAACTTGCCATTTTAATAAAATTTTGCTATATTCAAAATCATGAAAGAAGCGAATCAAAATATATTAGATCTCAAGAACCGCCTTGAGAAATTAAGGGTGTTTCTTTGAGATTGCCAAAAAAGAAAAAGAAATAAAGCAGATTGAATCGGAAATAGCAAAAGCCGAGTTTTGGCGAGATAAAGAAATATCTGAGAAAAAGATACAGAGATTCAATCAATTAAAAGAAGAATTAAATAGGTGGGAAAATCTGAATAAGATGATTGCTGAATTATCTGGACAAAGAAATCAGGAGTTGATTGCTAAAGCGGAAAAAGAAATCAATAATTTAGAGCGCCTAACTTATTTTTCCGGGCCCTGCGATAAAAACAATGCTTTATTGTCTCTTCATGCTGGGGCTGGCGGAACCGACGCTCAAGATTGGGCAGAAATGCTTTTAAGAATGTATGTGAGATTCTGTGAAAAGAAGGGATGGCTGGCTCAAGTGATTGATGAATCACGCGGTGGCGAAGCGGGAATCAAAAGTGCGACTATTGAAATAGAAGGTCAATATGCTTATGGATTTTTAAAAGGCGAGGCAGGCGTTCATCGCTTAGTTCGAATTTCTCCTTTTGACGCAGAGAAAATGCGTCATACTTCATTTGCTTTGGTTCAGGTTTTGCCAGAGTTAGAAGAAGTAGAAATTGAGATAAATCCGGAAGATTTAAAAATTGAAACTTTTCGCGCTTCAGCCAAAGGCGGACAGAAAGTTCAAAAAGCAGAAACCGCAGTTAGGATTACTCATTTACCAACCAAAATTACAGTTAGTTGTCAGGTTGAACGCTCGCAGTATCAAAATAAAGAACGGGCATTAAAAATTTTAAAATCAAAACTTTACCAATATTATCAAGATAAGCGAGAAGAAGAAAAGGCGATTTTGCGTGGCGAATTAAAGTCAATTTCCTGGGGCAATCAAATCCGTTCTTATGTTTTACATCCCTATAAAATGGTTAAAGACCACCGAACTGGTTATGAGACGAGCGATGTTCAGAAGATTTTAGATGGGGACTTGGATGAGTTAATTGAAGAGAGGATAGGCTCAGGGGACAGCCCCCTAAAATCATCTTGTGCATCAACAAATTTGTAATTTTCGAGATAAGATATGATTTCTATTGTTATTGTTAATTACAATCAAAAAAATTTTTTAAAACAATGCTTGAAAAATATTGAGGAGGCAAAGATTGCTATTGATTATGAAGTGATTGTGATTGATAATGCCTCAAAAGATGGGAGCCAAGAATTTCTGAAAAATTTTCGATTTTCAATGGCCAATTTTCAATCAATTTTCAATAATAAAAATTTAGGATTTGCTAGGGCAGTTAATCAAGGTATTAAAAAATCACAAGGTAAATATATTTTAATTTTAAATCCTGATATTATTGTTTTACCGGGTTCGATTGAAAAATTTTTTCAATTTATGGAAGAGCATCCTGATTGCGTTCTGGTTGGACCAAAATTGCTTAATCCCAACAAAACAATTCAATATTCTTGCTGTCGATTTCCCAAATGGTATACGCCGATTTTGCGTCGGACATTTTTAGGAAAGCTTCCCTGGGGTCGAAAACATTTGCATTATTATTTAATGGCTGACTGGGATCATCAAACAGTTAAAGAAGTTGATTGGTTACTAGGCGCTGCTTTAATGGTAAGACGCGAAGCAATTAATCAGGTTGGTTTAATGGATGAAAGATTTTTTCTTTATTTTGAAGATGTTGATTGGTGTCGGAGATTTCATCAGGCAGGTTTTAAGGTTTATTATTTTCCCGATTCTCAGGTTTATCATTTTCATCAACGACTTTCAGCTGAACAAGCAGGTTTCCCCGCTTTATTTAAAAAAATAACTTGGATTCATTTAATCAGTGCCATTAAATATTTTTGGAAATACCAATTTTCAAAAAAATTTCGAGACTAGATTGGCGAAAATAGAGTAAGGACATGAACCCCAAAAATGGAACTGAGAGTAAATTTGTTTTTGGGACTAATTTGATTGACCAAGGTTATAATCTTACCAAAGTACTAATTTGTACTAATATTACTAATTATTAGTACAATTAGTAAAAGATTAGTAATTTGGTAAGAATCTTTAACTATTTCAAACAGCCCAAACTAAATTATTAAAAGCGGAAAATTGTCCCACGAAAGGGGCTCACTTCATAAAAAAATTTTTCTATGAATTGGTTTTTTATTGTCATTGTTGCCCATCTTTTAAATGCCGCAGTTTTTGTTATTGATAAATATCTGCTTTGCAGTCGGATTACTAAACCATTGGTTTATGCTTTTTATTTAGGAATTCTTAGTTTATTGGTCTTAATTTTAATTCCTTTTGGTGGCCTGGTTTTGCCGAATACAATTCAATTAATTATTAATTTAGCCAGTGGCTCTATTTATATTTTAGCTTTGATTAGTTTTTATTACGCCCTTAAGGCCGAGGAGCCGTCAAGAGTAGTACCAGTAGTTGGTGGTTTTGTTCCTATTTTTACAATATTTTTGAGTTGTTTTTTGTTAGGCGAGAGATTAAAAGGTAATGTTTTATGGGCAGTTATTTTTTTAATTGTTGGCGGAATTTTGTTGGCGATTAGAAAATTTTCAATTTCTCAGAAATTATTAAAAAACTTTGTTCTCTGGTTATCAGCCAGTTTTTTATTTGCCCTTTCTTATGTTTTAATTAAATTTGTTTTTATTCATCAGCCATTTGTGAGTGGATTTATTTGGGCGAGAATCGGAGGTTTTTTAACCGCTTTAGTTCTTTTGGTTATTCCGGAAGTAAGAAAATCAATTTTTAGCGTTACAAAATCTATCAAAGCAAATACAAGTTTTCTTTTTTTAGGCAACCAAGCAATGGGAGCAGCAGGTTTTATTTTACTTAATTATGCCATTGCTTTAACGAGTGTTAGTGTAGTCAATGCTTTACAGGGGATACAATATATTTTCATTTTGATTCTGGCTATTATTTTGGGCCGCTACTATTCGCAGGCATTAATTGAGAAGGCTACGTTATTGATTATTTTACAAAAAATCATTGCCATAATTTTGATTAGTCTTGGAGTCATCATACTTTTTATCTAGAGAATATGAAATATTTAATTTTTTTGATAATGATAATAGCCATAAGTATGGTAAGTTTGATTAAAGCCGCCAGACCAAATCAGCAATTAGTTTTTGGCGCAACTTTTAGTCGTTTTAGGGCCGAATATTTGGATTTGGATTGGCGAAAGGTTTATTTAGAAATTTTAGATGAATTAAAAATTAAAAAATTTCGTCTCAGCGCCTATTGGCCAGACATTGAAATTCAACCTGGGATTTTTGATTTTTCTAATCTTGATTGGCAGATTAATGAAGCGGAGAAAAGGGGCGGAGAAATTATTTTGGTTCTTGGCTGGCGTTTGCCCGGTTGGCCAGAATGTCACAGCCCAGAATGGGCGAAAAATTTGTCTAAAACAGAGAGGGAGAAAAAAATTCTAAATTTAATTGAAAAAGTGGTAGAGCGGTATAAAAATCGTCTTTCAATCTGGGCTTGGCAAGTGGAAAATGAACCATTTTTAAGTGCCTTTGGTCTTTGTCCGCCAACTGACCGTCAATTTTTTGAAAAAGAATTAGCATTAGTCAAATCCTTAGACAAACGACCAATAATCGTTTCAGCCAGCGGCGAGCTATCAACCTGGATTACTGAAGCGCGTTATGCTGATATTTTGGGGATTACAATTTACCGGGCAACTTATAATAAATATTTCAAATATTTTTATTATCCTTATCCGGCTTTGTTTTATTATTTAAAAAGTCAGCTGGTTAAATTTTTATTTGGTCCAAAAAAAATTATTGTCGTCGAACTTCAGGCAGAGCCTTGGACACCTGGCGATTTAAAACAAACCACTCTTGAGGAACAGTTTAAAACAATGAATTTAAGGCGATTTAAAAAAGTTTTTAATTATATTAAAGGCACTGGTTTTGATGAATTTTATCTTTGGGGCGCAGAATGGTGGTATTGGCTAAAAAAACAAGGCTATCCTGAGATTTGGGAGGAGGCCAAGAGGCTGTGGATAAATCAATAGATTTTGTTCGTATTTTATGTCATAATGTTTAATGTTACCACGTACCAGACAGGGTGCGTGGTAACCCTGAATCCTCCGTGGTTCAGGGTTAATATGTTAAAAAGAATCTATGGCAACCGCACGTTGTCTGAGGTGCAAAAAGGACGTTGAGGTAAAGGATCTTAAGGAAATCACCATAAAAGGCAAGGGTGGTTCACCCCGTTCTGCCATAACCGGTACTTGCTCAATTTGTGGCACCAAAATTTTTAAGTTTATCAAAAAATCGTAATCTATCTCGACCCCAGCTGTCGAGCATTCTAAATCCTTATTTTTAAAGGATTATTTAAGGCTATGAAGAAACTTTTGTTTTTAGCTTTAATTTTAATAGTTTGGCCAATGATAGGCCAGGCTTGTTTTAATCCCACTGATTCGTTTGCCGTTGAAATCTGGCTAAATAAACCCGGTCTGTCTTATAATTTAACCAATTTCAGACAAGAGAGCGAGGACGAGCTTCTAATCCAGGAGAGCGATATTATTTATCGTTCGCATTATAATCCAGAGCTGGCTATTATTTTAAGAGAGATAAATCAGGGTGAGCCGCTGGTATAATGTTTGAGCCTAAGAATCCAAATGCCAACTGAGAGGATTGAGACAGAAGACGGTTTTGATTTGGTGCCAGCAGTAAAGACTGATCCTGAAAAATTTGACTGGCAAACCGCTCTCAAAACAGAGTTGACTTGGCTTGAAAAAAATGAAATCATTACCGGCCTAACAGATCAAGACTTAGACTCAATTTATTATGTCACGGCCCGGGGCAGAGCTGGTCATAATCGGAAAATTATTTGGGCAAAATCAGCTGAGACAAAAGAATATACGTGGTTGCCTTATGATGAAACTGATAATCCACTCTTAATAAGAGCGGCTGACTGCGGAGGATTTTTATTGTCAATGTTGCCCAAAAAACAACTTACTTTGATATCTGAAGCTGGCGAGACTGCCCCGAATAAAATATATTTTTGGTTAGCGATGGCTATCCAATTAGTTATTTCTATTGCTTTGATTATTTATTGTCTATTTCTGGTTAAAAAGTTTTTAAACAGATTTTCTTCAAAATTATAAATTTTTAACAATTTTGGGATGATTGACACCCATGCTCACCTTAATTTTAATGATTTTCAAGATGACTACGCTGAGGTAATCAAGCGTAGTTTTGATAATGGAATAAAGGCGATAATTAATGTCGGCTCAAATTTTCTAACCAGTCAACGGGCAGTTGAGATTGCTAAAGAATTTTTAAATTGTTATGCCGCGATTGGTCTACATCCGATTCATATCCAAGACGAGGAATTTAAAATTGAGGATTATCGTCAGCTAATTCGCGCGAATAAGAGAATAGTTAAGGCGATTGGTGAAACTGGTTTGGATTATTTTCATGATAGGAAAAATCAAGAAAAACAAAAAGAGATATTTTTAAAACATCTCGAATTAGCCAAAGAATTTAATTTGACGATAATTTTACATTGCCGCGGAGAGAAAAATAATCCAAAACAAGCATATGAAGATTTATTGTCAATAATCAATAACCAATTATCAATTATTACTTCCGGGGTGATTCATTGTTTCTCGGCTGATTGGCAGGTTGCTCAAAAATTTTTAGATTTAGATTTTTATCTCGGATTTACTGGTATTATTACTTTTCCTAATGTTAGTCAAGAATTAGTAGAGGTAGTAGATAAAGTGCCCAGAGAAAAAATTTTGATTGAAACTGATTGTCCATTTTTAGCTCCCCAGCCGGTTCGCGGCCAAAGATGCGAACCATGGCATGTTAAATTTACAGCTGAAAAAATCGCTGAAATCAAAAAAATACCCTTTGAAGAAATAATTAAAGAAACCACCAATAACGCAATTAAATTGTTCAATTTAGGGCAGAAGAGGACAGACCTATCCAAACCTGCCTAATGACGCCTATGATATTGAGGGGGCCAGGGAATTGGCTGTAGCTGTCGGGGGACGCCCCGTTAGCCATGTCAAAAAGGAATTATTAGACATTTTACATTGGAATTTTGACATTTCATTAGAAATTGGAAATTAGGTTTAGAAATTATACAAATGGTCTCTCATTTTTAGGTTCATGTTCTAAAAATATTGGGTTTTGCCATTTTTATCTTTATATGTAATACCTAAGATTTCTTTCGATAAGCTTTCCTTTACTACAGCAGAGACAAAAATTCTGTTCGCGGAAATCGCTTTTCTTTTTTTTAAAAAATGTTAATATACTAATTATGAACGCAGAGGAAATTCTTAAAGATCTTAATACCGAGCAAAAACAAGCGGTCACTTATGGTGACGGACCGTTTTTAATTATTGCTGGGGCCGGAACAGGCAAAACAACGGTTATTACTCGGCGAATTGCCTGGTTGATTTTATCTGGTTTTGCCAAGCCAGAAGAAATTTTGGCCGTCACTTTTACTGATAAAGCAGCTGATGAGATGGAAGAAAGAGTTGATAAACTTTTACCCTACGGCTATGTTGACCTATGGATTTCAACTTTTCACTCTTTTTGTGAAAGAATTTTACGTAATCACGCTTTAGATATCGGTCTACCTACCAATTTTAAACTCTTAAATCAGGTTCAACAAATTTTATTAATTCGTCAAAATTTTAATCGTTTCAATTTAGACTATTATCGGCCGCTTGGTAATCCTTATAAGTTTATTCAAAGTTTGGTTAAACATTTTTCGCGGGCTAAAGACGAATTAATTGGTCCGGAAGAATATTTTGAATATGCAGAAAAAATAAAGTTAAATAAAGATTCAGCCTTGAGTGATGAATTATTGGATCAGGAATCAGGGCGATTAAAAGAAATAGCTGATGCTTATCATACCTATCAACAATTGCTTTTAGAAAATTCAGCTCTTGATTTTGGCGATTTAATTAATTATACAATTAAACTATTTAAAGAAAGGTCGAATATTTTAGAAAAATACCGCCAACAGTTTAAATATATTTTAGTTGATGAATTTCAAGACACAAATTGGGCTCAATATGAATTGTTAAAATTATTAGCTGCGCCAAGAAATAATTTGGCAGTTATCTCAGACGACGATCAAGCTATTTATCGCTGGCGGGGTGCTTCTTATAATAATGTCTTACAATTTAAAAAAGATTTTCCTCAGGCGGCTGAAGTGGTTTTAATTAAAAATTACCGTTCTAAACAAAATATTTTAGATCTGGCCTATAAATTTATTCAACTCAATAATCCAAATCGATTAGAGGCCCAGGTTTGTTCGCCTGCCGCAGCAGAGACGGGTCAAGTTGGGAGATTAGCCGGCATCCTAAAAAGTCAAATTTGTAAAAAATTAGAGGCTGTTCGAGAAGGGGGGGGAATTATAGAGTATCTTCATCTAGCCAGTCAAGAAAAAGAGGCGAGAAAAGTGGTTGAGAAAATTATTGAGCTAAAAGAGAGAGATAAAGATTTAACCTGGAATGATTTTGCTATTTTAGTTAGAGCCAATAACCAAGCAGAAAATTTTTGTCAGGCCTTGCGTTGGCGCGGTATACCTTATCAGTTCTTAGCTCACAGTGGTTTATTTTCTAAACCAATCATTTTAGACATTCTGGCCTATTTAAAACTTTTAAACGATTATCATAATAGTCAGGCCCTTTATCGTGTTTTAACCTCGCCAATTCCGGCAATGACCAGATTAAAGAATGAAGATTTGATTAATCTTGTTTATTGGACCAATAGAAAAAGTCAGTCTTTATATCAAAGTTTAAAGAACGTTTCTTCGATTCCCGGCTTAAGTCAAGAAGCAATTTTAGAGATTAATAAATTGCTTGGCTGGTTAGATAAACATAGCCAATTAGCTCGTCAGCAGAGTGTGGGTAAAGTTCTTTTTGCCTTTTTAGAAGATACTGGCTATTTGCAAACCTTAAGTCAAAAAGCTGAGCATAACGGTTTTGAAAATCTGGAAAATATTAATTGGCTTAATCAATTTTTCAAAAAAGTAGAAGATTTTGAAAAAATTAATATTGATAAATCGACAAAAAATTTTGTTGAAACTACTGAAATGATTATTGAATCAGGCGATGAAGGAAATTTACAGGCTGACCTAGAAGAAGAAGGGCCAGAAGCAGTTAAAGTGATGACTGTCCATGGTGCCAAGGGTTTGGAGTTTAAATATGTTTTTGTTGTTAATTTGGTCGACCGTCGTTTTCCAACTGCTGAAAAAAAAGAAGAAATTGAGTTACCAAATGCTTTAATTAAAGAAATTATTCCCGAAGGTGATATTCATCTCCAAGAAGAACGACGATTATTTTATGTGGCAATGACTCGGGCTAAAGATGGGCTATTTTTCACTTCAGCCGAAGATTATGGCGGGACAAGAAAGAAAAAACCCTCCCGTTTTCTTTATGAGTTGGGTTTGGTTTCTAAAGACGAGATGCGGCCGCGAGAAAATGGGGATAAGGTGGGGCTAGATGCGAAAATTAGTCAACCTCTGTCAGTGTTAAGTCAGCCTCAGCCAGCCTATAGCTTACCAACTAAATTTAGTTTTAGCCAATTGCGAGCTTTTGAAACTTGTCCATTGCAGTATAAATTTAATTTTATTTTACGCATCCCCTGCCGCGGTAAAGCAACTTTCAGTTTTGGTCAGACCATTCACGATACTTTATATAAATTTTTTCAAAGATATTTGGAGAAGAAAACAGCAATTCAAAATAAATTATTTTCTCAGCAGTTAACACAGATAAATGCAGATTTGCCATCATTAGACGAACTTTTAAAAATTTATCAAGAGTGTTGGATTGAAGATTGGTATCAGGATGCTAGTCAGCAAGAAAAATATAAAAAATTGGGCGAAAGAAGTCTTAAGATTTATTATCAAGAGATAAAAAATAATCCACCTAATCCTGAATATTTAGAATTAAATTTTAATTTTAAATTAGGTAACCACACTATCAAAGGTAAAATTGACCGAGTTGATCGCTTGGCTGACAATAGTTTTGAGATTATTGATTATAAAACCGGCAAAGTCAAGGGCCAAGATTTAACCCTTGAAGACAAAGAGCAACTTTTGATTTATCAAATAGCTGGTCAAAATTTACTTAGAGAAAAAATAAAAAAACTAACCTACCATTATTTAGATGATAATTCCAAAGTTTCTTTTTTGGGTTCTGAAGAAGATTTAAATCAAATGAAGGAAAAGATGATTAGAACTATTGAAGAGATTAAAAGAAGTGATTTTCCACCAAAACCAGGAATGATGTGTAGGTCCTGCGACTTTTTCGGGATATGCGAGTATCGTAAGATATAATGCCAATTTATAAATCTTAGGCCAATCTATTTATTTGCATTATGTATGAAAGGCCCCGGCGGTTTTGTCGCCAGGGCTGGGGAAATTTTAGAGCAACCCAATTTCTTCAATCTCCTCGAGGTAAATTGTGCATCTTCCCCACATTAAACCGTTGCACTCTATTGTTACCGTAGACTTATCAACAGCCACTATTTTGCCACGCAAACAGCCTGTGTCGCCGAAAAGCTGGGGGCCGTAGATTTCAATTTCTTTGCCTACCATCTGAATAAGTGTATCATGGATTTTCCGACGTAACTTTGCCATCAGTTTTTTTTGGAGCTTTTCTATTTTTTCCTCTATTGAGCGATAATCCTCTTCAAAGGAAATACTCTTTTTTTTCATTAAAACCTCCTTTCTTTATCTTGACTAATAAGATTGTAGCACATTTTCCCAAACTTGTCAAGATTCCTTAAGTTGTTATATAATAAATCTAATGAAATGTCAAAGTTCCAATGTTAAATGTCTAATAATTCCTTTTTGACATTTTGACATTTGATATGGACATA
>JBMFLE010000020.1:0-12891 GCA_049971355.1 Patescibacteria group bacterium
CCGACAATAAGGGACATCACATTAATGGTCTTGAGGGCTTCTAGGGCTATCTCAAAAGAAAGTTATCCGCTAAAGGCGGGATACGGAGAAAAAAATTGTCTCTTTATCTCGGAGAATATGTTTGGAGATATAACCATAAAAGCCTATCATTTAAGGAACAAGAAAACTACCTCTTAAATTTGTGGCGAAAAGAAAACTATTCTTTACTGCACCATCGTCTAAAAGCTAGGAAAATAAAGAGGAATTTTCATTTATCTTCAATTTTATCGATACCAATTATTAATATTTTAGGTCCGAAAAATTGAACTTTACCCCTAGATATTGGAAATTATTTAGAAATTACACAAATGGTATCTCATTTTAGGTTCATGTCCTATTAATTTTTGTTTTTCTAATTCGGGATTTTAAAACGATCGTTTCTTTTCTCCGAATAATATCAAAGGCTAAAAATAAAAATTGAACCGGAGATTATTACAAATTAACAATCTCTTTTTTATCAATTTTGGGGTAATTAAAAATTTTGGTGACAGTCCTCTTAATTAAAATTTAAGAATTACTTGCCCCATTAAATGTCGCTTTGCGGCAATCTCGATGCAGTCGGGATTCCCGCTCACGAGATTTAACTGGGGTGAGTTTAAAAAGAAATACTAAAAAATATTAAAATAATTTGTCAGAATCAATCTAATAATTTGTTGAAAAATTCTTCAGCTAAAAAATTAGCGTCTTCTCTAGCCCTAACAAGACTACTTCTATCCTCCAGAGAAACAGCCTCGGGATGAGCAGAAATGCTTTCAGGATGTTTTCTTACACCAGAGTAGCGTTCGCGGGCAGAATGAAATGACAATCCTATGCGACTACATTCTTTTCCGTAACGAACTTTTTTAAAAATATTTCCGAATTTTTGAATATAATCTGCGGAATTACTATCCGCCGAAACAGCGGCAACGTCAAAATTAATTCCCAATTCTTTTAATAGTTCCATAAGTCGGGTGATACCATGACCGCTCTCAATATATTCTGTCACCACCAAGGCCTTGCCTATTTCTTTCTTTTTGCCGACTAAAAAATTTCTAATTGCTTTGTCTTTTTCAATAAGCCACCAATAGCGACCGGCGGCTAAAAAATATGTTTTTACGGGTTCTTTGCCAGCCTTTGATCTGATACGATTAATCAATTCTCTTAGAAACAAGGAGGGGAGCCTGCCGCTAACATCATCGCTCAAAATGGTGTCGTAAGTCGATAAATCGCGTTCTAATTTAATAACTAAACAAGCTAAAGCTTCAATGACCTCAGAAGGCTTACGATTAGAAAGGTTGGGCTTGAACGGAAACTCTATTTTTTCCGCAATTTTATCGAGATCTCCGAGTCTAGTCAACCTTTTTTGAATTTCTGCCTCGGTTAATTCAACTCCGGATTTTTTAAGGATTTTCTCCTTATCCCCCTCCCTAATTAGATTTGTTATTTGCTCAAATATCCCCATAATTTAATAATATCGCTATTTTTTGATTTTTGTCAAACCCCCGCACGACCTAATGATACACTTCACACTAGAGGAGGTCAAAAATGTTGAAAAAAATTGGAATTAGTCAAAAAACCGGATTCTAAAGAGACTAAGCTATCCTATCTAAAAATTAAATCAAGAATACCTTTTAAATTGGCTTGTTTTAATACTGACAATAGAGGTGAAAATGAAAGAGAATTTTATGGCCGGTAAAATCAAGAGGTGGAATATGGAAGCGATCGCCGTGATATTCCACCTCCTATAAACTTATAAATTAAGTGTAAATTATGTCAATGAGGCTTGAGGGGGAAAGTTACTCTCCCTTTATCACCGCCAACGGTATTAAGCGGGCTACTTTTTTAGCTAAACCAACCCTGGCTACAACATCAACAACCTCATCCACATTCTTATAAGCTTGCGGTGCTTCTTCGGCTAATCCAGCTGGTGAACCACATTTAATAATTATACCTCTTTTATTTAACTCTTTAATTAAATCCGAACCCCAAACTTTTCTTTTGGCCGCAATTCGAGACATTGTTCGACCAGCGCCATGACAAACTGAATAAAAACTATCTTTGGCTAATTCGGTACCAACTAAAACATAAGAAGCAGTACCCATGCTGCCGGGAATCAAAACTGGTTGACCAGTAGTCTGATAAATTCTGGCCAATTCCGGGTGCCCTGGCGGAAAGGCCCGTGTTGCTCCTTTGCGGTGAAGAATTAATTTCATCTGCTTACCCTCAACTTCATGTTCTTCAATTTTACCAATATTATGAGCAACATCATAAACTAAATTCAATTTTTTCTGAACCAATTCACTAGGTAAAACTTTTTGCCAAACTTGACGAGTTAGATGAGTGATTATCTGTCGATTAGCCCAAGCAAAATTAGCAGCAGCACACATGGCGGCAAAATATCCTTGACCTTCCGGTGAATCAATTGGTGCGCAAGCCAATTCCCGATCTGGCAATCGAAGACCCCACTCTGATAATTTTTGATTAAAAATTCTTACCCAATCAGTACAGACCTGATGACCTAAACCGCGTGAACCAGTGTGGATTAAAATTGTAATTTCATTAGATTTTAGACCAAAAGCCTCTGCCACTTTTTCATCAAAAATCTGTTCAACTCTCTGAATTTCTAAAAAGTGATTTCCAGAACCAAGTGTTCCTAATTGATCTCGTCCGCGAGTTTTGGCTTGGTCGGAAACTTTTGTCGGGTCAGCCTTCTCTAAACAACCCCCCGCTTCACAATGCTCCAAATCTTCTGGCAAACCATAACCTTGAGAAACCACTTGTTTGGCCCCACCTAATAAAACTCTATTCATAGCTACTTTATCTAATTTTATCTTGCCAGTTGAGCCAACGCCAGAAGGAATGGCATGATTTAAAGCATCGGCTAATTCAGCTAAATACGGTTTTAATTGTTCTGAAGAAATGCCAGTGGTTAAGAGCCTAACGCCGCAATTAATGTCAAAACCAATTCCGCCGGGCGAAATTACGCCTTCGGGAAATTTAGTTGCCGCTACTCCGCCAATTGGAAAACCGTAACCTTCGTGGATATCAGGCATAGCTAAAGCATATTTTACAATTCCGGGCAAAGTACCGACATTAACTAACTGTTCTAAAGATTTGTCACGAAAAACTTGTTCTAACATCTTTTCGTTAACATAAATTCTAGCCGAAACTCGCATATCTGAACGAAAAGTTTTTGGAATTTCGTAAAGAAAATCGTTGATTTTATGTAAATCATTTTTGGTAAGCATAGTATTGTTTTATTATACCAAAATAGCAAAGCCCGGAAAGCAAGCAACTGTGGATAACATAGCCACTCCCACACCAATGTATTGGTGCGGGAGTAAATTGGGGGGACTATCCACATATAGACATTGATTTTTTGTTCAGAAATGCTATGATAGTTTTATGCATCGTTTCTTTTTGAAAAATTTTAGACAAACTGAAAACGAAATTAAAATTTTTAACCCGGAGCAAATTCATCAAATTAAAAATGTTTTGCGATTAAAACCTGGTCAGGAAATTACTATTTTTGATTCAAGTGGTCGACAGTTTTTAATTATTTTAGAATCTATCAATAATTTTATTACTGGCAAGGTTATAAAAGAAATAAAACAAGATATTGAACCGAAAATAAAAATTGTTCTTTATCAATCTTTAATCAAAAAAGATAAGTTTGAATGGTTAATTAAACAAGGCACTGCTTTAGGAATTAGTAAATTTGTGCCATTAATTACTGATCGAAGTATTGTTCGTCGGGTCTCCGAGGAAAAATTTAGGCGCTGGCAAAAAATTGTCCAAGAATCAACCGAACAATCCGGCCGGACAAATATTCCAATTATTGCCCAGCCAATAAATTTTAAATCTTTAACAAAACAAATTTTGAATAAAATAGCACTTAATTTAATTGGTCAGCCAAATGCTAAAAAAAACTTAAAACAAGTTCTGCCAGAGAAAAAACCAAAATTAATTAATCTTTTTATTGGTCCGGAAGGTGGTTTTTCCGAATCAGAAATAAAATTAGCCAAAAAATTAGGCCTTAAACTATTTCGTTTCGGCCCGCGAATTTTACCGGCTGAATTTGCTGGCTTAGCTATTGCCTCAGTAATTTTTTATCACTATAATAATATTTAAAGTAAAAATGGCTCTTTAAAAAAGGAGGTTTAAGATGAAAATCTTAATTTATTTATTCTATCTTTTCTGTTTTACCCAACCTAGTTATCAACAAATCGCCGCCACTATTAAAACTCCAGAAAAAATTACTATTGAGCCGGAGACAATTGAACAAGGTGGATTAATGACAATTCAAATTCCTAAAGATTCGAATTTAACTAAAGTTGAAATTATCTGCGGTCACGATACTCTAGTCCTGATTGAACAAAATAACAACTGGGTCGCTCTCTGGGCGCCTGATTTAGAAGCAGAAACCGGCCGATATAAATTTAAAATTATCTTAGAAAAAACTGACTGCCATAAACAGACACTTTACCGAACCATCTTTGTCAAAAAGATTAAAGCGCCGATTAAAAAAATAACCCTTAGCCCGCGGTTTATCAAAATTGATTCAATAATTTTGGAAAGAATAAAACGGGAAAAAGCACGACTTTCTCGGGCACTTTCTTGGGCTTATCAAAGTAAAACCGAAATTGCTTGGACCAGGTCATTTATCTTGCCCCTGGATTCAGCTGTGGTCAGCAGTCAATTCGGCGAGAAAAGAATTTTCACCGGAAAAATTTTAAGCGTCCATAATGGTGTCGATTTAAGTGCCCCGGGGGGCGACTCTGTTCGGGCAGTCAATGACGGTAAAATCGTTTTAATCGGCGACTTCTTTTTCGAGGGTAAACTGGTGATTATTGACCACGGCGGAAAACTGTTCACTGTTTATTGTCATCTTTCTAAAATTCTAGTGGCAGAAAACCAAATGGTTAAAAGAGGCCAAATTATCGGCTTGGTCGGCTCAACTGGCCGTTCAACCGGCCCGCATTTGCACTGGGGCGCCCGTCTCGGTCAAGCTAGAATTAATCCGCTGGAATTACTACGCTTACCGATTTTAAAACGGGGGGCTGACAATTAGCCCCCTTTTGTTTATTTTAAATCATGCTATAATATCCTCTATGAAAATAGGTATTGACGCCCGATTTTACGGCCTGAGTGGCAAAGGAATCGGACGATATTTAGAAAAATTAATTGCCCATTTAGAGAAGCTTGACCAAAAAAATGAATATTTTATTTTTCTTCGTCGAGAAAATTTTGATTTATATCAAACAACCAATCCTCACTTCCATAAGGTCTTGGCCGATTATCCTTGGTATTCCTGGCAAGAACAAATTTTATTACCCCTCAAACTCAAAAAATACAGATTAGATTTAGTTCATTTTCCCCATTTTAATGTGCCGATTTTTTATTCGGGCAAATTTATTTTGACTGTTCATGATTTGACTCTGCTTGATTGGCCGACCAAACATCAAGGCCTGTATAATTTATTCTATAAAATCAAAGATTTAATTTTCCGTCTGATTTTACACCGCGCCCTCCAAAAAGCGGCAAAAATCATCACTGACTCCGAATTCACTAAACAAGAACTAATCAAAAAATTTAAAATTCCAAGCGAAAAAATAGAAATAATTTATTTGGCAGGTTAAATATTTTTTAAAAAAGAAAATGGTCTTGGTAAAATTATTAGCAAAACCCTTAATAATTTCAAAATTCATATGCGTATCGGTATCGACGCTCGCCTTTATGGACCGCTGGACAAAGGTATCGGGCGTTACACGCAAAAAATTATTCAACAACTGGAAGAGCTGGACAGACAAAACGAATATTTTATTTTTTTACGGCCAGCCGGTTTTGAGTTAGCTGAAGAATTAAAACCAAATCTTCATAAAATTTTAGCCGATTATCCGCCCTACTCTTTGAAAGAACAAATATCGTTGCCGCTCAAACTCAAAAAATACAGATTAGATTTAGTTCATTTTCCCCATTTTAATGTTCCGATTTTTTATTCGGGCAAATTTGTTATTACTATTCACGACTTAATTCATCGCCAATTTAATTTAAGGGCGACCACTCGTTTTTGGCCTTTTTATTTCTTGAAATATCTCTTTTCACAATTAATAACTTTTTTAGCTATCAAAAGAGCGACTAGAATTTTAACCGTTTCCGAATTTGTCAAAAATCAAATTATCGGCTATTATAAAATTAATCCTAATAAAATAATTGTTACTTACGAAGCAGCAAATATGGTGCAAAAAATTCAGAATTCAGAATTCAAAATTCAAAATTCAGAATTCTTATTGTATATAGGAAATGCTTATCCGCACAAAAACTTAGAACGGCTGCTTTCGGCTTTTAAATTAGTTTTATCCAGCATCCGGTATCCAGCATCCGGCATCCAGCTCGTCCTGGTTGGTAAAATTGACTATTTCTATAAACGTTTGCAAAAGTTGGCCAAAGAATTGAAAATTGAAGATAAGGTGATTTTTACTGGTTCAGTTAGTGATGAAGAATTGGTAAATTTATACCAAAACGCCTTGGCTTATATTTCTCCATCTTTAATGGAGGGTTTTGGTTTGCCGGGTTTGGAAGCGATGGCTCAGGGCTGCCCGGTTATTTCCTCTAATGCCGGACCTTTGCCTGAAATTTATGGCCAAGCAGCTCTTTATTTTAATCCCAATGATATAAATGAAATGGCTGAAAAAATTAAAGAAATTATTGCCAAACCAGATTTGCGAGAAAAATTAAAAAAACTTGGCTTAGAACAAGTCAAAAAATTTTCTTGGACCAAGTGCGCAGAAAAAACTTTAGAGGTTTATCAATTAATTTTAAAAAATAATTAAATTCCTAAAATTAACCACTCAAAAATTTCTTATTAATAAAGATAATGCGTAATAAGAATTTGGGGTAAGAATTGGCCAAAATTTGCTGATTTTACTAACCATATGGGGACAGTCCCTCCAAATTAAACCCTCTATATAGTGCTTAAATATTGACTTATAGGGGGTCTCTTTAAAATCGGCGACCGATTTTCAAAAATCGCTACCTGGACAATTGGTCACTCAAAACGATTATATTACAACACAACAAAAATTTAAGGTAGGATGTGAACCCCAAAAATGGGACACCATTTGTGTAATTTCTAAACCCCAATTTCTAATGACAAATGAAATGTCAAATGTTTAATAATTCCTTTTTATTTAGAAATTAGAAATTTGTCATTAGTCATTTATTGCGCATCGAGGGTCTCCAAGGTTCCACCCTGGAAAACTAATTATAGAGTTCCGACCTCTTAACTTCCCGAATTTAGGGGGGTCGGAACTCTAAAAATTATTACGCACTAAAATCCCGAATTAAAAATATAACCCCGAATTAAAAAATAATAAACAATACTTTAATAGATGAGTGGTTTTTTATTCTTTCAAAATCTCTCTGACCACCCTCCGATCATCCCAGGGAATTTTTTTACCACCAGGGCCCATAATACATTGTTCGCAGCCCTTGCCAGTAATGATGACCAGATCGCCGGGCTTAGCCAAACTAATAGCTTTTTTTATTGCTTGGCCTCGATCTAAAATTTTATAAACATTTTTATCGCTAACCCCGCTTGCCACTTGTTCGATTATCTCTTCTGGATTTTCGTCATAAGGATCTTCATTGGTAACAATAACTTCATCGGCGTATTCACTGGCAATCTCTCCCATTTTTGGTCTTTTCCATTTATCTCGTCCACCGCCAGCTGAACCTAAAACCGCAATAATTTTAGAAGTCGAAGATTTAATCTTAGATATTAACTGATAAACTTTTTCTAAAGAATCAGGAGTATGGGCATAATCAACAATCACTTTAATTGGTTTATTAATCACAATTTCCAACCGACCAGGAATGTTTTTAACTTTTTCTAAGGCTTTCTGACAAACTGCCAAACCAACATTTTGGGAAAGAGCTACAGTAATCGCGGCTAAAGAATTATAGACATTGAATTCGCCCAACAGATTGACTTTAAACTTTGAATTTTGAACCATAAACCCTGAACCATCCTGATTTAATTTAATATTTCTAGCTCGAATAACATTTATTTTATTCGCCCCAGACAAATGCATTTGTCTATCTGTCTCACTGAAAGTAAAACCATAATATTCTTCTGCCGGAAATTGTAAAAAATAATCTGCATTGTTGTCGTCTAAATTAACAATAATTGCTCTCTTAATTCTCTGATGATTAATTATTTTTGGCTTTTGTTTCATTAATTTGGCGAATAACTTACCCTTGCTAGATCGATATTTTTCAAAACTGCCATGTGATTCAATGTGTTCCGGTGCTAAATTGGTAAAAATCGCCAAATCATAATCGATACCTAAATGCCGCGATTGAACAATCCCCTCAGACGAAGTTTCAATCACCGCGTACTGACAACCTGCCTCCAACATTTGTCTTAATATTTTTTGTAAAGCAAAACGGCCAAGCATAGTCATTTTAGTTGTATTCAGCCATTCCCTTTGGTCAATTTTAAAATTTAAAGTTGATGTCCAGCCAACTTTATAACCAGCCTCTTCTAAAATTCTGCCGATTAAATTTACCACTGTTGATTTGCCGGCTGTGCCAGTTACACCAATGACAATCATTTTTCGACTCGGCCATTGATAAATAATCATGGCTAGATAAGCCAAAAATCGATGATAACCAAGTATTAAAAACTTTGGCAAAATCTTTTTAATCAGAGACTTAAACATTATAATTATGTTTAAAAAATAAGGGCAGTCCTCTTTCAAATATCAAACAAGACTGTTGCCTGCCAATTAGTGGGGGTTTTTTTAATTTCTAAATCATGCCAAGTGGCAGCTTTAATTTCCTCTTTAAGACCCTCTATTTTATTTCCCTTGATTTTACCAATCAGCTCCCTGTCAGTCAATTTTTCAAATTCAGCTTCAAAATAGGCTTCGTTATTAACATCAGATAAGTAAAGAGCTTCGGATAAAAAATCAACTAAAAGTGATTCTAAATTTTGCGATTGAATTTTTATCTCGCGATTGACTGTTGATAAATTATCACTAATAATTGGCCCACAGGCCTCAAACATCCCCTTAATCATATTAGAAAATAATTCGGACAAATCTCTACCAAAAGCCCGAATCTTAAGATCAGCAGTGTGTTCTAAAATTTCATATTTCATACTTAAATATTAAATAACGTATCTCCCTTGCATCTGGTCACCAATAATCATTCCGTGATCCAATGTTATGACTCGTTTTTTCAATAAATTGACTATTTCACGATTATGGCTAACCAGCAAAACAGTAGTGCCAAATTCATTAATTTTGGCCAATAATTCTATAATATCACGACTATTAATAGAGTCTAAATTACCAGTTGGCTCATCGGCCACTAAAATTTTTGGTTTATTGGCAATGGCTCGAGCAATAGCCACTCTTTGGGCCTCGCCAGATGATAACTGAACTGGCCAATATTTTGCCTTATTTTCTAAACCAACAATTTTCAATAACTGCGGAACAATAGTTTTCACTTTTTTTGCCGAGGCGTTAACCACTTCTAGGGCAAAGGCGACATTTTCATAAACAGTCTTTTTTGGTAATAGTTTAAAATCTTGAAAAACAACCCCAATTTGCCGCCGAAGATATGGAATCTCATAGGGTTTAATATTGGTAATATCCCAGCCACCAACAATAATTTTCCCATCAGTTGGTTTTTCCTCAGCAATTAATAATTTAACAATTGTTGTTTTGCCTGCTCCTGATTGCCCGACAATAGAAACAAATTCACCTGGCTTAATATGAAAAGTCACATTACGCAGAGCATAAGTATTCAGCCGATAAAATTTGGTGACGTTAATGAATTTGATCATAATAGATTAATTGCCATTTTTGCCAAGCGCCTGGAGCCGATGGTCGGAATCGAACCGACAACCTGACGCTTACGAAGCGCCTGCTCTACCAATTGAGCTACATCGGCACTGGGCGATTAGCGGGCAGGTCGACTAGTCAAGTTAGGTCGGCAAAAAGCGGGATGCGGGAGTTGAACCCGCGCCTCAACCTTGGCCCCGCAAAAATTTTGCTTATCTTAAGCGGGTGAGCGGAGTCGAACCGCCGTCTATTCCTTGGGAAGGAATCATAATGACCGTTATACGACACCCGCAAAATTTAACGGGGTAAAGAAGGTTACGTACTACCGTTATACTAATCCCGCGATTTTCTATTTTGTTTGTTCGGGCGGCGGTTCAATTTTCATCAAAGCTTTAGTTTCATTTTGGAGCACTTTTGCTTTTTTAGTCGCCACTTCCGAAGGAGATTCTTTTAGTCTCTCTGCTTTTTCCGGAACTCTTAATTTTTCTTTCTTAGCTAATAACTTTGCTTTTTGTTTTTCGCGCAATAATTCCTGAGTATTGCGTTTTAACTCTTTCAGCTGTCTTCTTATGAACCATTTCTGCCAAAAAGTTAGTTTATCAATAATTAAAATGCCATCAAGGTGTTCAATCTCATGTATTAAGGCTCTGGCCAATAGACCCTTGGCCCTAATTTTAATCCTTTGGCCATTATTAATTTGAAAACCCTCAACTTCGATTTTTTTGGGTCTTTTTAATTTTAGAACAATTCCCGGTAAACTCAAGCAACCCTCTTCAGCCCAAATTCGATACCAAGATTTTTTTAAAATTTTTGGATTGGCTAAAATTAGGGGTCCTTCACCGATATCAACAATAATTAACTTTACTAATTCCCCCACTTGCGGCGCAGCCAAACCACAACCACCATTTTTATACATTGTTATCAACATTTCTTGAGCCAACCTTCTGACAGTCTCATCAATTTCCCTAATCGGCTTGGCATGATCTCTGAGAATTGGATCGCCATATTTTCTAATAGTCAAAATTTCAGGTTTAATCTCTAAAGCCTGAGGAGGTGCAACTACTGGCAGGGAATCAATTTTTGACTCTGCTCTTTCTTTTTGCTCAAAAATTAGAATTGGCCTAATTAAGAAAAATAAAAAAATAGTACCAATTAGAGAAATACCAGCCACTAAATAAATTAAAAAAGAAAAACCGAAGTAATTGGCAATTAAACCACCGATTGCCGCAGACAGGGCGGAACCACCCTCAATTGCCGTAGAATGAAAACTAATCGAAAAAGCTCTTCTGCGGGGGTTAAGATGTTTAACAAAAAGATCATACCAAGATGGGTAAATCATTGCCGAACTAATGCCTACTAATAATTCAACGCTATACAAATGCCATGGATAACGACAAACAAGATAAAGTAAAACGCTTAAATTTAAAATTATTGAGCCAATCAAAGCCCAGCGCAAATTTCGTCTATCAGATGACTCAATGTCCAAATAATCTCCGAAAATCAATTGAAAAAAAGCTTTACTGCTTAAAAAGATAAATTCAGCAATACCAACTACTGCTAATGTTCCACCGATTATTTTTTCGGTAATAAAAATGGCAAAAATTGGATTTAGTAGTCCCCAACCCGTCGAAATTAAAAAATCAGAAGCAATAAGGATTTTTATAATTTTATTCATATTACCAAAAAATTATTCTTTTTAAAATTTTCCAGTAATTACTGAAAATTGGGTTGGCTATAAATTTTATAAATGGATGTTCTACCCCGGCAAAATTAAATTTTGCCTCCAAGAATTTACTCATTTGACGATCGCTGATTTTTCTATTTTTTTGAATTCGCCGACGTTTAATTAAAGTTTTCGGCAATTGAATCAAAACACTAAAATAAGATTTTATTTTTAAATCTAACCAGCCGGTCATCAAACTATAAAATAAAACTCCACATTCCATTAACAGCCAACAAGGAAAAATTAAAATTAAGGTTGGCCATTTATAAAATTTCAATAAAGTTAATTGACGATTTCTCTCTGACCAATACCAACGATGTCTCAAAATTCTTTCAATATATTTATGATAAACAATTGTTTGTGGCGCCAAAACAATCTGATAATTAAGAAATCTGGCCCGTAAACACAAATCTAAATCTTCATGATACAAAAAAAAGTCTTCATCAAAAAAGCCGACTTCCTCTAAAATTTTGACATTAATAAACATTGCCGCTCCGGACGAGTAAGGGATTTCTTTAGATTTAAGATTTAAAATTAAAGATTCAGGATTTTTTTTGTAATCACCGGAATAACCAAAACCGAGAAAATGAATACGGCAGCCAGAAGTTTGAACTAAATTTTTATTGTTCCAAAGTAAAATTAACGGTTGAATAGCAAAAATTTGTTTTTTTTGTTCTAATTTTTCATTCCCAAATTCGCGCGAATTAGAAGATGAATTTTCCATCGCTGATAATAATTTTTCTAAACAATCTCTTTCGCAAACTGTATCTTGGTTTAAAAGAAAAACATAATCAGCTCCATTCTTAATCGCTTCTTCTATCCCCTGATTGCAAGCTTTAGCAAACCCAAAATTCGCATTATTGCGAATAATTTTTAATTTTGAATTTTGAATTTTGAATTTTGCTAACAATTCTTGACTACCATCAATTGAGGCGTTATCAACCACAATAATCTGGGCTGGCGACAGGGTTTGTTCTTTTAGGCTATTTAAACAATCGGGAAGATAATCCCGGCCATTGTAAACTGGAATGATAACAGCAATTTTTGGCAACATAAAAGTTATAGAGTAATAACAATAAAATTTCTAAATCCTAATTTCTAATGACAAATGAAATGTCAAATTTCAAATTTCAAATGTCAAATTATTTCTTTGCTCGCGACTTATTGACCATTGATGAAAAAATCAAATCTAATTGAGTAATCAAAGGCAAGGTTATTGGTGTTTGAAGTGAGCCCCTTTCGTGGGACAATTTTCCGCTTTTAGTAATTTAGTTTGGGCTGTTTGAAATAGTTAAAGAT
>JBMFLE010000021.1:0-12135 GCA_049971355.1 Patescibacteria group bacterium
GCTCCTTATTGCATTATCTGGTACAATTACCCAGTCTTTATCAAACAGGTTATCGCTGGCAAGGAGTTTTTGATTATTTTCATCCAGCCGTAAAAAAGATTGGTCTTTTAATGCTTCCCCGCTGTTTTGGTCTGGCGATCGGCCAATTCAATTTAATCGTTACGACATCAATCGCTTCAGGTTTAATGGCCGGAACAGTAGCCATTTATAATTTAGCCTTTAATTTAATTAGTTTTCCAATTAATATTTTTGGTACTTCTTTAGCAGTGGCTGTTTTTCCAGTATTTTCTAAGAGTTTAGTTGATGGTCAAAAAGATTTATTTGTCCACTATTTTTCAAAAACAGTTCGCCGGATTTTATATTTAATAATTCCGACGACGGTGATTTTTATTTTATTGCGGACCCAGATTGTCCGTTTGATTTTAGGGGCCGGCGAATTTGATTGGCAGGATACGATTTTAACCGCTCAGGCTTTGGGCTATTTTTCGATTTCTTTATTTGCCCAAAGTTTGATTCCGGTTTTAGCTCGAGCTTTTTACGCCGAGCAGGATACTCTCACGCCGGTCAAAATCGCGGTTGTCGGTTTTTTAATTAATTTATTTGGTTGTTTAATTTTAGGTCCGAAAATGGGAGTTAGCGGCTTGGCTTTAGCCTTTTCTATTTCTTCAATTATTAATTTATTGCTGCTTTTTGTTATTTTAAAACAACAAGCTGGCGACTTAGATCAACAGAGAATTTTGCGTTCAACCTTGAAAATTGTCTGCTTATCGCTTTTGATGGCAGGGATAATTCAATTTTCCAAATACCAAATTGCCCCCTTGGTTAATATGCAGACATTTTTTGGTGTTTTAATTCAGTTTTTAGGCGCTGTTTTAGCTGGCAGCCTATTTTATTTAATATTCAGTTTAATTTTTAAATTTGAGGAAATTTTGGTTATCAGAAAATATTTGAAATTTTAATTTTTGGTTTATAAAATTAGGAGCCGCTAATTACAGCGGCCCCTTTTTATTATTCTTCATGGCCATCGCTGACGATGGATACCATTTTTGCGAAACAGATCTTTAAAAATCTATCGAGTGTTACATAGGAGACCATTCCCGGTTTAAGCCACTGATTGGAAATATTTTGATTCAGCGAGTCTTGTTTTTAAACTTCGGAGTGAAATTTTTATTGGCTGAAGACAAATCTTGAACAAAAACATTTTTAAAATCATTTTTTATTAACCAATCAATTAAAACTTGATACTCTTGACTTTTTAATCGGCGATTGATCTCCGGGAATTTATAGGCTTGATAAACCGGATAGTATTGGGACATCAGACTTAAAATTGTATTTTGACCCAGATAATTTTTAATCCAAGAGAGAATTTTGAGTGAATCTTTAATTTGACCGGGTAGGACTAAATGGCGGATAATCAAGCCTTTTTCAATTAATCCGTTCGGATTAAAAATATCTTTAGGCGTTAGTTGGCGCATTTCTAAAATTGCTTGACTGGCAAATTGAAAATAATTTTTTGCTCCCGAATATTTTTGGGCAATTTTATCGTTGTAATATTTTAAGTCAGGTAACCAAACATCAACTAAACCAGATAGTGATTTAATTGTTTCGGTTTTTTCATAACTATTGGAATTCCAAATAATTGGTAAATCAATTTGCTTTTTGTTTTTTTCTAAAAAATTTTTTAGATAAATTGAATAAGGGGTGGGCGAGACTAGATTAATGTTATAGGCACCTTGTTTTTTTAAATCTAAACAAATTTTTAATAATTCTTTTTCGGAAACAATTTGACCATGATTGATTTGAGAAATTTCGTAATTTTGACAGAAAGCACAACGTAGGTTGCAATGGCTAAAGAAAATTGTGCCAGAGCCGCAAGAGGGGTTTTGTCCCGAAATACAGGGTTCTTCCCATTGATGAATTTGCCAATGGGCTATTTCCAATTGATTTGGCGCTCGGCAAACACCCAATTTTTTAATTCGGTTTACTTTACATTCCCAGGGGCAGATTGTGCACTTTTTCATAAAGATGTTAAAAATGTTATTTAATAATTCAATCAAATTCAACACTGGACTATCAGGCAACAGGCTTTTGACTATAATGGCTTGGCCAATGCTACTAAATGAGTATTGCGGCTCATATCTCTTACTAAAATCTGTTCGTTTTTACTCCAAATTTTAGCTAGCTGTAGCTGTCGGGTGACGCCCCGCCAACTCCGTCAAGTCATTTTCAGTTCAGTGGTGGAATATCACGACGATCGCAGCCATTTTCAGCGATTCATTAAGGCTATTCGGGTGTTGGTTTTTGCCACGAGGCGTAGTTGCATTTAGGCCAGCGATTGCAGCCGTAAAAAAATTTGCCCCTTTTAGTTCTTTTTTGGATAATTTCTCCTATTTGACATTTTGGACATTTTATTCCAGTTGATTGTTGATGGCTATTATTTAATGATTTAGTAAATTGGCATTCAGGGAAACCAGAGCAGGCTAGAAATCTACCAAATCGGCTCATTTTTATCACTAAAGGTTTGCCGCATTTTGGACAAATTTCTTCAGTTTTTTCCGCCAGATAATTTTTAGCGATTTCTTTTTCTTTGTTTTTTAATTTTTCTTTAAATGGCCCATAAAAATTTTTAATCATTGGCAGCCAATTTTCTTGGCCGTTGGCAATTTTATCTAAATTATCTTCCATTCGAGCAGTAAATTGATAATCAACAATTTCTGGAAAATGACTAACCAACAGATCGTTGACTAAAAATCCAATTTTGGTTGGTTTAAAATAACGCTGTTCTCTGTAAATATAATTTCTCTCCTGAAGGGTTGAAATAATTGGCGCATAAGTTGATGGTCGGCCAATGCCCAAAGATTCCAATGTTTTAACCAAACTAGCATCATTGTATCTTGGCAGTGGTTCGGTAAAATGTTGTTCTGGCAAAAGTTTAATCAATTTTAATTTTTCATTAATTTTTAAAGGAGGCAAAATTGTTTCTATCTGCCTTTCAGGATAAATTTTCAACCAGCCATCAAACTTAAGAGATGACCCATTGGCTCGAAAAGTATATACCTGGGCAATAATATCAACTGTCGTATTAATTAATCTGGCCGATCTCATTTGGCAGCTTATAGCTCGAGACCAAATTAAATTATAAAGCTTGTATTGATCTTTACTTAGATATTTTTTTATTTTTTCTGGTTGACGGAAACAGGAGGTTGGACGGATTGCCTCGTGTGCTTCTTGAGCAACTTTTGATTTTGTCTTATATTGACGTCTTTCTAAATATTCTTTTCCGTAGTTATTTTTGATAAATTCAGCTGCTTCATTTAAGAATTTTTCAGCCAAATTTAATGAGTCAGTACGCATATAAGTGATTAGACCGACTGCCTCCTTTTTACCCAAACTAATTCCTTCATAAAGTTGCTGGGCAATCAGCATAGTTTTTTTTGCCAAAAAACCCAATTTGCGATTAGCTTCTTGTTGAAGGGTGCTAGTAGTAAATGGCGGTAGAGGATTTTTTTGTTGTTCTCTTGTTTTAAAATTTAAGACAACATATTTTGCTTTTTTCAAATCTTTAATAATTTTATCTGCCTCAACCCTTGATTTAATTGTTAGTTTATTTAAAACCAAATCATTAATTTTATATAATTTTGCGGTAAAATTTTTATCTGAACTTGTCTCTGGTTGGAGTAGGGCCTCAATACTCCAATATTCTTCCGGTTTGAATTTTTCAATTTCTCTCTCTCGTTCAATAATTAAACGTAAAGCAGGGGATTGAACTCGGCCGGCTGATAAACCTTTAGCAATTTTTCTCCATAAAAACGGAGAAAGTTCATAGCCAACCAGACGATCTAAGATTCGGCGGCCTTCTTGGGCCTGGACTAAATTTAAATCAATCTCCCGTGGATTTTTTAATGCTTCTTCAATCGCTTCTAGAGTGATTTCGTGGAAAACAATTCTTTTACCTTTAATTGGTTTTTCTGTGCCAAGAACTTGTTGTAAATGAAAGGCAATTGCTTCCCCCTCCCGATCTTCATCAGTAGCAAAGTAAATAGTTTCAGCTTGATTGGCTAATTTTTTTAATTTATTAACAATTTTTCTTTTCTTAGTTGGAATAACATATTGGGGCTGAAAGTTATTTTCAATATCGATTCCCATTTTTCCGCGTGGTAAATCGCGAATATGTCCCTGGCATGACTCAACAATAAAATCATTTCCGAGAAATTTGGAGATAGTTTTTGCTTTAGTTGGCGATTCAACAATTATAAGTTTCATAAACCATAAACTATGGATTTTTAAACTCCTCTTTAACTAATGGTATAATTACTGTTGCCAATATGTCTGACTTTGCCGCTAATTTCCATTATCACTAAAGTTGAATTGACGAGCGGCGCTTCAAGTTTACTTTTTTTGATAATCTCATCAATATGGAGCGGACCATCGGCTAGAATTTCTAAAATTATTTTTTCTTCATTGTTGGCTGGCTTTATTTCTCTTTTTGAATGTTCAGTTAGTTCTAAATCAAAAGCATCTAAAATATCTTCAACTTTTGTTACTGCTTTTGCCCCCAATTTAATTAATTGATTGGTCCCGACAGAATTTGAACTATTAATATTACCAGGCACAGCAAAAACTTCACGACCATTATCTAAAGCGCAGCGAGCGGTAATTAAGGCGCCCGAAGTTTCTGGTGCCTCAGTTACTAAAACACCCAAAGACATTCCGGCAATGATTCGATTGCGAGCCGGAAAATTCCACTTGGTTGGCCCAGTTTCGGGCGGGTATTCGCTAACCACAGCCCCACCAGATTTAACAATTTTTTCAGCTAATTTTTGGTGAATTGATGGATAAATATGATTTAAACCAGAGCCAAGCACAGCAATAGTTCGACCATTAACATCCAAACAGGCTTGATGAGCTAAGCCATCAACACCTAAAGCTAAGCCACTAATAATTGTTAAACCTGCTTTAGCTAAATTTCTAACCAAATCAATAGTAATTTGTCTTCCATAATTAGAAACCTTGCGAGTGCCGACCACAGCCAAAGGATAATTTTCTTCAGCCCGCAATTCACCCCAGACATAAAGTTCTTTGGGGGGGTCATATATTTCCTTGAGCAGTTTTGGATAATTCGGGTCATTAATAGTTATTTTTTGTCTAATAGGAGTTGACATAAAATAAAATTTATGTTATTATCTTAATTAGTTCGATAAAATAAGTCAACCCCGAAAAATTTCACTTCGGGGTCAATAATTAAAATAAGAAGGTTAAATGATTAAAATCGCCAGGGTTGAACGAAAAAATGGTGTTGTTTCAGAAGTCGGAGTTGAATTTGGTGGTAGAATAGAAATTCTCTTTCGGCGAACGGAAAACGGAATAAGGGAAGTGAGTCGCTGTTTAATTGGCGATGAGCGATTATATGATCGGGGAAAGTTATGGATTCCGGACGGTTGGTATAAAAAAATGGTCCGGCAGGTCTGGGCCATTTTTGGGAAAAAAAGAAAATAGGGGACAATTGATTTGTCCCCTTTACTTTTTCGGGCGATTTGTTATTACTTAGAATAGATTTTTAGATTCGAAAGGAGGTTTTCATGAGAAAAATGATTTTGCTGTTTGCCTTACTATTGATAAGCGTGGCAGAGACAGATAAATTAGTGAACATTAAGCCACCAGAAACGGTTTTACGTTTGGGAGAAAAATTTACTTTTACCGCCAGCGTTTTGGGCTTTACACCTGAAATTAATATTTATCTCTGGACAGATTCACTCTTTTGTGAAATTAATGGTGACTCTTGTTATCATTTTACTTTCTATATGAAGATCAACCATTCGTTAATCCCGATTCGAGAAAGCAAAATAGAATCGTATGCCAGGACAACAGATCTTGTCACTGTGAGGGAAGAGCAATATTTACTAGAAAAAAATAAGGAAAAATGGCAGATAATTAATTTTAATCCAGAAAAAGGAACTGCTTACTATGAAAAAGATTCAACCATTTTTTTTGACGACCAGTCGACAATTGATTCGTCAGGCATAATGGTTAAAAGTTATGTCGGAATTCATGATATGATAAATATCTTCTGGTATCTTCGTTTGATTGATGTCGATTCAATGGCAATTGGCGATACCTTTTATATCTGGAGCTTCGCCGAGAATCGAAAGGTTTCTTATCGCCTGCCAGTAGTATTTTTAAGAGAGGAGAAAATTAAAGTTCCGGCTGGTACTTTTAGTTATCGCGTATTTAACTGTTGCGTTCGGAGGAGCAAAATATTTAGCGCAAATAGTGGAGATATTACGCTTTGGATTGACAAAGACAAAAGAATTATTGCTCAGGCGACGAGAAAAGAAAAGGCCTTGGGAATTTGGCAGACTGTGATTTTTAAGCTGAAGGCAATAGAATAAAAGACCCGTCTAAATTTGCGGGTCTTTATTTTTTTAAGAAAAGGAGTATACTATACTCTATGCGTATCTTATTAACTGGTGGCGGCACTGCCGGCTCAGTTGTTCCACTTTTGGCTATTGTCGAAGAGCTGAGGAGACGAAATTTGGAGGTAGAATTTTTATTTATTGGCTCTAAAAAAGGAATACCTGAAAAGGAATTAGTTTTGACTTATAATCTTCCTTATCAACGTATTCATTGTGGCAAACTTCGGCGCTACTTTGATTGGCGAAATTTTTTTGACCCGATTTTGTTATTTTTGGGTCTGATTGAATCATTTTTTATTATCAAAAAATTTAAACCAGATATTATTTTGTCAGCAGGCAGTTTTGTTTCAGTGCCTGTGGTTTGGGCTGGTTGGTTTTTAGGTATTCCGAGTTTAATCCATCAGCAAGATGTTGTGCCTGGCTTGGCTAATTTAATGATGGCGTTTTTTGCGTCTAAAATTACTGTGACTTTTGAAAAGTCATTAGCCGATTTTTCTAAAAGAAAAACAATTCTAACCGGCAACCCGGTGAGGATGGAAATTTTAAAAGGAGATAAAAAACGAGCGATTAAAAGATTTAATTTAGAGGAAAATTTGCCAACTTTATTGGTTATTGGCGGTGGCACTGGCGCCCAAAAAATTAATGAATTAGTTTGGCAGACTATTCCCAAACTGACAAAATTTTGCCAAGTTATTCACTTAACAGGCAGAGATAAATTATCGATTATCAATAATCAATTGTCGATTATCAATCGTTATCATTTTTATGAATTTTTGACTGAAGAGATGGCTGATGCTTATGCAATAGCTGATTTAGTAATTTCACGGGCTGGAATGGGGGCTTTAACCGAATTAGCGGTCTTAGCTAAGCCGTCTATTTTAATTCCGATTGCCGATTCCCACCAAAAAATGAATGCAAAGTATTTTGCTGATCGCCAGGCAGCTGTTGTTTTGGATCAAAAATATTTAACCCCTGATTTATTCCTGCAGACAATTAAAAAATTAATTTTCGATAAAAATAGGTTAACTCAATTAAGTCGCAATATTCAAAATTTAAACAATCCTCAGGCTGATAAAAAAATGGTTGATGAAATTTTAAAAATCTGCTACAATAGGTAACTAGTTTAAAATAAGCCCTAATCTGGAATTATTTTTACTTTTAATAATTTAGTTTGTAATTAAATCAAACACTTTAAAATAAATTTACTCTTGATCCCATTTTTGGAATTCGGACCACTTTTAGAGTTAAAAAACAATGGCAAAAAATAAATTATCAAGACGAGAGCAGCTAAGAAAAAGGCCCCAATTAAGGGGCAGGGGTCTTAAAATTAAAGTAGTCGGAGTCGGCGGCGCTGGTTGCTCGATAATTTCTCGATTAATGAAATCTAAAATTCCAAACCTAGAATTAATTGCTATTAATACAGATAGCCAATCATTAGCTCGCACTTCAGCCCATAAAAAAATTAAGATAGGTAAGAGGGGGACCAAAGGATCGGGGACTGGAATGAATGTAAATTTAGGTCAACAGGCAGCTGAGATTAGTCGAAAGGAAATAATTGGCGAACTAAGAGGTACTGATTTAATTTTTTTGGTTGCCGGTTTAGGGGGCGGGGTTGGTAGTGGCGCTTTGCCAGTTATTGCCGAAATCAGTCGCGAATTGGGTATTTTAACTATTGCTTTAGTGACTAAACCATTTATTTTCGAGGGTTTACGGAGAATGGCTATCGCTGAACAAACTATTAAGATATTAGCGACTAAGGTTGATGCCTTAATCTCTATTGCCAATGAACGTCTTCTTAAAGTAATTGATAGAACTACACCCCTGCTTGAAGCTTTTGGAATTATTGATAAAGTACTTGAGGAAGTGGTTGGGGGGATTACTGAGGTTATAAATTCTACTGGCTTAGTTAATGTTGATTCAACTGATTTAAAAACAATTTTAAAAGATGCCGGTCAAGTCTTGCTTGGTATTGGGACAGCAGAAGGAGAGAGTCGGGCAATTCAGGCGGTAAAAAAGGCAATTGAAAATCCACTTTTCGATTTTTCAATAAAAGGCGCCAAGGGTATCATTTTTGTTGTGACTGGTGGACCAGATTTGACAATGTATGAAGTGAACGAAATGGCAAAATATATCTATGAGTTGGCTGATCAAAATTGTCAAATTAATTTTGGAGTGGTAATAGATGAATTAATGGAGGGCAAAATTAAAGTTGCTGTAATTGCTACTGGGTTTTCTTCAAATAATTTAGAACAATCACAAGGCGTTTTAATAAAACCACAATCAATATTTGAAAAAAAAGTAGAGATAGAAAAAATTCAACTAGTAAAAAAAGAACCGGAAATAAGGTCAAAAATAGTAAAGTTAGATAAAGACGTAAATGAGGATGAATTAGAAATTCCAACCTTTCTGAGAAAAAAGAAATAATAAAAATTCAAATCTCAAATCTCAAAATTCAAAATGACAATTCAAAATTCAAAATTCATTCAAAATTCAAAATTCGAAATTCAAAACCCTTTGTCATGGCGAGCCCCGAATGTAATGAGGGGCGAAGCAATCTCTGTCTCCCTTGTTGTCATTGCGAGGAGCGAACGAAGTGAGCGACGAAGCAATCTCAATTCTCGGTTAAAAACGAGGGCAATTCCTTTATTGGCCTTTGGCCGGGACTGTCCCTCTGCCAAAATGACCGACTAGTCCCAGACAAGCCTTATTTTACGTGGCTTATACAAACGGGGTCTACAAATGGGGTCTGACCCCCCAAAAATAAAATGTTATCAGATAAATCTATGATTGACCTTAATAATTTTGAACAGGAGGGACAAAAAGTTTTAGATTTTATTAGAAAAGATATTCAAGCCATTAGAACAAATCGGGCTAGTGCGGATTTAGTGGCTCATATACTAGTTAATGCTTATGGTACTAAAACACCGCTTGAACAATTGGCAACCATTACTGTTCCGGAGCCGCGTTTAATTGTTATCCAGCCCTGGGACAGAAATATTGTTAAAGAAATTGAGATAGCTTTGACTCAGGCTAATTTGGGAACTATCCCAACTATTAAAGAAACAGTGATTCAGATTAATCTGCCACCCTTAAACGAGGAGACACGAAAAAATTTAGTGAAAATTTTACACCAGAAATTAGAACAGACTCGAATTAATTTAAGAAATTTGCGTGATGAGTTTAGGTCAAAAATTAACAAATTGGCTAAAGAAAAAGAAATTACCGAAGATGATAAATATCGTCTTTTAGAAGATTTAGATAAAAAGACGTCTAAATTTATGGAAGAGATTGAAACAATAGGAGAAAGAAAAGAAAGGGAAATAACTACTCTTTAGAGATTGGGTCAGAAATTTTACAACAACAAATCAAATAGGTCAATTAAAAAATTACTATGCTTACTCTTTTTCAAATTAAAAATCATCCTCAAGTTGTAGAATTTTTAAAACAAACAGAAATAGCTCTGGAAGCGTTAGAATATACTGAACATGGTTATCGGCATGCCAAATTGGTCTCTGATCGGGCCAGAAATTTGGCCAGAGAAATTGGTTTAAGTAAAAAAGAACAAGAATTGGCGGCAATTGCTGGTTATTGCCATGATTTTGCCAATTTTTTGGGTCGAAGCGAACATCACTATTGGGGCGCCCTGCTTTTTCATCAGATTTTTCAAAATGATTTTACTCCCCGCGAATTAGGTCTGATTATTCAGGCAATTGCCAATCATGATAAAATGGAAATGAAGTTTTCTAACAAAATTTCTGCTGTGGTGGTTTTGGCCGATAAATCAGATGTTCATCGTTCAAGAGTTATTCCTCAGTCAATTACTAAAATTAAAGCCGATATTCACGACCGAGTTAATTATGCAACAACTGAAAGTAAATTGAAAATTAATAAAAATCAAAAAGGGATTATTTTGAGCCTTAAGATTGATACCAAATTTGTTCCGATTATGGAATATTTTGAAATTTTTATCAACCGAATGACTTATTGTCGTCAGGCTGCCGAATATCTTGGTTATAAATTTAGTTTAATGATTAATGATATTAAACTACTTTAGCATGAATAGAGATGAAGCCCTAAAATTAGTTGAAGAAAAAATTCAAACCAAAAATTTGATTAAACATTGTCTGGCCGTTGAAGCAGTAATGCGGGCTTTGGCCAGAAAATTTAATGAGGATGAAGAAAAATGGGGTTTAGCTGGCTTGCTTCATGACATTGATTACGAAGAAACAAAAAACGCACCAGAACATCATAGTTTAGTTGGTGCGGAGATGTTAGAAAAGTTGGGAGTAGAGCCAGAAATTATTCAGGCAATTAAGGTTCATAATAAAGTCCACGGCTTGCCGCGTCAATCAAGAATGGATAAGGCTTTATTTTGCGTTGATCCGATAACAGGTTTAATTGTGGCAGCAGTTTTGGTTCTCCCGAGCAAAAAAATTGCTGATTTAACACCAGAGAATATTTTGAATCGCTATAAAGAGAAAGGATTTGCCAAGGGAGCCAATCGCGAACATATTGCCTCTTGCTCAGAAATTGGTTTGAGTTTAGAAGAATTTGTTAAAGTTAGTTTAGAAGCTATGAAAAAAATTGCTTTTGAGTTAGGATTATAAAAATTTTATAAAGGTAAGTTAGCTTTTATGTTCTTCGGCTAATTTTTTTTAAGTAAAAATTTCTAAGTCTGAGAGTTGCTTTTTTCATTGGTTTCTTTTTAAATTTTTAATTTGTCAAATCTGATTTTTAATATTATAATAAAAAAGATAAAGTGACTATGAATTGTCAAAAAGATGACAACTTAAGGTTTTGTCCTTGTACTTGGCCCGATTGTCCAAGGAGAGGAATTTGTTGTCAATGTTTACGACATCATTTAGAAAAGGATGAATTGCCGGCCTGTTGTTTCCCGCCAGAGACAGAAAAAACTTATGACCGTTCGATTAAAAATTTTGTCGCTTGTCATCAGGACATTTAATTCGAAATAGTAATTTGATGGTCAATTAAATTTTATAATTGATCAGGGTTATTTTTTATGAATTTTACGATTAAAACAAAGGGCCACACTGATATTATTGACATTACTGACAAGGTGGTTGAAATTGTTGACCAGTCTAAAATTAAAGAGGGTTTGGCTTTAATTTTTATCAATGGTTCAACCGCTGGTTTAACAACTATCGAATATGAGCCTAATTTAGTTAAAGACTTGAAAGATTTTTTTGAAAAAATTTTACCAGAGAACGCTCATTATGCTCATAATTCAACTTGGGGTGAGGCAAATGGTTATGCTCATCTGCGAGCCAGTTTATTGAAGCCAGATTTATTGGTGCCAATTGAAAGTGGCCATTTAGTTTTGGGTTCTTGGCAGCAGATTGTTTTAATTGATTTTGACAATAAACCGCGGGAAAGAAGGATTATCGTGAAAATTATTAATCAGGGATAGTTCATGTTAGTAATTTGTAGGGGTCCCGGAAACAGGAGAACAACATTTTTGCCGCTCCGCGTCAGTTCAGACAGATAACAATGAAGAAATTTTGAAGAAATTTGAGAAAATTTATAAATTTAACTTTCGGAATATGGAGGCGATCGCAACCATATTCCGAAACTAATTTTTGATATTTTTTAAAAATCTTTAATTTTTAATAATTTTTAATCAGTATAAATATATACCGTCATTTGTTTTAGGACTATATAGAACTTAACAAACAAATTTATGTCTACTGAAATGAGACGATCG
>JBMFLE010000022.1:0-11862 GCA_049971355.1 Patescibacteria group bacterium
ACTTTGACATTTCATTAGACATTGGAAATTAGGTTTAGAAATTACACAAATGGCGTCCCATTTTTGGGTTCATGTCCAAATTAGTATATTAGTATCTTTTTGTATTTTGTAGCCTATCTGTCGTATTTCGTCGCCTACTTGTTCGTATTTTGTTAGTCTCAAAATTATATGACGCGTGAGTATACATTAGAGCAAACACGCAATATTGGGATTATAGCCCATATTGATGCTGGTAAAACAACCGTAACTGAACGGATACTTTTTTATACTGGCAAAAAACATAAAATTGGCGAGGTTCATTATGGAACAGCTGAAATGGATTGGATGCCGCAAGAAAAAGAGAGGGGGATTACTATTACCGCTGCAGCCACGACCTGTTTTTGGAAGACGCCCGATGGCGCTAGTTATCGGATTAATATTATTGATACACCTGGTCATGTCGATTTTACAGCCGAAGTTCAGCGTTCTTTAAGGGTTTTGGATGGGGGGGTGGTGGTTTTTGACGGCGTAGCTGGGGTTGAACCACAATCAGAAACAGTTTGGCATCAAGCAGAAAAATTTCATGTTCCTCTAATTGTTTTTATTAATAAGATGGATAGATTAGGAGCAAATTTTTACGAAAGTCTCAAAGCAATTCATGAACGTTTAGCCCCTAATGCTTATCCAATTCAATTACCAATTGGTGCTGAAGTAAATTTTCAGGGGGTAGTTGACTTATTTACCTGTCGAGCTAAAATTTATCTTGATGAGCTGGGCGAAAATATTCGCGACGAAGATGTGCCGGAAGAGATGAAAGAAAAAGTTGAAGAATATCGACATAAATTAATTGAGGCTATTGTTGAACAAGATGATGAGTTAATGCGCCAATATTTAGAAGGCAAGGAACCAGATATACAATCTTTAAAAAAAGTTTTACGTCAGGCAGTAGTAACTGGCAAATTAGTCCCGGTCTTGTGTGGGTCGGCTTTAAAAAATAAAGGTATCCAATTATTATTGGATGGAATTTGCGAATATTTGCCATCGCCCTTAGATATTCCACCGGTTGAAGGAATTGATCCGACAACTAAAGAAAAAATAATTCGTCAAGTCAGTGATAATGAACCATTTGCTGCTTTGGTTTTCAAAGTAGCCACCGATCCATTCGTTGGCAGACTTTGTTATTTTCGTGTTTATTCTGGTCATTTGCCAGCCGGTTCTTATATTCTAAATAGTACGACCGGGGAAAAAGAAAGAATTGGTCGAATTGTCAGAATGCATGCCAATAAACGCGAAGAAGTTGACGAGGTTTATGCCGGTGAAATTGCTGCGGCGGTTGGTTTAAAGGGCACTTCAACCGGTCATACATTATCCGATCCAGAAAAGCCGATTATTTTGGAGTCAATAACATTTCCCGAACCAGTTATTTCAATGGCGATTGAGCCAAAAACTAAAATAGATCAGGAAAAAATGGGTTTAGCCCTGGCTAAATTAATGGAAGAAGATCCAACCTTCAGGGTGACAACTGATGAGGAAACTGCTCAAACAATTATTTCTGGTATGGGCGAACTTCATCTTGATATTATTGTTGATAGAATGAAAAGAGAGTTCAAAGTTGAGGCAAATGTTGGCAAGCCGCAGGTTGCCTATAAAGAAACAATCACCAAGCCAGTAGAGGTTGAAGGAAAATATATCCATCAGTCAGGTGGCCGGGGGCAATACGGCCATTGTTGGCTGCGTTTGGAGCCGACAGAGCAAGGTAGGGGTTTTGAGTTTATTGATGAAATTAAAGGAGGGGTAATTCCAAAAGAATATATTCCGGCTATTAGAAAAGGTTGTGAAGAGGCGATGAATAATGGCGTAATGGCCGGTTATCCTGTTGTTGATATGCGAGTCGCTGTTTACGACGGTTCTTATCATGAAGTTGATTCTTCGGAAATGGCTTTTAAAATTGCCGCTCAGCGGGCAATTAAAGAGGGAGTGCAGAGAGCCGCGCCAGTTTTATTGGAGCCGATTATGAAAATTGAAGTAGTGGTTCCGGAAAAGTTTATGGGTGAAGTGATTGCCGATTTAAATTCGCGTCGGGCTCAAATTCAAGGAACACGTAGTCGTGGTCAGATTAAATTAATTGATGCTTATGTACCCATGGCAGAAATGTTTGGTTATGCTACAATATTACGGTCAATTACCGAAGGTCGAGCCAGTTATAGTATGGAATTCGACCATTATCAAGAAGTACCTAAGAACATTCAAGAGAAAATTGTTTCGGGTGGTAAGTAGTCTGATTATTTAGGTTCAATGTTTAGAATTTCCAAGAGAAGTGAAGTTGGGGATATCTTTGCCTTGACTCTTCTAAATAAATTGTATATAATTTAAGCTAACTAAATTAAAACTTTTATAATTCGTAATTATTTAATGAGGTTAATATGGCAGAGAAAGAAAAATTTATTCGTGCTAAACCACATCTTAATGTGGGAACCATTGGTCATGTTGACCATGGTAAAACAACCTTAACTGCTGCGATATTAAAATGTTTAAAAGCAGCAGGGAAAAAAGCCGAAGAAAAAACCGTCGAACAAATTGACAATGCCCCCGAAGAGAAAGAGCGAGGTATTACTATTAATTTGGCTCATGTTGAGTACGAAAGTGATAAGCGTCACTACGCACACATTGATTGTCCGGGCCATGCCGATTATATTAAAAATATGATTACCGGCGCGGCTCAAATGGATGGTGCTATTTTGGTTATTTCTGCTCCAGATGGTCCAATGCCACAGACTAGAGAGCATATTCTCTTAGCTCGTCAAGTTGGTGTGCCAGCAATAATTGTCTTTTTAAACAAGACTGATATGGTTGAAGATAAAGAATTAATTGATTTAGTTAAAGAAGAGACAAGAGATTTGCTTAAAAAATATGAATTTCCTGGTGATGAGATTCCGATTATTGAAGGTTCAGCTTTAAAAGCTTTGGGATGTGGCTGTGGTAAAACTGATTGTCCGCATTGTGGTCCAATTTTAAAATTAGTAGAAACGCTTGATGCTTATATTCCTGAACCAAAAAGAGATATTGATAAGCCATTTATTATGCCGATTGAAGATATTTTTTCAATTGAGGGTCGCGGTACGGTTGTCACTGGCAGAATTGAGCGAGGAATTGTTCATTTAAATGACGAAGTTGAAATTGTTGGCTTAAGACCAACTGTTAAAACTGTAGTCACTGGTATTGAAATGTTTAGAAAAACTCTTGACGAGGGTCGAGCTGGTGACAATGCTGGTATTTTGCTCCGCGGTATTAAGAAAGAAGAAGTTGAGCGCGGTCAGGTTATTGCTAAACCAGGTTCAATTACTCCTCATACCGAATTTGAAGGTCAGGCCTATATTCTATCCAAAGAAGAGGGTGGACGACACACTCCGTTCTTTAGTGGTTATAAACCACAATTCTATATCCGGACCACTGATGTGACTGGCGAAGTTACTTTACCTGAGGGAACTGAAATGGCAATGCCCGGTGACACTCTGAACTTAAAGATTAAGTTAATTAAGCCGGTAGCTTTAGAAGAACAACAGAGATTTGCTATTCGCGAAGGTGGTAAAACAGTTGGGGCAGGAGTAGTTACTAAAACTACCAAATAGGCTACTAAGTGGCTACTAAATACTAAAAAATACGAATATACGAAAATTCGTATATTCGTACACTTTCATATTTCGTAGCCTATCTGTCGTATTTCGTAACCATATGGCTCTTTGTTATGGTTCCTAAAAAAGACACTAAATCTAATGTTCAAGTTAAAGAAGTTGCGAAGAAAGAGGCTGAATATAAGCCACGAATTCGTATTAAAGTAAAATCTTATGATCATCGGGTTATTGATGAGGTTATGAAAAATATTATTGAAACGATTAAGAGATCGGGGGCGCGAGTAATTGGGCCAATTCCTTTGCCAACTGAAATAAAAAAATATACAGTTTTGCGTTCAACTTTTGTTCATAAAGATTCCCGTGACCAGTACGAAACAAGAATTCATAAAAGGTTGATTGATATTGTTGATTTTACGCCAAAAACTATTGAAATGATTACTAGTTTAAACTTACCAGCCGGAGTTGATGTAGAAATAAAATCAATGTAATTGTCCAAATAGCAACTTCGAGGTTTAGTTTATTTAAGAAAAATATTGTTTAATAGCCCAATCAACCCAACAGAACTGGACCATTAAACAACAAATTTATAATATGACTTTCTTTGATCTTATTTTACTTTTAATTCTTTTTGGTTTTGTTTGGTTTGGATTTTGGTTTGGGCTAATTCATACATTGGGTGGTATTTTAGGCATTATTTTGGGTGCAATTTTAGCTAGTCGTTGGTATGAACCTTTGGCCCAAAAATTACTTTTTCTCTTCGGTGGTAATGAAAATTTGGCCAAAATAGTTTGTTTTATTGTTTTATTTATTGTTATTTGGAGATTAGTGGGCTTTCTTGTTTCAATTATCAATCGACTTTTTAATTTATTAACCTTTCTACCATTTTTAAAAACAATTAATCGTTTAGCTGGCGCAGTTTTTGGTTTTTTAGAAGGAGCATTGATTTTAGGCCTAATTTTATTTTTTTTATTAAAATTTCCAATCGGCGGTTTGGGCCAGTTAATTAAAGATTCAGCATTAGCTCAATTTTTAATTAAGTTTGCCAAAATTCTCTGGCCACTATTACCGATAGGTCTGAGAGAGATTAAGGGGTTGATTTAAAAATGTAATTACTAACCTATTTGGTAACAGAAAGTTATTTAAATCATCCTGAACGTATTCAAACATTTCGAATAAACCAAAATTAAAACTTAAAAAATTTTTAGAAATTCAGAGATGTCAAGTTTCACAAGGTTGTTAATGTTTTAAAATAGGATTAAACCCCGATGGCCGAAAATTCAACGGCCGTAGATTTTTGGGTCATTGGCAGTTTTGGGTTGAAGTTAATTGTCGAAAATAATAAGAAGTGAATTAATAATAAAAAAGGATGTCCATCAAATTACTGCGGTCGCATTAAACAGCGGACAAGGATTATTGAAAACTATTGGTAACAGTCACCGAAACAGATCTCAAAGTTATTTTACTTAATTTGGAGGGACTGTCCCCAATCAATTATCCGCACCTTATTTCTTGACGATTTAATTTTTTAATTCTATAATTAGTATTGGTAATCCTCTATAAAAAGGAGGTGAAAATAAAATGGAGAAAATAAAGAAGAAGAAAACGAGGGAGAGAAAATGGATTTTTAGATATATTAGAGCGGACTTGGTAGAAATCGACATGGGATTTTTTAAAAGTAAGAAGGAAGCAGAGAAAGCAAGAAATAAAATGGCTTCCTTCGGTGCGATTTGTTCTGAGCCAATACGTGTTAAGGATAATTACGGACTTTACAAAAGGGATTAATTCCCCTTTTTGTTTTTGTTGTATTTATTGGGGAGAGGGATTGTCCGTCCTCACTGGTTCGAAATCAATTATCCACAGATTATTCCTTGACGGCCTATTTTTTTAATTCTATAATTAACATAAATTTATAACGGGATTTAAGCCGTTTTTTCATTTAGTTTATGAGAATTTGTCTGACACCGGAGGAATTTGAGAAAATTAAATCAGAGCTAGATACTCGTATTAATCAAAAGCGGAAAGAAATTGCCGCCCGTCTTGATGTTGCCAAAGAACTTGGCGATTTGAGCGAAAATACAGAATACATTTCGGCTAAAGAAGAGCAGGGTTTTAATGAGGCCAGAATTAAAGAATTAGAAAATTTAATTCGCAGCGCCGAGGTGGTCAAAAAAAATCATAATGGCAAAGTTTGTATTGGCAGTCAGGTTAAGTTAAAATCAGATACTGGCATTCATGAATTTTCAGTAGTTGGTCCAGAAGGGATTGATTTAACTAATAGCAAAATTTCTTATGAGTCGCCATTAGGCCAAGCTTTAATTGGTAAAAAAGTTGGCGATACTTTTAGAGTTAAAACGCCAAAAGGTGAAATTAAATATAAAATTGTTGAGATAAAATAACAAAAGCAAATTAATATCTTTAATGATGCAAATAAAAATTTTTTCCGTTATTACTTTTGGTTGCAAATTAAACCAGGCTGAGTCACAAAATTTAAAAGAAAAATTAATTAAAAAAGGATTTTTGGTTATCCCTGAAAATCAGGTAACCAATTTTTTTATAAACAATAAAGAGAAAAAAAACGACCCTTGTTTTATTATTAACGCTTGCGCTGTAACAGCAAAAGCAGAAAAAGAATTGCGACAAAAAATCAATCAACTTAAAAGACAATATCCCTCAAGCTTTCTCATTGTCACTGGTTGTTATTTAGCGCAGAAAAACGAAAACGTTGATTTATGGATTAACAGAAAAGAGTTAATTAATAAAATTTACGCGTTTGCCCGAAGAGTCGGGTATTCAACAACAAATATTCAGTGTTTAGAATATAGGCGAGTACGGACCTTTATCAAAATTCAAGATGGTTGCGATAATTATTGTACTTATTGTCTTGTGCCATATCTGCGTGGCAGGCCAAAAAACCGGTCAGCCAACGCTATTATTAAGGAAATTAAAAAGAGAGAGAAAGAAGGATGTAAAGAAGTGGTGTTGGTTGGGACTGATTTAAGAAAAATAAACTTTAAACCAGGGAGAGTTCGGAGACTAAACGTAAGAGAGGGTAAAGGTTTAGTAGACTTAATAAAAATTATTTTAAAGAAGACTAAAATATCGATAATACGGATTTCTTCACTTTGGCCAATGGCTATAACCTCCGACTTGATAAAATTAATAAAAAAGGAGCCACGAATTTGTCCACACTTGCATTTGTCTCTGCAATCGGGTAGTGACAAAATTTTAAAAAGAATGGGGCGAAATTATCAGGTCAAGAAAATAATTGAATTGATTAATAAGTTAAAAAGAATTCCAAATTTAAATTTAACCGCTGATATTATCGTTGGTTTTCCGGGCGAAACAGAGGAAGACTTTCAGGAGACTTTAAATTTGGTTAAGAAGGCAAATTTTTTGAAAGTTCATGTTTTCCGATATTCGCCGCGGCCAAAAACACTTGCCGCAAAAATGCCGAATCAAATTTCTGAAAAAATTAAAAAACAGAGAAGCAAGAAGTTAATTGTCCTCTCTGAAAAAATATCAAAGAAAGTTAAAAATAAATATTTGGGCCGAATTTTTCCGGTGTTAATTGAGAACAAAAAAGATAATTTATGGACAGGATTTACTGCTAATTATTTGCGAATTTATCTAAAAAGCAGCAAGAATTTGGCCAACCAAATGGTCGATGTCAAACTATTGGGGTTATATAAAGATGGAATATATGGTAAAATAAAATCATGATGCTAATCTACGAATAATATGCCAATCTACGAATTGCGAATATTCGCAATTCGCATCATTCGCATAATTAGCATAAATTCGCGTATTCGCATCATATTTAGCATATTCGCATCATATTTATGTCAATTAAGCAAGTCTACAAACGCGATGGCACTTTGGTAGATTTTGACCAAAGAAAGATTACTGAGGCGATTTATAAGGCAGCAGCTGAGGTAGGTGGAAAAGATTGGAATTTAGCCCAGAAACTTTCTGATCAAGTAGTTAAATTTTTAGAAAAACATTTCCCCAAGACTATTCCAACAGTTGAAGAGATTCAGAATGTAGTGGAGAAGATTTTAATTGAGAATGGTCATGCCAAAACAGCTAAAGCCTATATTTTGTACCGACAGAAACGTAAAGAATTGCGTGAGAAAAAAGAGAAAAAAGAAATTGAAAATATTCCTTACAAAACAATTTGGGAAGTTTTGGTTTGGAATTTAGAACATTCTTGTGAAACAATTGATAAGTTAAATGAGCATATAAAAGCCGGAACTTTTTCTCAGTTGGTTAATGATGCTGAACAAAAATATAATGAGGATATTTTTAAAGTAGCAGATTTAATTTTGGCCAGGAAAGATCAAGTTAAATTATTAATTATCGCTGGACCATCTTCTTCGGGCAAAACAACTACTACTCATCGGATTGCTGAGATTTTAGAAAAAGAAAATATCAGCTTAGTGAAATTCAGCGTCGATAATTATTTTTATAATCTCGAGTCGCAGATTAAAGATAAATTTGGCGATTATGATTATGAAGGACCTTATGCCCTAGAATTACCTTTAATTAATCAGCATTTAACAGATTTATTGGCTCATAAAGAAATTCAAATGCCTACTTATAATTTTAGAACTGGTCAAAGAGAGAAAGAAACTATACCTCTAAAATTAGAAGAAAACCAAATTATTTTAGTCGATTCTCATTTTGGTCTTTATGACAAACTAACAGAAAGTGTGCCGAAAAATAAAAAATTTGGTCTTTATCTTGAAACTTTATGTCAACTCCGGGACAAAGAGGGTCGTTTTGTCAGATGGACAGATATTAGGTTTTTACGTAGAATGATTAGAGATAGTCAATTTAGATCTCTTGATCCGATTAGAACTATTGGCCATTGGCATTATGTTAGACGTGGCGAATTAAAAAATATTATTCCTAATATTTGTCAGGCTGATGTTGTTTTAAATACCTCTTTGCCATACGAATTGCCGATTTTTAAACATTATCTTTTTCATTATTTACCAGAAGCAATGAAAATCTATCGAGATGATCCTGATCAAGTCGATGCTTTTATCAGAGCCGAGAGAATTTATAATCTTTTATCTTCAGTTGAGGAGTGGAAGGATGTCTCAATTGTGCCAAAGAATTCAATTTTGAGAGAATTTATTGGATAATAGATTTTCTTTGGAAATTTCAAGCCGAGGGCGAAGAAATTTCCGGTAGAGAATCATTACCCAGCCCCCTAAGCCATTTGTCTTTTCTTAGAAGGTGTGACAAGTATTAAGTGTTATCTCAAACCACAAGCCTTAGATAGACAGTCTAGAGGGCTGGGTACGCAAAATTCTTAAAAAATTTCTTCGCTTCGCTCGAAATTTTTTAAGAATTTTGATATGGCCACGGCAAAAAATCCAATTCAAAAAGGAGGCAAACAATATCATCTTGCTTGTAAAAAAGGTGATTTAGCTGGTTTTGTTTTATTGCCAGGTGATCCAGGTCGAGTGGTTAAAATTGCTAAAGTTTGGGATGATTTTAAAGAAATTGCCTACCATCGCGAATTTCATTCCGTAACTGGACATTATCATTTAATACCAATTTCTTGTCTTTCAACTGGTATTGGTTCTCCCTCAACCGCCATTGCAGTTGAAGAAGCGGCTCGGATTGGTTGCCATACATTTATTCGAGTTGGTAGCACTGGCGCTATTCAGCCAGGCATTAAACCGGGCAATCTGATTATTAGTGTAGCCGGAGTGAAATTAGAAGGAACCTCTCGCTGTTATATTCGAACAGAATATCCCTCTTTTGCTCATTATGAAGTAGTTTTGGCTTTAATTGAGGCTTGCGAAAAATTTGGTTTTCGCTATCATTTAGGTATAACTGCTTCAACTGATTCTTTCTATGTTGGCGAAGGTCGTCCAGGTTTTAGAGGTTATAATCAATCATATTTAGAGCCTGTCTTGGAAGATTTACGAAAAGCAAAAGTAATGAATTTTGAAATGGAATCATCGGCTCTTTTTACCATTGCCAGTTTATATGCTTTGCGAGCCGGAGCGATTTGCGCGGTTTTTGATAATTTGGTCACCGATGAATTTAAAATTGCTAGCGAGAAAGAAGTGGCTTTAGCCGCCTCAGAAGCAGTGGCAATTTTGTCAGAATGGGATAAAATAAAAAAGAAGAAAAGAAAGAAATATTTTTATCCCTCCTTAATAAAATAATCTAAACGAGTGAACATGTGTATTTTTTGTCAAATTATTAATAAGGAAATACCCACTCAGTTTGTTTTTGAAGATGAAAAACTGGTTGCTTTTAAAGATATTAATCCCAAGGCACCGGTTCATCTTTTAATTGTACCAAAGAAGCACATTGAGTCAGTTGCCAAATTAGCAGAGACTGATAAAATTTTAATTGGTGAAATGATCTGGCGAGCAAAAATTTTAGCTGAGAAAGAGGGGATAGCTGATAAGGGATATAAACTAATTTTCAATTGCGGCGAACACGGCGGGCAATTAGTCAAGCACATTCATCTTCATTTGCTTGGTGGCAAAAAATTAGAATGACCAATATAATAAAATAAGTAATATGCTAATTATCATGCGAATTTTAGAATTCGCATTCGAAATTCGCATGAATTAGCATAAAAATTAGCATCTCATATGAAACTTCTTAAGTATTTCAAAATCGGATTTTGGAGCGCGTTATTAGGTGGTATTGCCGGTTTGTTTTTAGCCAAAAAATCGGGCAAGGAATTATATCAGGATGTTAAAAAGACAGGAGAGAAGATTGCTGAAAAAGCCGAAGAAATTGCTGAAAAGGTGGAGGAAAAAGCAAAAGAGACGGTCGAGGAAGTTAAGGAGACGTGGGAGAAAGAAGAGAAATAACAGATTTTTTTAAAATTTTCGAGCCGATAGGCGAAGTAAACTTAGGCGAAGTAAACTCCGCCCTCTAGGCTGTTATCTAAGGTTTTTTTAAGAAAAGACAAGTGGCTTAAAGGGCAGGGTACTCAAAAAATTAATAAAATTTTATTCGTTCTACGAACTCCAAAATTTTAATTTTTTGGTATGCCAAAATTTATTGTTAAATTAGACAAAGAAAAATGTATTGGCTGCGGTAGTTGTGCGGCAGTTTGTCCAGCCAATTTTGAAATAGGAAGCGATGGTAAATCGTCGGTCATAAAAGAGGAAATTGACGAATTAGGTTGCAATCAAGTGGCGGCAGAGAGTTGCCCAGTGCAGGCGATTAGCGTTGAACCAATAGAATAATCTCGATGGCTACGAAATACGACAGGTAGGCTACGAACAGGTGGGCTACGAAATACGAATTTGTACGAATATACGAATTAGTATTAGTAGTCATATGTTCGTGGCGTTCGGATAAATTTGTAGGTTAGGATGATTTTAATGAACTCGAATTAAACAAATTAAATTTTTAATCTGGCCAGAAAAATTGTTACCGAATTAACTAAATAGTTTGTATTTTTCGTATATTCGTATTTTTTCATATTTAGTAGCCATTTATTATGTTAGAATTACCCAATTCCAAAATCAAAAAAGCTTTATTATTAGGCAATGAGGCAGTAGTCAGAGGCGCTTTAGAAGCCGGTCTTAGTTTTGCTACTACTTATCCCGGCACGCCGGCTTCGGAAATAGGCGATACTTTGGCGAAAATCGCTAAAGAGGCTGGTTTTTATTTTGAGTATAGCACTAATGAAAAAATTGCTTTAGAGGCAGCGGCTGGCGCAGCTTTTTCTGGTTTGCCGGCTATGGTGTCGATGAAACATTATGGATTAAATGTGGCTTTAGATAGTTTATTGCCTCTGGTTTATTTAGAGTGTCCATTAGTTTTAGTGGTTGCCGATGATCCTGGTTCTTGGAGTTCGATTCAGAGTGAACAAGATAGTCGCTGGTTTTCGCGTTTGGGCCAGATTCCAACCTTAGAACCAGCTGATGCCCAGGAAGCCAAAGAGATGACGAAATTTGCTTTTGAATTAGCCAAAAAGTATAAAATGCCAATTATGGTTCGCTTAACGACGCGTGTTTGTCATACTCGGAGTTTGGTTAAATTTGGTAAAATTATACTGCCGAAGAAAGTTGGCAAATTTGTGAAAAAAAAATTTGCTGTTGGCGCTGGCGTAACTTTGACCAGACATCAAAAATTGATTGAAAAAATAAAAATTATTCAGAAAGAAATAGTCGAGAAGACTGAATTGAATTTTACCTCTACCGGAAAAGGGAAATTGGGCATTGTCACCTCGGGTATCTCTTTCTATTATGTTAAAGAGGTT
>JBMFLE010000023.1:0-11161 GCA_049971355.1 Patescibacteria group bacterium
GGTTTTAGAAGAGTTTAATTTGGATTTACCGATTTTAAAAATCGGTTTAAGTTATCCGCTGCCGGAAGAAAAAATTAAGAAATTTATAAAAAAATTAGAATCAATTTTAGTTGTTGAGGAGATTGATCCAATTTTAGAAAATGAAATAGCTAAAATTGTCAAAGGCGCCAATTCAAATTTAAAAATTTACGGCAAGAATTTATTGCCTCCTGTTGGAGAAATGAAACCAGAATATGTTTTAATTGCTTTAAGTAAAATTTTAAAAAGACAACTTCCAGCAGATCTAATCAGTCATCAAAAAATTTTTGACAAAATCAAGATAGCCAAAAGATTACCCGTTTTTTGTCCCGGCTGTCCGCATCGAGCGACCTTTTGGGCTGTTAAACAAGCACTTGGCAATTTGCTTTATAATCAGCCTGAATCAATGTCTGAAGTAGTTTTTGGCGGAGATATTGGCTGCTATTTATTAGGTGCCTTGCCGCCCTACAATTTGGCTGATTATATTGTAGCCATGGGTGCGGGAATTGGTATTTCTCATGGTGTTTCAAAGGCCACGGTGGGGAAGCCAGTGGTTTTCATTGGCGATTCAACTTTTTTTCATGCTGGCATTCCGGCTTTAATCAATTTAGTTTATAATAAATCAGATATACTTTTGATTATTTTGGACAATCGAATCACGGCTATGACTGGACATCAACCCCATCCGGGTGTGGGAGTAACTGGCCAAGGTGAAGAGACAAAAATTTTAAAAATAGAAGATATTGTTCAGTCCTGCCAAGTTGATAAACTTGAAATTATTAATGTTTATAATCTCAAAGAATCAATAATAAAAATTAAAGAAGCTTATCAAACAAAAGGCGTTTCAGTTGTTGTTGCCAAGGGAGAGTGCCGTTTGCTATCAGTTAGGAAAATGGCCCGTCAGGGAATCAGAACGCCGAAATTTGAAATTGTTGAGCAATCTCCGGATTTGGAAATTTTGAAAAACTTTAGTTGTCCAGCTATTCGCAAAACAGAAAAAGGTAAATATTATATTGAGAAGAATATTTGTTGGGGGTGCAGTGTTTGCTCGCAGATATTCCCTCAGGCAATAAAAATAAAAAGATAAAAATGTTGTTTAATAGCTCAATTAAGATAACAGAACAAATCTTATGTTTTCGAACAAAACTTTCAATTTAATTCTTGCTGGTTATGGCGGACAGGGAGTTTTAACTATTGCTGAAATTTTAGCCAAAGCGGCAATTTTAGAAGGTTATGATGTTAAACAAGCTGAGCTACACGGCCTAGCTCAAAGAGGCGGATCTTTAGAATGTCATTTGCGTTTTGGTAAAAAAGTAAATTCGCCATTAGTCAGAAGAGCCGATGCTGATTTAATTATTAGTTTGGAGTTATTGGAAGCTTTACGCGTTTGTTATTATGCCAGGAAAAATAAAACAATTATTCTAACTAATGCCAAAATTTTTAGTCCCTATCCCCTTGAACCAGAAAAAATTAAAGCCGAAAAAATTATCAGCGATCTTAAAAAATTTGTCAAAGTTTTAAAATTAGTTAAAGCCGATGAGTTGATTCAAAAAGTTACCAAAGATACAGCGATGATTAATACCTTGATGTTGGGTTTTGCTCTGGCAAAAAAATTTTTACCGCTAAAAAAGGAATCAGTTTTTCAAGCATTAGTCGAGAGAATTAGGCCACAATTTTTAGAAGATAATAAAAAAATATTTGAAATAGCTTTCGAACACAATTCCTAGTAGGTTATAATCTCTACCAAATTATGTTTGATGTTATCACAATTGGTGGGGCCTTGCGAGATTTTACTTTTTATATTAAAGAAGGCAAACTTTCTGAAGGTCAGTTTATTTTTCCTTTAGATTCTAAAATTCAAGTTCAAAAGGCTTATTTTACTAATGGTGGCGGAGCTAATAACGTGGCGGTTGGTTTAGCTCGTTTTGGCTTAAAGGTTGCTTTAATTAGTAGAATTGGTCAAGATTTTTCTGGTCAAGCCATTTTAAAAAATTTAAAAAAAAATAAAATTGAAACTAAATTTGTCCAAATAGATCCGAAACTTCATACCGGTGTTTCAGTTATTGTTCAGAAGAGAGGTCAGGGCAAAGTGCTTTTTACTTTTCGTGGCGCCAACGAGAAATTAGAAATTAGAAATTTGAGGTTAGGAATTAGTAAGTGGGTTTATGTTGCTGCCTTGACTGGAAATTGGGAAAATATTTTAAATAGAATTTTTCAGCCGTCTAACACCAAACATTCAGCATTCAAAATTGCTTGGAATCCCGGGGCAGTTCAATTGGCGGCTGGTAAGAAAAAATTGGCTAAATACTTGAAGAGGACAGGGGTTTTAATTCTCAATCGTCATGAAGCAGCACAATTGTTAAATCAAAAGCCTTTAAAGCAATTGGGGGGGGTAAAATTTAAAGATCAAATAAGGAATTTTTTGCAGGAAATTCACAGACTTGGTCCACGAATTGTGGCAATTACTTGTGGTCGACGAGGGGCTTTTGTTTACGAGGGTCAAAAAATTTATTATCGGCTAACTAATGGTAGTAAGCCAAAAGATGCAACCGGAGCCGGCGATGCTTTTTCTTCCGGTTTTTTGGCTGGTCTAATTTTATTTAATGATATTAAAAAAGCTCTTAAACTCGGGATTTCAAACAGCGGCTCAGTGATTAGAGTTGTTGGCGCCCAAGAGGGACTCTTAGACAAGAAAATTTTGAAAAATTTATAATCGAAATTTAGACGCCGTAAAATGAGTTAAATTGACTCTTTTATTTTTTATGGTTATAATTATATTATATGTCCAACCAAAATTACAAATTATTTTATCCGCCGAAAGAAATTTTGGAACAAGCTTATATTAAGGATTATGAAAAGTTATATCAGGAATCAATTGGAAATCCTGAAAAATTTTGGCAAAAAATTGCTCAGGAATTGGAATGGTATAAACCCTGGAAAAAAATTTTGGAGTGGAAATATCCATTTGCCAAATGGTTTGTCGGTGCAAAGTGTAATATCGTAGCCAATGCTTTAGACCGTCATATCAAAAGCGGCCGAGGTAATAAACTGGCTTTAATTTGGGAAGGTCAAGATGGAGTGGTGAGAAAATTTACTTATACTGAATTAAATCAAGAAGTTTGCCGTTTTGCTAACGTACTCAAAAATTTAGGCATTAAAAAGGGTGATAGAGTAACAATCTATTTGCCACGAGTTCCAGAACAAATAATTTCTATGTTAGCCTGTGCTAAAATTGGCGCCATTCATTCGGTTGTCTATTCCGGCTTTAGCGTTGAGGCCCTAAAAAATCGGATTTTAGATGCCGAGGTGAAAGTTGTCATAACCACTGACGGTTATTATTTTAGAGAAAAATTGGTGGAAACAAAAAAAATCGTTGACCAGGCGGTTAAAGATATTAAAAAAGTTAAATTTGTAGTTGTAATTAGACGAGCCGGTAATCAAATTGAAATGAAAGCAAAGCGAGATTTTTGGTGGCATAAATTAAGGGATAAAGTGAGTACTGAATGTAAAACCGAAATTATGGATGCCAATGATATTCTTTATATCCTTTACACCTCAGGCACAACCGGCAAGCCAAAGGGTATTGTTCATGTCCACGGCGGCTATATGGTCGGTATCTACATTACTTTGAAGTGGATTTTTAATATTCAAGATGATGATATTTGGTGGTGCACAGCTGATCCGGGCTGGGTAACCGGCCATTCATATATTGCTTATGCTCCTTTTCTTTGCGGTTTAACTCAGTTTTTTTATGAAGGACCGCCTGATTATCCCGACCCTGGTCGCTGGTGGTCTTTAATTGAAAAATATAAAGTGACTAAATTTTACACCACGCCAACCGCCATTCGTTCGCTTATGCGTTTCGGCGAAGAATATCCGAAAAAATATAATTTAGATTCTCTGCGTATTTTAGGTAGTGTGGGCGAACCAATTAATCCTGAGGCCTGGCTTTGGTATTATAAAAATATCGGCCAAGAAAAATGTCCGATTATGGACACTTGGTGGCAGACAGAAACAGGAATGCAAATGATTTCACCCTTGCCATCTGTACCATTAAAACCTGGGTCTTGTTTTAAACCCCTTTTTGGTCTTGAAGCAGAAATTATGGATGAAAATGGTAAAGTTTTAGGACCGGAAGAAAACGGGTTTTTAGTCATCAAAAATCCTTGGCCAGCGATGTTTAAAACTGTTTATAAAAATTCCGAAAAATATAAAGAACTTTATTGGCAGAAGATAAAAGGCGTTTATTTCACTGGTGATGCGGCAAAAAGAGACGAAGATAAATATTTTTGGATTATTGGCCGAACTGATGATGTTTTAAAGGTTTCTGGCTATCGTTTTGGTAGTGCCGAATTAGAGAGCGCTTTTGTTTCACATCCAGCAGTAGCTGAAGCAGCGGTGATTGGCAAACCCCATCCGCTTAAAGGCGAGGCAATTAAAGCCTTTGTGATTTTGAAAGTTAATCAAAAACCAAGTGACGAATTGAAAGAAGAATTAAGGCAATATGTGCGTAAAGAGATTGGGCCAATTGCCACTCCTGATGAAATTGAATTTGTTGATTCCTTGCCAAAAACTCGGAGCGGCAAAATTATGCGCCGAGTTTTGAAAGCCAAAGAATTAGGTCAGCCGATCGGCGATATTTCTACCTTAGAGGATTAGAGTTATATTTTTGGACATTGTTTATTTTTTAGTTTTGTTATGATTTAAGTAATATGAATCAAGAATATCGAGAAGAAGAAAAAATAATTGAAGGCTAACCGCGTCGAAAAGGGGTCAGATTTAAGGCATTGCCGGTTGGAAGTCTTGAAGTTCATTGGTTTGAAGCAGAATACGAAGAGGTTGGGCCGGGCATATGGCAAAAGTTCCTGGCGCAGAAATAGATAGGGGATTAGTTAAAGAAGATAAAGAGTGGGAAGGTAATTCGTAAACATTGAATCAGGCGAATGGCAGCAAAAAGATCTGGGGTTAATTGATAATTAATTGGGCTAGTTAATAATTAATTTGTATTTACTACAAATTATCAAATCATCCATCTAAAACTGATTAGTTTCGGCTCACCAATCTATATTTGGATAAGATTTGTAATTTGTAGTAAAGAAGGGGGGTAATTATGAAAAAACAATTTTTCTTTGTTCTTTTGGTCGGCTTGTTTATTTTGAGCTTAAACATTTTAAAGGTCCAAGCTCAAGAAATTAATCAAGTTTCTCCAATTAATCAAGTTTCTCCAGTTGAAGCTGAAAAGATTTCAGAAATTAAAGCCGAAGATTTAGGCGTTGCTGAACCAACTATTTTACCGGGTAGTCGATTTTATTTTTTAAAGAATCTTTGGCGAGGAATTAATTTACTGGTGACAACCGATCCGGCTAAAAAAGCTGAATTGAATTTAAAATACGCTAATGAGAAATTATTAGAGGCTAAGAAATTAGCTGAAAAGCCAGAAGTAAAGACTGAAGTCGTTGAAAAACAATTGAAGAATTACCAAAAAGATTTAGAAAAAACTAAGGAGCAAATAGAAAAGTTAACAGAGAAAAAAGAAGCAATTAAAGAAAAATTGCAAGAAAAATATATTGAGCATAGTTTAAAACAGCAAATGGTTTTGCAAAAATTAGCCAATCAAGTGCCAGCTGAAGTTTACGAAAAAATTGAAGAAAATCGTCAACAACATTTGGAAAAATTAGGAGAGGTTATGGCTAAAGTTGCCGAAAAACAAGATATTGTGGTCAGAACACAAGAGATAACTCAAAAGATAGTAGAAGCTAAGCCGGCAGTTTCTGTTCAGGCTGTGGAAATCTTTAAGGATTTAAAAGAAAGAGCACCAGAAAATATTAAATCAAGGGTTGAAGAAATAGAAGATAATACCATAAGAAAGGCGACAGAAGCAATCGAAGCATTTCCAGTAGAAAAAAGACAGGAAGTTGTAGAAAAACAATTAAAAAGTGTCGCCAATCCAATTAGAGCTACAGAAATTGTTGATGAGATAGCAGAAGTAAAGCCGACTTTAAAGCCAATACTTGAGGGGCTAAGGATTAAACCAGTAGAGAGTTTCTGGCAAGAAAAATTAAAAAATTTGCCAACAGAGAAGAAAGAAAAAATTTTGGAAAATTTAATTACTCCGACTATCCCATTACCAATACCCACTCCGCCATCACCGTCAACGGCACCAGTGAAAGAAGGAATAGCTCCTTCAGCTCCACCTCTGAAAGAGCCAGCGAAAGAGCCAACTCTATTGTTACCTCCAGAAGAGTCGAAGAAAATAGAGATCCTAAAAGATGTTCAGCAAAAATTGTCAGAAAAATTACCAGAGCAGGCTGAAGCGCCAGAAGCGCTGAAAAGAGTGATTGAAAGACAAACTATTAAACTTCAGGAATTGCAGATGGGTACCGTTGAACCTCCTAAGCCCGTTGAACCCATAAAACCAGAGAAAGTTAATCAGGAAACAGACGGAACGACTAGAAAAAAGGCTAAAAATTTTTGCGGCAAATCTTCTTATGGTCTCTGCCAAAGTGATGCTGATTGCCTGATAAGCGGCTGTTCAGGACAAGTTTGCCAATCAAGAAGCGAGGAGCCAACAGCCACCACCTGTGAGTGGCGAGACTGTTATGACGCGAAAAAATATGATTTAAAATGCGGCTGTTTTGAGGGCAAATGCCAGTGGCATAAATAACAAAATGACTACGAAATACGACAGATGGGCTACGAAATACGAAAATGTACTAGGCAGGCTACGAAATACGAAAGTGTACGAATATACGAATTTTAGTATTTAGTAGTCATCTGTAATTTTCGTATATTCGTATCTTTTAGTATTTAGTAGCCATATGTTCGGAGCGTTCGGATAAATTCGTGGGTAGGATTATTTTATCAACCGTTTCAAACAGCCCAAACTAAATTATTAAAGCGGAAAATTGTCTCACAAAAGGGGCTCACTTCAAAATTATAAATTCCATGAATTATTAACTGATATCTAACGGGCGATATTATGATGTTAAAAATACCAGTGGAAATTTCGGCTCGGCATATTCATTTGTGCCGGGAACATTTGGACCAATTATTTGGTCCGGGTTATGAATTAACTAAATTAAAAGATCTTTCGCAAAAAGGTCAATTTGCCGCTCAAGAGACAGTGACAATTAAAACCGAAAAAAATCAACTTGCCAATGTCCGAATTGTCGGGCCCTTGCGTTCTCGCACTCAATTAGAAATTTCTAAAACTGATGCCCGGTATTTAGGTATTAATCCGCCAGTAAGAAAGCCGGGCGATTTAGATGGTTCAGCTGGTTGTATTTTAATTGGTCCGAAGGGCGAGGTTAATTTAAAAGAAGGAGTGATTATTGCCTGGCGGCATATCCATATTAATCCAGAATTTGCCGAAAAAAATGGCTTAAGCAGTGACAAATATGTTTCTGTAAAAATCAATAACGGTGACCGGAGCGTTACTTTCCATAAAGTTTATGTCCACGTTGACCCCAAATTTGCTCCGCTTTTTTGTTTAGATACTGATGAGGGCAACGCGGCCGGAATTGAACAAAAAGCAGGGGGTGAAATAATAAACCAAAAATAAAAAAGCAAAAACCAAAAATAGAAACGGAAAAATGTATAATTTTTTTCTTTGTCATAACGAGGAACGAAGCAGCGAACCGCTAGCAAATGTCCAATCTGTTTTAATAAATAATGGAGCTTAAGGGCCAATCTGTACTCTTCGGAGTACAGAGAGGTTCCAAGAGCTCCTTTTATTTTGACTTAAAAATGGGGACATTCCTCTTGGAGATATTTACAACAATTATATTTTATGCTATTATAAATTATCTATGATCAATTTAATTTTTTTCTTTTTTGTTATTATTCCTTCAGCTATTATTCATGAATTCTCACATGCCTGGATGGCTTATTTTTTAGGTGATGATACAGCTAAACGCTTTGGTCGATTAACCCTCAATCCATTGGCCCACATCGACTTATTCGGAACAATTTTAATGCCAATTTTTCTTTCTTTAATAAGCGGCGGCACTTTTCTTTTTGCTTATGCTAAACCAGTTCCTTTTAACCCCTACAATTTAAGAAATCAAAAATATGGCCCAGCTTTAGTCGGCGCAGCCGGACCATTGGCGAATTTATTAGTCGCAATTATTTTTGGTTTAATGGTTAGATTTTTACCAATTAGTAATTTTACGTTTTTTTTAAGTATTATTGTTTACGCTAATATACTTTTAATGGTTTTTAATTTAATACCAATTCCACCCCTTGACGGTTCAAGGATTCTTGATGCTTTCTTGTCAGAAAGATGGTTTGGCTTAAAAAATTTCTTAGAGCGAAATGGATTTTTGATTTTACTATTTTTTCTTTTTTTCGCTTTTGCTATAATTCAGCCAATTATTTCTTTGATTTTTAAATTAATTGTTGGTAGTTCGCTAACTGGATTTTAATTTACAAATCAACGAATAGTATAGATAAAATTTAAAATTTTTGATATAATATTTAAAATTAAAAAACTATGCCGGAAGAAATAAAAGAAGAACAATTAAAAGTCGAAGCCGATCACGGCAAAAAATTAGCTGAATGGGAATTTTCTGAATATGTTAAATATCAACGAACCCTGGCTTGGTATATTGGTCTCGGAATTATTGGGGCAGCAGTAATTATTTATTCTATTTTTAGTAAAAATTTTCTCTTTGCCTTGATTGTTATTTTGATTGGTTTTATTTTGGTTTTACATTCAAAGCGAGAACCAGCCGGATTAAAATGTCTAATTTTTGAAGACGGGATTCAGGTTGGGACAAGATTTTACGACTGGGATGAAATTAAAAGTTTCCGATTAGTTTATAAGCCGCCGAAAGTTAAATTGCTTTATATCGATTTGAAAAGCATTCTGATGCCAGATTTTTCTGTGCCGCTTAACAATCAAAATCCTCTAGAAATTCGGCAGATTCTCAAAATCTATTTACCCGAGGATTTGGAAAAACAATATGAAACTTTAACCGATCGGATGAATCGATGGTTGAAATTATAATTAGCCAATAATTTGCCCTCATAGCTCAATGGATAGAGTGCAAGCTTGCGGAGCTTGTGATCCCCGTTCGAATCGGGGTGAGGGCATTTTATTCAAGTCTTTAAGGGCGGCGCCCCCCCCTTTTGGGTTTTGTTTTTTCAATTTTTTGCTACAATTCTTCTGAAGTTTTTTTAAAATTTGGTATCTGAAGGGCGAAAAAATTATGATTTTAATTTTTTAACAATTTTGGCGACCCAGGCACCAAATCCCAACCAAGTTTATAGATTGAAGTGAGTTCCTGGCTGTTAAATCACCTTCGGCTTTGGCAGTTGAATTACATTTTTAGAGAGTCGGATTGGTGCGGGGTGCTCAAAATTGTCCAAAAAATTTCTTCGCTTCGCTCGTAATTTTTTAACAATTTTGGCATGTTTAAATTTCAGGAAAAAATTTTACTTAATCAAATTAAAAGCGGCAATCAGCAGGCATTTGCTAAAATTTATGATTTTTATTTAGACAAAATTTATCGTTTTATTTATTTTCGAGTTTCTGATGAAAACTTGGCTCGGGATTTTACCAGCGAAACATTTATTAAAGTTTTAAATTATATTAAAGGTGGTCAAGAAATAGAAAATTTTCAGAGTTTTCTTTATCAAACAGCCAGAAATTTAATTGTTGATTTTTATCGTCAGAAAAGACAAGAAGAATTACCAATTGATGAATTTATTGAAGAAAATATTGTTGAGGAAAAAGATTTAGCTTCTGAAGTGGCAGATAAATTTGAATTAGAAAAAATTCAAAATGCGCTTAAACAAATTCCCGACCATTATCGAGAAGTTATTGTTTTAAGATTTATTGAAGATTTACCATTCAAAGAAATCGCTAAAATTATCGGTTTAAAAGAAGACCATACTAGAGTGTTGGTTCATCGAGGATTAAAAATGTTGCGCCAGCAATTAAGTGGTCACAATTATTCTTAGTCATCCTAAAAACCCGCAGCGGAATAATCAAATTTATACAACAATTGTTTTTCTGTTGGACGCACTAAAAAATTACGAGATACAAAAAACAGGCTGATTTTGAAATCAGCCTGTTCTAATTGAGATAATTCTTTCTAATTCTTTAGAGTCTGTAGGATCCCGTGAATTCTGATTCGATGACTTTTGTACAGATTCTCCGGGAACTGATTGACTGGAAACCAACGCGCTTCCGTTACATCCGCGTCCGCGTCAGGCGATGGCCGAAGATCATCAGAACCATTCCATTCGGCGTAAAATACTATCACCCTTGCCACTGCATTATCGCAATGCCAACTCTGCTTTTCGCTAACGTAGGGGAGGTTCCGATTTCTAAAGTTAAAATCTAGATTAATTTTTTCAAGATCAAGTCCGGCCTCTTCTCTCAACTCCCTCCCAAGGGCTGTTATAGTGTTTATTATGCCGCGATTGATTTCTGGCTTTTCAATTCTGCCTCCAGGGAGTCCCCACTTATCGCCTTTAATATCGGTATTTAAAACAAGAAGAATTTCTTTATCATCAGCACTATTTTTTCGTATCAGGACAATGAACACACTCCAGTCCTCAACTCGCTTACTACTTAGAAGCTGACTTTCCCTGACTTGTGGCAAAGTAGTACTTTTATTCATATATACCTCCTTGTTATTATTCAATATAGCATATCTACAAAATTTGTCAAGAACATATGCGAGATGAGTACATCAGGAACAGTTGGTAGTATTTTTGAGCATACTCGATCGGTAATAAATTGTCCAAAGAATTATGGGGACGGATAAAGTTGTATTCAATCAGCCACTCGTTTGGTCTTTTGTTATATAGCCCCCTATTTTACACGATCGCGATATTTCCGGGAAAGAAGTCAAAAAAACCACTCTGGTTAAAAATGAAAAATTTATTTAGAAAAAGAAAATTGGACATGAACCCCCAAAATAGGACACCATTTGTGTAATTTCTAAACCCTAATTTCCAATGTCTAATGAAATGTCTAATAATTCCTTTTTGACATTTTGACATTTGATATGGACATGAACCCAAAAATGGGACTAAGGATAAGTTTGATTTTGGGACCAGGAAAGTTAATTTGACAAACTAACACCATCCAAACAATCCGAACATATCCGAACACTCCGAATACAGCATCCAA
>JBMFLE010000024.1:0-10467 GCA_049971355.1 Patescibacteria group bacterium
ATTATACCTCATTTTGGTAAGGTTTTTTATGGCAGAACCAATATCCTTTCGGTTATATTATTTATGACTTAATGCGGGGTACTTGACAAATTTTCAAAATATGCTATACTATAGGTGTAGAAAATTATGTTTTAAAAATTAAAGGAGGTGATAATGAAGGCTGTTGGCTTTGACCTTGATGGAGTAATCTGTAAAATACCAATACCTCGAGTGATTTTCGGAATACCGGTGCCCAGAAGATTATTTAGAACCCTGACAATTGTTTCTTATTTTTTTTCTTATTTTCTAATGGTAATTCCGCAAATCCGATTTGCTTACGATAAATTCTTCCGTCGAACAGATGAAAATATTATTAACTTAATTAAAGACTTAAAAGCAAAAGGAGTGAAAATTTACATTATTACTGGTAATAGGGTGTTTTACCAAAGGGGGCTTGAAATATGGTTGAAGCGGAAAAAGATTCCTTATGATAGAATAGTTTGTTTTTGTTCAAGTTCTGGTTTGACTGTGGCGCAGTGGAAGGCAAAAATGGCTCAAGAATTAAAAGTAGATCTTTTTGTTGAAGATTTAGCATCCGCTGTCGTTCATTTAAGGAGAGCCGGTTTAAGGGTAGTTCTTTACGATAACAATAATGAAATACGGATAAAAGTCAATCAATTGGTTGACTGATAAAAGTCGGCCGATTGGTTGACTTTTTTTTCTTTAGAATTATATTTAAAAGTAATGAAGAAGAGAGGATTATTTATTGTTTCAGAAGGGACAGATGGTTCTGGCAAAACCGTTCAACTTGAACGTCTGTTTAAAAGATTAAAGAAAAAAGGTTTCAAATGTCAAACAATTACTTTCCCTCAATATGGTCAGTCATCTGCTTATTTTATTGAACAATATTTGACCGGTAAATATGGTGGCTGGCGAGAGGTCGGACCCTATCGAGCTTCTCTTTTTTATGCTTTGGATCGCTATCAAGCTGCGCAAAAAATTAAAAAAGCTTTAAGTCAGGGTAAAATTGTTTTGGCCAATCGTTATTTTGCTTCGAATTTAGGTCATCAGGGAGCAAAAATTAATAATTATCAGAAAAGAAAGGAATTTTTTAAATGGATTTATAATTTAGAATATAATATCTTAGGTATTCCTAAACCCGATTTAAATCTTTTTCTTCATGTTCCGGCAAAGATTAGTTATCAATTGGTAGCAAAAAAGGGTAAACGCGAATATTTAAGAGGTAAAAAACGCGATATTCACGAAAAAGATATTAAACATTTGAAACGAGCAGAACAATCATATTTGCAGGCAATTAAACTTTTCCCGAAAGACTTTAAAATTATTGAATGTGTTTCGAATGATAAATTACTTAGTATAGATGAAATTGCCCAAAAGGTTTGGGATATTATTAAAGGCAAATTATTTATTTCCAATTAAATCAGCAAAGCGAGTATGAAAAAATCTGATCTTTTTTTCACAGCTATTTTATTACCCATCGACTATTTAATGTTAATTCTGGCTGGCATTGTCACTTATTATTTGCGATTTAAGACATTTGCCGAGCTGCGACCAGTTATCTTTGAAATTCCCCTTTTACAATATTTGAAGATGATCTCAATTATTGGTCTTGTCTGGTTGGGAATTTTTGCTCTGAACGGACTTTATCAAATTAGCCGTCAGCGTTTTTCTCAAGAATTCGGGAAAATATTTATTAGCGTGACGGTTGGGATGATGCTAATTACCTTGTTTATTTTTTTTAAGCGAGAATATTTTTCTTCCCGTTTTATTATTTTGGCTGGCTGGCTAATGGCGATTATTTTTGTCAGCTTCGGCCGCTTAATAATTCATTTCATTCGTTTACAAGTTTTTAATCGAAATTTAGGATTAGAACCAATTTTAATTGTTGGCTCTAGTTCGATTGCTCAAGAATTGGTTAAAATTGTTGAGCGAGAAAAAGGTCTTGGTTACCGTGTTTTAGGTAACCCAAAATCAGTTAATGAGGTTATTAATCAGTGGACTGATCGAGCCAAAGAAATTAGTGTTTTAATCCAGGCCGATTCTGATTTATCAAAAGAGGACATTCTTCGGTTAGTAGATTTTTGTAACGAGCACCAAATAACCTTTAAATATGTAACCGATACCTTTGGTAATCTTTTTAGCAATATTAGAATTGAGACCTTGGCCGGTGTTCCTTTGGTTGAAGTTGGGCGAACCGCTCTTGACGGTTGGGGCAGAGTTAATAAGAGAATTTTTGATATCATTGTCTCACTTTTTTGTCTGGTTCTTCTTTTACCACTTTATTTAATTGTTTCAATTTTAATTAAATTAGATTCCGAGGGACCAGTTTTTGTGGCCTTAAGCCGGGTTGGCCAGCGAGGCAAAATTTTTAAACTTTACAAATTTCGTTCAATGATTAAGAACGCTCATCAATTGAAATCAAAACTTTTGTCATACAACGAACGCCAAGGCCCACTTTTTAAAATGAAAAATGATCCGCGCATTACTAGAGTTGGCCGCTTTTTAAGAAGATGGAGTATTGATGAATTACCACAAATTATTAATGTTTTAAGGGGCGAGATGAGTTTTGTTGGACCAAGGCCGCATGAACCAGAAGAAGTAGCTCAATATCAAAAATGGCATAAGCAATTGTTAACAATTAAACCGGGTATTACTGGCTTAGCTCAAATTTCTGGTCGTTCAGAATTACCCTTTAACCAAGAAGCAAAATTAGATATTTACTATATGGAGAATTGGTCTCTCAGTTTTGACTTACAGATTTTAATTAAAACTATTCCAGCAGTTTTGGGCAGAAAAAATGTGGCCTAAACACTAATCACTACTAATTATTCGTGATAAAATTTGTATGATTAATGAGAAAGTTATATATCAACCAGTCATTGGCCTTGAAATCCATCTGCAACTTAAAACAAAGAGCAAGATGTTTTGTTCTTGTAAAAATGAATGGCTTGAAGAAAGGCCAAATGTTAATATTTGTCCAATCTGTTTGGGTCACCCCGCTGTTTTACCGGCGATTAATCAAGAAGCGGTAAGAATGGCGTTAATACTCGGATTTGCTCTTAATGGTCAAATAGCTGAAATATCTCAATTTGACAGAAAAAATTATTTTTACCCAGATTTGCCAAAGGGTTATCAAATTTCTCAATATAATCTACCCTTGATTCAAAATGCCTGGATAGTTATCAATAATCATAGAATCAGAATTAAAAGGATTCATTTAGAAGAAGATACAGCCAAATTAATTCACACTCCAGATAATAAATGGAGCTTACTAGATTTTAATCGTGCCGGCATACCTTTGTTAGAAATTGTTACTGAGCCAGATATTACTTCGCCCCAAGAGGCAAAGATGTTTCTTCGGGAGCTACAGTTGCTGGCTCGTTATCTTGATATTTCTTGGGCAGATATGGAAAAAGGTCAAATGCGTTGTGATCTCAATATCTCTCTCAGGCCGAAAAAAGAAAATAAACTTTATCCAAAAACGGAAATTAAAAATTTAAACTCATTTAAGGCAGTAGAGGAATCTTTGGCATATGAAATTAAAAGACAGACTAAATTATGGCAAGAAGGTAGGGTGCCCAAAGAACAATCAACACGCGGTTGGAATGAAAAAAGAGGGATAACCATAGAGCAACGGAGTAAAGAAGAAGAAATGGATTATCGATATTTTCCCGAGCCAGATTTGCCGATATTGTCTTTGAGTAAATTTAATTTAGAAGCAATTAAGCAAAGTTTGCCCGAGCTACCAATTGCTCGACGAGAGAGGTTTATCCAGATGTATGGCTTCAGTCCAAGCGGGGCTCGAATTTTAACTGATGATAAATTATTAGCTGATTTTACGGAAAAAGTGATTACTGAATTAAAAGCCTGGTTGGTTTCTTTAGAAACTGTGGAGGGCAGCGAGCAGGAAATTTGGCAAAAAAATAAAGGTAAAATGGTTAAATTAGTGGCTAATTGGTTAGTTAATCGTTTGATTCATTTGATGAATGAAAATAAAATTGGAGTTGGCGATTTAAAAATTACTCCACAAAATTTTTCCGAATTCATTATTTTAATCTATGAGGGGAAGGTTTCCAGTACTTTGGCTCAACAGATTTTAGAAAAAATGTTTTTTGAAGGATTAGATGTTGACCAGGCAATTCAGGAAGGGGGCTTAAAAAGAATCGATGACCTAAGTGAAATAAATAAAATAATTGAAAAAGTAATAAAAAATAATCCTGTTGCTTTAGCTGATTATAAAAAAGGCAAAGTAAATGCCATTATCTATCTAATTGGTCAAGTAATGAAAGAAACAAAAGGCAGAGCCAATCCTGATTTAGTGAGAAAAATTTTAGAAGAAAAATTAAATGGCTAATCCGGGAGAGAAATTTTTAGAGTAGAAAGTTTTTGGGCTTTTGTTAAGGTTGACCTCTTCAAATTACTTTTTCGGGCTAATTTTAATCCGAAAATTTACTAATTCCCCAAAACAAAAGTGGCCAAAATAACCAAAAGTCAACTTAAAGAAAAGGAATGGCCAAAACATGGGCATAGAAATTGTTAAATAAATCAAATATGTCTCGGCCAACAAAGGAAGAATACTATTTGAATATTGCCAAAGAGGTTGCCGAAAGGTCAACTTGTTTTAGAAATAAGGGCGGGGCAATTATAATAAAAGATGATGTAATTGTTGCTACAGGTTATATTGGAGCACCAAGAAAAACAAAAGATTGTTTAGAAAGAGGGGAATGCTTGAGGGATAAATTAAAAATTTCCCATGGCAGAAACTATGAAATTTGCCGGTCGGTTCACACCGAGGCAAATTGCATCATTAATGCAGCTCGAAGTGGGGCATCGATTCTGGGAGGGGATATGTATATTTGGTTAACTGACAGGGAGGGAAAACCAATCGATTCTTTCCCTTGTTTTATTTGTAAAAAAATGATTATCAATAGCGGACTGAATCGAGTAATTTCAGCGACTAAAGATGGCAAATACAAAATTTTTTATGTTAAAGATTGGGTAAAAAATTGGCAAGAAAAAGATATTTTAGATGATAAATATCAATATGGAAAAGATTTAAATATTAGTGAAAATCTTAAATGAAAAATCATCGGTCTAGTTGGTGAAGCGGGTTCGGGAGAAGATATTTTTTGTCGGTATTTCAAAAAATTTCAAAAGAACCTATTTTAGGTTCTCCAATTTTTAACCGAAGCATTAAAAATTTTTTGCCAGCTACTTTATCGCTCACTCATTTGACGGTTTTTTATTTATGTTAGATTTCGAAACAGCATCCAATTATATTTAGACCGAAAATTGATTAAAATTTATTTAAAATATTTGATGACAAAAATGCCACGGCCGTGAATTTTTTGTCATCGGAAGTGGTGTTCGGCTAATAAAGAAAGGAGGGGAAGAAATGAAAGAAATAATGGTTGTAAAAAACACCCCTATCAAAAAATTCATCTTATAAGCTATATTTTATCAATCTTGTAGCTTGACACAAAACAGAGACCCCCTGGCTGTTTAGCGATTTTTAAAAATCAAAATTTCTCTTAAAATTTTTTGCCCAGGACGAGAATAAATAATCGAATCACGTTTAGTTAATTGAATAACTGGTTGTTTTCTCAAATTGTCTGGAATTGGGTTAATTGGTTGCCAGTTCATTTTTTTAATTTGGTCTAAAATTGGCAAGAGAATTAACCGGTTATTTATTCTGAAAATTGGAAAGATTATTACTATTCGTCCATTTAATTTTAAGATTTTTTTAAATTCCCGAAAAGCAGCTAAATATAAACTAGATAATTCTTTAACTAAATTTTCAATTTTCAATTTATAATTTTCAATTTTAATAGGGCCAAGATATGGTTCAGTGATAATACTATCAATTGAATTCGGCGAAATTTTTTGCGAAATTTTTCTTACATCAGATTGGAAAATTTTTAAATTTTTAATTATATTTTCATTTTTTAATTTAATGGCAAGCCATTCTATGTTTTTCTTTGTTTTTTTCACTGCTTCCTGGCTAATATCGCTACCAATAATATTTTGATACCCTAGCCGAACCGCTTCTTGTAAAATTGTGCCTGAACCGCAAAAGGGATCTAAGATAATCTCATCTTTTGTTGTTTGGGCTAAGTTAATCATTATTTTAGCTAATTTTGGCGGCAACATTCCTTTTTCAATCGTTCGAATCGGACGAGCAAAATCATAAAATTCATATTCTTCGAACTCCTGGCAACTCAAAGTTTGGCCGAGATAAATTTTTTCTTCACCGACCAAAAGGCAGAATTCTATTCCTTGAGTTAATAATTTGTTTTTCTGGACAATAACTGAAGATAAAATTCTTTCTTTGGAACTAACCCAGCGCGAAGAAACGCCCCGTTCTCTTAACCCTGTCTTAATCTTCAGGGCAATTTGTTTAACTTGTCGTACTACTTTATTAAAGTTGACAGACTCATCTAATTTATAAATACTGAGCCCGAAGAAGACTTTCTTTAGAGTTCGACTTTCCTGAGGGCTAGATTTTTTTAATAATTTTTTGGTGATTTCATCTATAATATTCGGATCAAAATTTGTACTAATTTGCATCCGGATTGGCATGATTTCTCCGATTTTAATTGTTCCGCCCAATTGTTGTTGTAATTTTTGAACATTAATTTTTTCTTTAGTTTCCAAAATTAAAACCTCCTTTGATAATTTACAAACCCGAAATTCATTTACCTGTTTAGGCAAAGTATTTATTATTTCTGCGGTAGATAAAGTTGGGTTGTGACCTAAAATTAGAAAATAACGCATATATTGTTGACAAATTTTGATTCCGGTTTAAAATAAAATATATTTTTTCTCTTATCAATTGTAACACCGCCTATTATAACATCAAGATAAAAAGATTATCAATTATTCTTTATAGAAATTGGAAATTATTTGCGAACTGTTTAGCTGCTGAATAAAGTCCCTTCTTAGATGAGGCTTGACACATTTTATTAAAATAATATAATCAGTATTATGTTATATGAATTATTATACATTATTCCCCCACCATTTACTGAAAAAGATGTATTAAATATTCAGAAGAGCGTTGATGAGGTAATCGAAGGCGCAGAAGGCAAAGTTGTTTCTGAAGAAAATTTGGGTAATAGGAAATTAGCTTATCCGATCAAACATATTCGTCGAGGTTTTTATATTCTTGTTAATTTTGAAGGTGAACCGGGTAATATAAAAAAAATTGAAAAAAAACTAAAATTAATGTCTGAATTATTAAGATTTTTAATTGTCAAAATTCCAGCTGTTTCTAAAACAAAGGTACAAAAAGAAGAAGCAGAGAAAAAGACAGAAGAAACTGAAAACTTAGACCTTAAAACATTAGGGGAGAAAATTGATAAATTATTAGAAATTTAATAGATTTTCTTCAAAAATTTTAAACCAAGAGGCAAGGGAATTTTTAGTAGAAAGTTATAATTCATAAATTTTTTAAGAATTTTAGTATGAATGTTAATAAGGCCATTATTTTAGGTAATGTCACTCGCGATCCAGAGATAAGGAATTTGCCTTCTGGACAGAATGTCGTTTCTTTTGGCGTTGCCACCAATCGATTTTGGACCGATAAGCAGAGTGGTGAGAAGAAGAGTCAAGTTGAATTTCATAATGTTATTGCTTTTGGAAGATTGGCTGAAGTAGTTCAACAATTTCTGAAAAAGGGTTCTTTGGTTTATGTTGAAGGTCGGTTGCAAACGCGTAATTGGCAAGACCAACAAGGAGCCAAACATTTTCGTACAGAGATTGTTGCCGAAAGACTACAATTAGGGCCAAGACCTTTTGGTCGCACAGTAACCGAGCCCGAAGCTGCAACAGAAGGAACAGGTCTAGTCGAAGAGACAGTAGCACCAGAAGAAGAAATTAATCCGGAAGAGATACCGTTTTAAGCAGACGAATAGTCTAACTCTGCCTACTGGATAGCGGGCCGGGGCATTCAAAGATGTTCAGCCGAATGAATATTCGAAACATTCTTTAGTTTATTTATATTTATGAACAGCGATAATCAAAAACAGTGTTATTTTTGCTTAAATCAAATTAACGAAATTGATTACAAAGACGTTAATTTATTAAGACGCTTTCTTTCTTCTTATTTTAAAATTTTACCTCGCCGAAAAAGGGGAACTTGTGCCAAACACCAGAGAAAATTAGCCCAAGCCATTAAAAGAGCAAGAATAATGGCCCTGTTGCCATTTGTTAAACAATGATAGATTTTGAGAGGTAAATTACCGTCGAGATAAGAGTGTTTTATAATCATTCGACGTCTTTAAATTTGTAGCAAAAATCAGTCCATGCTTGACATTAATGATCTCAAAAAAATTGGTATAATTGTTCAAATTGATAACCAGCCTTATATTGTTTTAGATTCACAACATGCCAGGACTGCTCAACGTCGAGCTTTTGTTAGAACAAAGTTAAAAAATTTGATTACCGGCGTAGTCATTGACAAAACTTTTAATGCCGGTGATAAAATTGAGGAAGCAGAGGTCGAAAAGATAGAGGCTAATTATCTTTATTCCGACGAAGAGAATATTTATTTGATGAATACGATTAGTTATGAGCAATTTGCTTTGGCTAAAGATTTATTATTTGGTCGTGAAAAATATCTTAAAGAAGGACAAGAAGTAACTGTCTTGTTTTTTAATCAAAAACCAATTAATATTGAATTGCCCAAAAAAGTTGAATTAAGGGTTATTGAAGCGCCACCTGGCATCCGTGGCGATTCAGCCAGTAATATTATGAAACAAGTAACCCTGGAAACTGGTTTAAAAATTAATGTGCCCCTTTTCATTAAAGAAAATGATATTGTTAGAATAAATACCGAGACAGGAGAATATGTGGAAAGGGTCTAATTATCAATAATCCTATTATTTTGGCATTTGTAATTGGTAAAATAATCAATATGAATTTCACTCTTGATGATATCTTTCAAAAAGCAGCTGAGCGAAAAGCCTCGGATGTTCATTTAGTTGATAATCAGCCACCGGTTTTTCGGATTGACGGTATTTTGGTCCGGAGCAATTTCCCTGTTTTAAAATCAGAAGAGATTATTAATTTAGTCGGCCCACTTTTAACTGAAAAACAAAAAAATCAAATCTTTGAAAAAAAAGAATTGGATACCAGTTATGAACTCAATCAGATTGCTCGTTTAAGAATTAATCTTTATTGGGAGAGGGGGAATTTAGCTTTAGCCGCGCGCTTAATTTGGCCCCATTTGCCGACTATGGAAGAAATTGAGATGCCACCTATTACCTATGAGCTATGTAAATTAAATCAGGGATTAATTATTGTTACTGGGCCGGCTGGTTGTGGTAAATCAACAACCCTAGCAGCAATGATTAACTATATTAATCAAAATCGGTCTTGTAATATTATTACCCTCGAAGATCCAATTGAATTCGTTTTTTCTTCTGACCAGAGTATTGTTTCCCAAAGAGAATTGGGTAAAGATATGCTTTCTTTCCAAGAGGCCTTAAAGCACGTAGTTAGACAAGATCCAAATGTAATTATGGTTGGCGAAATGCGAGATTTAGAAACGATTGCTTTAGCTATTACTTTAGCAGAAACTGGTCATTTGGTTTTAGCTACTCTTCACACACCAAATACTTCACAAACCATTGATCGGATTATTGATATTTTTCCACCCTATCAACAAACTCAAATTAGGCTTCAATTAGCCCTGTCTTTGCGGGCTATTATTGCTCAACATCTTTTACCCCGAAAACCCTCTGGCCGAATTGCTGTCAGGGAGATTTTGATAAATACTCCAGCTATAGCCAATTTAATTCGAGAAAATAAAATCGCTCAAATTAAATCAGTTCTTCAAACTAGTTCTAAAGAGGGGATGATTTCAATGGAGCAATCGCTTAATCAATTGATTAGGCGTAAATTAATCACCAGAGAAGTAGCCTTAGCTCACACTCTTTATCCTGAATTAATAATAGAAGAATAAATAAGTGTACGATGGGTGTTCCCGATGTATTTCATTTTGTGCAATAATAAGTTGAAATAAATTTATTAAGAAAAGGTGGATTATAATTGCGATGGCAAAAATAATCCACCCTGTTAATTTTTGACTGTCAATTTTAGGGTCCCTGTAGCTCAACGGATAGAGCACTGGTCTTCGGAACCAGGGATAGGGGTTCGATTCCTCTCAGGGACAATTAATATCGTTAAGCCCCCATAGCTTAATGGTAAAGCAGTTGCCTCTTAAGCAATTGATCCTGGTTCGATTCCAGGTGGGGGTAAAAAAGATAGGGTTAGGGGGGGGCAGTCCCCCAGAGATCAATTGAATTTTGAATTTTGAATTTCGAATTTTGAATTATTTGAATTGGACATGAACCTCAAAATGGGACACCATTTGTGTAATTTCTAAACCCTAATTTCCAATTTCTAATGAAATGTCAAAGTTCCAATGTTAAATGTCTAATAATTCCTTTTTGACATTTTGACATT
>JBMFLE010000025.1:0-10323 GCA_049971355.1 Patescibacteria group bacterium
TTCGTGGCGTTCGGGTAAATTCGTTGGTTAGGATTATTTTATCAACCGTTTCAAACAGCCCAAACTAAATTATTAAAAGTGGAAAAATGTCTCACAAAAGGGGCTCACTTCACTTGATATGTTTTACGAGAAAAGAAAAATTTTATTTTTAAAAATTTTAGCTGTCCTTTGTGTTATTTCAACAATCGGTATTTTTGATTATTGGCTTTGGGCACCAAAATCAACCCCAACAGTTAAACCAAGCCAAAATGAATTCTCTGAAAATAAAACCATTGCCACAAATGAAGAAGCAATTAAATCAATTCAGAAGACTGAAGAAGAAACTAAAAAAATTGAAAATCAGGAAATTATTAACTCGCAAATTAATTTTGATGTTCCTTTTACTTCTCAAGCCCCTTTTGCTGTTTGGGATGATTTGCATAATGAGGCCTGTGAAGAAGCAGCCTTAATTATGGCTAAATATTGGTTAAATGGTGAAAAATTATCTCCGGAAAAAGCTGAAAAAGAAATTTTGGCTTCAGTCAATTGGCAAATTAAAAATTGGGGGGGCCACTATGATTTACCGGCAGAAAAAATTGTTGAGTTAGGAAAAGAATTCTTTAATTTTAAAAAAATTAGAACCTTTTACAATCCTTCAGTTGATGATATTAAAAAAGAATTATCAAAAGGCAATTTAGTTTTAACACCAGCGGCTGGTCGATTACTAAAAAATCCCTATTATCGTCAGCCGGGTCCGGTTTATCATTTGTTAGTTGTTAGAGGTTATGACGAAAAAGGAGTGATTACTAATGATCCTGGTACTCGGCGGGGCAAAGGGTTTCGCTACACTTGGGATAATTTTTTTGGCTCTCTTCATGATTGGCTATTTGGTCCGCCCGACTATGGTCAGAAATTATCAAAAGATGAAAAAGCTGTAGGGATATTAAGGGGACAGAAAGTGATGATTGTAATTGAAAAATAGGGATAGGCATTGCCTTGTATTTCGTAGAAAAGACCTGGCCATGACCGGAGAGGATTATCTTGTTTTTTTGTGATAAAAATGCTATAATATTTCTATGTACATCACTTGGTATGGACAATCTTCATTTAAATTGCAGAATAAAGAAGTGACAGTACTTCTTGATCCTTATAGTTCTCGTCAAGTTGGTCTGCGCGGTCCAAATTTTAAAGCAGAAATTATTATTTTAAGCGATAAACAGACATTGACTCAGGCCCAAAAAGATATTAAAGAAGGTTTTTTAATTGACGGACCTGGTGAATACGAAATAAAGGGTGTTTTTATTTTGGCAACAAAAAACAAAGATAATAGATTAGCTTGTCAGATTGAGTTAGATGAGATTAAAGTCGGTTATCTTAGTGAAATTAGCCAATCTCCGACTGATGAAATTTTAGAAAAATTAAACGGTGTTGATATTCTTTTATTGCCAATCGGAAATAAAAAAAGAACTATCTCAACAACTGAAGCAGTAGAAATAATTAGAGTTTTTAGACCTAAAATTGTTATTCCAAGCTGTTATGATATTCCTGGTTTAAAAATTCAAGTTGATCCATTGAATAAATTTTTAAAAGAGATGGGAATTAAATCTTTTGAGCCGCTTGATAAATTAAAAATAGTGAAAAAAGAATTGCCAGAAGAAACAAAAGTGATAATTCTTAAATCAACTTAATTTATGAAAAAAGAGACAATTGTTATTTCTGGCGTTATTTTTATTTTTCTAATCATTTTTGTTATTTGGTTAACAAATTTGAATTTTAATTTCCAATCATTGAATCAATCAGACAAATTAATTCAACTTTTTAAAGAAAATTTTTCAAAGACAAATAGTTTTTTTCAAGATTTTGAAAAAAATTTAATTAATTTTAAAAGAATGATAAATTCCCCTCTTAGTTCGAATACCACTAGTTCGAAAGAAGAAATTTTAACCAACGAAGAAATAGAAAAATTAAAAAACAAACTTTATGAATATGAAAAGAAAACAAAATCGGCCAATCAATGAACAATCAATTTCAGCAAAAATTATTTCTCAACCAATTGAGAAAGAGGTTCAATCTTCTTATCTTGATTACGCAATGTCAGTGATTGTTTCGAGAGCATTGCCCGATGTTCGCGATGGTTTAAAACCAGTTCATCGTCGGATTCTTTACGCTATGTGGCGAATGGGCCTAAAATCAGGAGCTAAATATCGCAAGTCAGCCACGGTAATTGGTGAAGTACTGGGAAAATTTCATCCCCATGGTGATTTAGCAGTTTATGACGCCTTGGTTAGGATGGCTCAAGATTTTTCTTTGCGTTATCCTTTAATTGATGGTCAAGGAAATTTTGGTAGTATTGATGGTGATGCTGCTGCCGCTTATCGATATACTGAAGTTAGATTAGCTCCGATTGCCGAAGAAATGTTAATAGATATCGAGAAAGAAGTGGTCTCCTTTTCGCCAAATTATGATGGAACATTAACTGAGCCACAAGTTTTACCGGCTAAATTGCCAAATTTATTGCTTAATGGCGCTTTGGGCATTGCCGTTGGTATGGCTACTAATATCCCACCGCATAATTTAAAAGAACTTTGTCAAACAATTAATTATTTAATAGATCACCCAAAAGCAGAAATAGACGATTTAATTAAAATTTTAAGAGGTCCTGATTTTCCAACTGGCGGATTAATTTTTGATCCCAATCAAATTAAACAAGTTTATACTTTGGGTCAGGGTCCAATTGTGATGCGAGCCCGGACCGAAATTGTTGAATTATCCGCTGGCAATTATCAAATTATTATTACTGAAATCCCCTATCAAGTTAATAAATCTGCTTTAATTGGAAAAATTGCCGAGTTAATTAAAGAAAAGAAAATTGAAGACATCCGTGATGTAAGAGATGAATCTAGTAAAGAGGGAATCAGGATTGTTATTGAACTTAGGCGGCACACTTATCCGCAAAAAGTTTTGAATCAACTTTTCAAGTTAACTGATCTCCAAAGCACCTTCAACGTGAACATGGTCACATTAATAGACGGAATTCAACCGAAATTAGTAAACCTAAAGTTAATTTTAGAGGAATTTATTAAACACCGCCAGAATATTATTAAAAAGCGAACTGAATTTGATTTAGCTCGGACAAAAGAGAGAATTCATATTTTAAAAGGGCTTCAGATAGCCCTAGAACATATCGAAGAAATTATTCGATTAATTAGACGCTCAAAAGACCGCGAAGAAGCAAAAAAGAATTTAATCTCAAAATATAAATTAAGCGAAATTCAAGCAAATGCTATTTTAGAAATAAAACTGCAGCAATTGGCTCATTTAGAAAGAACAAAAATTGAAGATGAATTAAAAGAAAAATTAAAATTAGAAAGAGGGTTGACAGAAATTTTAGCTCAGCCAAAAAAGATTTTACAAATTATTAAAAATGAGATGAATGATTTAATCAAGAATTATGGCGACGACCGTCGGACCCAAATCATTGGTCAACCGGTAACAACTTTCAAACAAGAAGATTTGATTCCAAATGAGCCAACCTTGATTTTAATGACTCGCGATGGTTATATTAAGAGATTATCGCCTTCTGCTTTCAAAACGCAGATTCGCGGCGGAAGGGGGGTGGTTGGTCTGGAAATTAAAGAGGAAGATGTAGTTGAGCAGTTAGTTTCTACTACCACCCATGCTGATTTATTATTCTTTACTACTAAAGGTAGAGTTTTTCGGATGAAGACTTATAATGTTCCAGAATCATCGCGTCTGGCTAGGGGTCAATCTTTGGCTAATTTTTTGGAGATGGGTAGTCAGGAAAAAGTTTCAGAAATTTTAGCCATTTCTGAAGCAACAAAAAAGCCTAAATTTTTGGTGATGGTTACCACTAACGGCTTAATCAAAAGAACATCTTTGGAAGATTTTGTTAATGTTAGACGTTCTGGCTTAATCGCTATAAAATTAAAAGATGATGATGCTTTAGAATGGGTTAAACCGACAGAGGGTCAGGATGAAATTATTTTAGTGACTGCTCTTGGTCAGGCGATTAGGTTTTCAGAAAAGGATTTGCGACCAATGGGTCGTTCGGCAGCCGGGGTAAGAGGCATTCGTTTAGCGAAAGAAGATAGAGTAATTGGAATGGACATTATAACTAATAACACTAGTAGCCAGCTGTTAGTGGTGATGGAAAATGGATTTGGAAAGATGACGCCAATTAAAGATTATCGATTACAAAAGCGAGGCGGTGGTGGAATAAAAACAGCAAAAGTCACAGAAAAAACCGGTAAGGTAATAGCGGCAATGGTTATCGATGAAAGAAATTTGGCTGAACATATTAGAGGTGACTTATTAATTGTCTCCCAAGTGGGGCAAGTTATTCGTCTACCATTAAAAAGTATTAAAATTAGCGGCCGAGCTACTCAAGGGATAAAATTAATGAGATTTAAAAAAATAGAAGATAAGGTGGCTTCAGTGACACTTGTTTAAATTTAAACTTTTGATTATTATTAGATTAGATTTGTGGTAACAAAAGATAGATAAATAATTGTTAGATTAATCAAAATAATTATGACTAAAGTTTTATTGAAAAAAATTTCAATTTTTAGTCTGCTCTTATCTTTAATTATTCTACCTGGTTTACGCTGTAAACTTTTTCCCTCTAAAGAAGCCATACGAAGAATTCAACCTGTTGTCTTAAATTGGTGGCGGGTAACAGATGGGCCGGATTCTGTTTCAGAAATCATTAATCGGTTCCAGCAGCAGTATTCGCATATCGCAATTAATTATCAACAATTTCGTCCTGAGGAGTATGAGCTGGCTTTACTTGAGGCTTGGGCCGAAGATAGGGGTCCAGACATTTTTTCTATCCCCGTTACCTGGTTAGGAAAATATAAAACAAAAATTTTGCCGATGCCGGCGAAAATGACAATTGGCAAACAAATTTTGACAGGAAAAATTAAAAAAGAACCAAGAGTCATTATTGAAGAGAAAGGGGGCTTATCTTTGCGTGATTTAAGAAATAATTTTGTTGATACCGTAGTCAATGATATTTATCAGGAAAATCAAATTTTGGGATTACCTCTCTATTTAGATACATTAGCCCTTTATTTTAATCGCGATTTACTGAATCAGGCAAAAATTGTTGAACCACCAAAAACTTGGGATGAATTTATTAATGATGTAAATCTTTTAAATATTTTTGACCGACAGGGTAACTTAATTCAATCAGCAGTTGCTCTGGGTACTTCAAATAATATTGAGAATGCAGTTGATATTCTTTCAACTTTAATGCTTCAAAATGGTACCCAAATGACCAGTGACGGATCAGCTACCTTTAACTTACCATCCCGTGATGATCCAAGTTATTTTCCGGGCGAAGAGGCTTTGAGATTTTATACAGATTTTGCTGACCCGGCCAAAGAAATTTATTCCTGGAACAAAAATATGCCTTCAGCCCTGAATGCCTTTACTCAGAATAAAACTGCTTTTTATATTGGCTATGCCTCAGATTTGGCAAAAATTCGAGACCTCAATCCAAAACTTAATTTTGATTTAACTAAATTGCCTCAAATTAAGGGCTCTTTAAAAGAGGCAAATATTGCTAATTATTGGGTTGAAACTGTGGCCAAAAAAACAAAATATCCAAATGAAGCCTGGATATTTTTAATGTTTGCCGCAGAAAACCAAAATGTTAAAACTTATTTAGATCGGACTAAAAGACCAACTGCCAATCGCGCCCTAATTCAATCTCAGTTAGAAAATATTGATTTAGCGCCTTTTGCTAGTCAGGTTTTAACTGCTCAATCTTGGTATCGCGGAAGAAATTGGCCATCAGCTGAAAAGGCATTAAGAGAAATGATTGATGATGTTGTTGAGGGCAGGCGAACAATTAAAGAGGCAATAAATTATTATGTTCAGATAGTCAATCAAACTTACTAATTTAATTTTGTTATTATGGTGATTAAATTGCTATCCGCTGTTAATATCGGACTCGAATCAAGGCTAGTGGAAATAGAAGTTGATGTTTCTCGAGCCTTTCCTTGTTTTAATATTGTTGGTTTACCTGACAAGGCAGTTGAAGAAGCAAAAGAAAGGGTCAGAGCGGCAATTGAAAATTCTGGATTTAAATTTCCTGGTCAGCGAAGAATTGTGGTTAATTTAGCCCCGGCTGATATTAAAAAAGAAGGTCCGGTTTATGATTTAGCTATTGCTTTAGGAACTTTGGCTGCTGATGACCAATTGCCACTAGAAATATTAAACCAGAAAGCTTTTTACCTTGGCGAATTAGCCCTTGACGGCAGTTTGCGTCACACCCGTGGTATTTTGCCAATGGTTATTTTTGCCCAGCAAAGTGGTGTTAAAGAAATTTACTTACCAGAAGAAAACTTGGCTGAAGCAAAATTGGTTTCTAATTTAAAAATTTATCCGCTTCAATCAATTAAACAACTAATTGGACATCTAACTGGTGCCAAAGTTATTGAACCAATTGTCAGCCAAGGCATAAAAATTAAACCGAGTGAAGAATTTGAAATTGATATGGCCTTTATTAAGGGTCAGGAATTTGTTAAACGGGGATTGGAAATTGCTGCGGCTGGCGGTCATAATATTTTAATGATGGGTCCGCCTGGTTCAGGCAAAACTTTTTTAGCCAGAGCCCTACCTTCAATTTTACCGATGATGACAGAAGAGGAAATTTTAGAGGTAACTAAAATTTATAGTATCGCTGGTTTGTTACGAGAAAATCAACCTTATATTGCTGAGCGGCCGTTTCGTGCTCCGCATCATACCATTTCTGATATTGCTTTGATTGGTGGGGGACAGATACCGCGACCAGGTGAAGTTACTTTAGCTCACCGTGGCGTTTTATTTTTGGACGAATTTCCTGAATTTCATCGCGATGTTTTAGAAAGTCTACGCCAGCCATTAGAGGATGGGAGAGTGACTGTTTCTCGAGCCCGCGGTCATATAACTTACCCAGCCAAATTCATTTTGGTCGCCTCACAAAATCCTTGTCCCTGCGGTTATTATGGCGATTCTGAAAAACAATGCACTTGTAGCCAGGCTCAAATTATAAAATATCGCAAAAAAATTTCTGGACCGCTTTTGGATCGGATTGACTTACATGTTGAAGTGCCAAGAGTTAAATTTGAAAAATTAACCGAAGAAGCAGTGGCTGAAAGTTCAAAGGAAATTAGAAAAAGAGTCCAGGCGGCAAAAGATAAACAATTAAATAGATTTAAAAAAGAAAAAATTTTAACCAATGCTGAGATGAATACTCAACAGATTAAAAATTTTTGTCGAATTGATGTTCAGGCTCAAGAATTTTTGCGAAAGGCAATTGACGAATATCATCTTTCAGTTAGAGCCTATCATCGGATTTTAAAAGTTGCCAGAACAATTGCCGATTTAGCTGATCAAGAAAATATTTCCAGCGATCATGTTGCTGAAGCTATTCAATATCGAACAAAATTTGAAGAAGAAAAACTATTTTAATTCGCACCGTATTTTTATGAAAAATTTAAAAGATCTTGAAAAAAAATTAGGTATCAAATTTAAAAATAAAACCCTTCTAAAGCAGGCCTTGATTCATCGTTCATATTTAAACGAACACCCTGAAGAAAAATTAGAGCATAATGAAAGATTAGAATTTTTAGGCGATGCAATTTTAGAAATGATAGTTTCAGAATATCTTTATCAAAATTATAAAAATCCAGAAGGTGAATTGACTTCTTGGCGCGCCAGTTTGGTTAATACTAATAGTTTATCAAATTTAGCAAAAAAAATAGGAATAAATGATTTCCTTTTTTTAAGTAAGGGAGAATCAAAGTCAACTGGCAAAGCAAGAGATATTATTTTAGCCAACACTTTTGAAGCTTTAATCGGCGCAATTTATTTTGACCAAGGACTGGTCAAAGTTAAAAAATTTATTACTGAAAAACTTTTAACCCAATTGCCTGAAATTATTAAAAAAGAATTATACAAAGACCCTAAAAGCAAATTTCAGGAAATTGCTCAGGCAAAATTTAAAATTACGCCAACTTATAAAGTTTTGAAAGAAGAGGGCCCGGCTCATGAAAGAAAATTTACCGTTGGCTTATTTTTAAACAAAAAATTTATTGCCCAAGGAAAAGGGTCATCTAAATTTGAGGCTGAAGTTGAAGCAGCTAAAAAGGGCTTGTCAATTATTTAATTAAGATATATAATTTAATTTAAATATAGAGTTCTTTTAAAGGAGGAATATTTGAAACAAAACAATTTTTATTCTCTGAAGGGGTTTAAAAAAAGATATAAGAAACATAAGAAACATAAGAAACATAGATATAAACCTTCACATCATCATCACGTCTTTACTTATCTTAGTCAAACATCAAATCATCACTTTATTCCAACCTCCCGAAAAGGAACTAATGATCAGAAAAATCGAAAACAGATACCCTTTCTTCGTCACAACGCTTGGCATTTACTTTTTAAAAATTTAAAACCAGAAGAGGTGATAGAACTGATAAAAACCAAATCAAAAGAAGAAATCATTGAAAGAAAAAGAAATAGAAACTTGGCCTGGGAAATTATTTTTGGCTATTGGGAAACGACCCAGGAGCAAAAAATAGAAATCATTAAAAATTATTGGATGCCAAAAGAGGGCTAAATCGCCCTCTTTTAATTATGCATAACCTTAACCCTCTCGGGGACAGTCCCTCGACTGAAGGCAAGTTATAAGTCTTATCAATATTGATTTATATGACTATTCTTTAAAATTCAGCCAATTTTTATCCCATTTTATTATTTTCTCAAAAACCGGGAATAGCCCCTAAAACAATTAAAAAAATTTGCCATTCTAATGTTCTTGACCCCGAAGGAGAACCTGCGGTTCCCTACAGGGCAGGGAATTTGAGAATAGAAAATTTTAATGACTCCCTTTTCCGTCATTGTCAGGACTTTAGCCCGAAGCAATCTCCTTTTGGACCTTTGGAGGTCCGACCTCCCGAAACTATTTGTAGGGTCCTTTTTTAACATTTTTGATTCCCTGTAGTGTCAAGTGTATCATTAGGTCGTGCAAATTATTGCCCAATTTAAAAAAATATGTTAAAATATTTTTATTATGTTTCTAGAAAAATTGGAAATAATCGGCTTTAAATCATTTGCTCTCAAAACCGTTCTCGAATTCCCTCGACCAAAAAGTCGCGATTCTTTTGGCATTACGGCTATTGTCGGTCCAAATGGCTCAGGAAAAAGCAATATTGTTGAAAGTATTCGCTGGGGCTTAGGCGAACAAAGTTCAAAAACTTTACGAATTAAAAAAGCCGAAGACATTATTTTTTCTGGTTCGGACAAAAGAGTTAAATCAAATTCAGCTGAGATTGCGCTCTATTTTAATAATGAAGATGGTGCGGCGCCAATTGACTATCGTCAATTTATTATTAAGAGAAAAGTCTATCGAGATGGAACGAGTGAATATTCAATTAATAACAGCCGTGTTAGGCTCCAAGATATTCTTTTGCTTCTGGCCCAGTCAAGTTTTGGACAAAAAAGTTATAGCATTATTAGTCAAGGCATGATAGATTCAATTTTGCACAGTTCAGCGACAGAAAGAAAAATTTTCTTTGACGAAGCAACTGGTATTAGACAATATCAAATTAAAAAAGAAGATGCTTCCAAAAAATTAGAGAAAACACAAAATAATCTCCAGCAAGCCGAAATCGCGCTCCAAGAAATTGGACCAAGAATGAGATCTTTGACCAGACAAATTAAAAAATTGGAGCGGCGACAAAAAATTGAAGAAGAATTGAAAAATCTACAGAAAAAATATTATAGCTACCTCAGACAAAATATTAATAATCAACTATCAATAATTAATAAACAAATCGCTGAAACAGAAAAGAAAAAAAATATTATCGAAGGAGAATCAAACCAACTTCAAGAAAAATTGAAATCAATGGTTTATGAAAAAACCAGTGATGATTATCAAAAATTACAAGACGAACAGCAAAAATTAATTAATTTAAAAAATGAATATCTTGAGAAAATAACTATCTTGCGCGGTCAATTAATTATTGAACAAGAAAAATCACGAGTTAGCGCAAAAAAATTAGATCTTAACCCCGAAAAAATATTAAATAATTTAGATGAAATTCAAAAATGTTTATCAAAAATTCAGTCTTTATCCGAATTAGAAACTATCAAAAAAGAAATATTGAAAATTTCTGATAAAATAGAGAACTTAATTAAATATCTTCGTGGCGAGAAAAAAGAAGAAATGACTAAACCTGATTTATCGAAAATCGAACAAGAAATCAATAATCTTGGCGAAGAAATTAAAAAACTAAATGAAAAAATTCAGCTTGCCAGTCAAGAATTAGCTGA
>JBMFLE010000026.1:0-9778 GCA_049971355.1 Patescibacteria group bacterium
ATCCGACTTTTTTATATCAATCAATTTGGAATTTAATTATTTTTATTTTTTTAATATTTTTGATTAGAAAAATTAAATTAGGTTCTGGTCTGATTTTTTCTCTTTATTTGGTGGGCTATGCTCTCGGTCGTTTTTTGATCGAGTTTTTAAGAATCAATTATCAGCCGATATTTTTAGGTTTACGCTTGGCTCAAGTGATGGCCATATTGATGTTTTTGTTTGGAATTTTAATTATAGCCTATCGTAAGTTATTCCCAGAAAATTCACAGATTATTCACTAAAATTAGTTGGCTTTTCATCTAATTTAATCTATTCTATGTAGTATGATTAACAAAGATCAACTTTGGCAATCTGTTTTGGCTGAAATGGAAGTTGTTCTGCCTCGTCCTAGTTTTTTGACCTGGATGTCTAACACCCAAATTCTTTCTATTGATGAAGAGGCAGGCGAGATTTTAGTTGCTGTGCCTAATAATTTTACCAGAGAATGGTTAGAAAAGAAATATCACAAGACAATTTTAGACATTGTTCAAAATTTAACTGATAATAAAATTAGAAAAATACAGTATAAAGTTGAGGCAACAGCGCCGATTCAAACTGCCCCAATTATTGATTTAAAAAGTATTATTGTCCCCCAGAAAGAAGAAAAAAATGATTTAGGATTGAATCCTCGTTACACTTTTGAAAATTTCGTGGTTGGCAAAAGTAATGAATTAGCCTATGCTGCTGCTCAGGCTGTGGCTGAAGAGTCCGGAAAGAGATATAACCCCCTTTTTATTTATGGCGGAGTCGGATTGGGCAAGACACATTTATTGCAAGCTGTTGGTCATGCAATTTTAAGAAAAGAACCAAAAACGAAAGTTATTTATACTAATGCTGAACGTTTTACCAATGAGTTTGTTAATGCCTTGAGAGCTAAAACAGTTGATAAATTTAAAAAAAAGTATCGCGGAGCCAGCGTTTTATTAGTTGACGATATCCAATTCATTGCCGGCAAAGAGGGGACCCAGGAAGAATTTTTTCATACCTTTAATGATTTGTATCAAAAAGACAGGCAAATTGTTATAACTTCTGACCGTTTGCCAAGGGCTATTCCAGCTCTTGAGGAAAGACTTGTCTCTCGTTTTACTAGCGGTTTAATTGCCGATATTTCACCCCCTGATTTAGAAACAAGATTAGCTATTCTTAAAGTTAAGTGTCAAGAAAAAAAATATTCTTTAGCACCTGAAATTTTGCAATATTTAGCCACTCATATTCAAAGAAATGTTCGTGAACTAGAAGGTGCCTTATCAAAAATTATAGCTTATCATGAACTAAATAAAATTACTCCAACACTTGATTCGGTTAAACAAATAGTTTTTAGCCTAAGCGCACAGCCAAAAAAATCTCTAGTGAATATCAAAGATATTATCAATACCGTGGCTGAATTTTATGGTGTTAAGGTTTCTGATTTACTTGGCACTTCGCGGCGCAAAGAATTGGTTATTCCTCGACAGGTAGCAATGTATTTGATGCGTTCAGAAATTGACGCCTCATTTCCACAAATTGCTCATGAAATGGGCGGCCGAGATCATACTACAGCAATTCACTCATATAATAAAATTAAAAAAGAAATTGCCGAAGAGGGTAGAATAAAACAAGAAGTCGATTATATTAAAGAGAGATTATATAATATTTAACCGTTAATTAGTGAACTATTGATTTTTATGCAACAAAAACCTCAAATTGCCGGCGAAGAGACAGAAGAAAAATTAAAAGAAAAGTTAAAGAAGATAAAATTAAAAGATATCGAAGAGGAAACTTCGCGGCGAGCCTTTCAGCTTGGTTTGCCATATATAAATTTGGCAACTTTTCCTATTGCCCCCGAGGCACTTTCTCTAATTTCACCCGAAGACGCCTTGCGTTATCAGGTGATTTGTTTCTATCAGACAGAGCGCGAAGCTAAGCTTGCTTCGCCGAACCCAGAGAGTCAGTTTTTAGCTGAATTTATTCAGCAGTTTGAGGGGGCAAATGATTTAAAAACCGAACTTTATCTAATCTCCCAATCAAGTTTTGATTTTGCTTATAAACTTTATGCCGCTTTACCTAAAATCACCAAAATTATTAGAGGAATAGAAATTAAAGAGGAAGACATTAAAAAATTTCAAGCAAAGATTACCACTTTTCAGGATTTGAATCGAGAAATTCAGAAGGTGTCAGTTTCTGATTTGCTTACTTTAGTTATCGCCAGCGCAATTCAGTCTAGAAGTTCCGATATTCATATTGAAGCCGAAGAAACAGATGTTAAAATTAGATTTAGAATTGACGGCGTTTTAATTGATGTTGCCATTATAAACAAAAAATTCTGGCCGCAAGTTATTTCGCGAATTAAGTTGATTTCTGGCTTAAAGATTAATATCACTGACCGACCACAAGATGGACGTTTTACTATCTATTTAACCGGCGACAAGATTGATGTTCGCGTTTCTTGCTTGCCGACCGGTTTCGGCGAAAGCGTAGTGATGCGATTGTTGCGTTCAGCTGTTACCGGTCTTGCTTTTGAAGATTTGGGTTTGCGGTCTCAAGCATTTGAACAATTAAAAAGAGAAATTGAAAGACCGAATGGGATGATTATTACCACTGGACCAACTGGCTCGGGCAAAACCACAACTCTTTATGCAATTTTAAATAAATTAAATAATCCGGAAACAAAAATTATTACCCTTGAAGACCCGATTGAATATCAATTAAAAGGTATTAATCAAAGTCAGATAGATTATTCAAAAGGTTATACTTTTGCCAAAGGATTGCGTTCAATTTTACGTCAAGATCCTGATGTGGTAATGGTGGGAGAAATTAGGGATTTAGAAACAGCGGAAATTGCTATTCAAGCAGCTTTGACCGGCCATTTAGTTATTTCTACTTTACATACTAATGACGCCGCTGGAGCAATTCCTCGATTTTTATCAATGGGGGTCAAACCTTATCTTTTAGCACCAGCAATTAATGCGATTATTGGTCAGCGATTAGTCCGGCGAATATGTTCTGGTTGTAAAAAAGAAACCACCTTACCAGAAGAATTGTTGGATCGAGTTAGAAAAATTTTAAAAGAAATTCCCGAAAAATCGGGAGCAAAAGTTAATCTCGATCAACTCAAATTTTATAGCGGGGGTGGTTGTCAAATGTGTCAAGGATTGGGTTATCGTGGTCGAATCGGCATTTATGAGATTATGTTAATGACGCCAGATATTGAAAAAATTATTTTATCCGGCGAAGTTTCTGAATACCAAATGAGAGATTTAGCCAAAAAACAAGGAATGATTACTATAGTTCAAGATGGATTGTTAAAAGCCCTAGATGGTATTACGACTGTAGAAGAAGTCTTTAGGGTGGCGGAATAATAGACTTCTTCAGTGACTAAATTGATAAAAAATTAAGCCGAAAATATTCGGCTATTTTTTATAACCAATAAATTGATTAACTGATGGTAATTTATTTTAAAAGTAATCCCATTTTTTCCTTGATTTCAGTTATATTTTTTTCGGCGATTTTTTTAGCCTGAATCGCGCCATTCTTCAAAATTTTTTTAATTTTTTCTGGATTCTCAGCTAAAGCGGTTCTCTTTTTTTGGATTGGTTTCAATTCTTTAATAATATTTTTTGCCAGGATTTTTTTGCATTCCAAACAACCAATACCAGCTGTTCGACAGCCTTTATTTAGATAATCAATTTCCTTTTTAGATGAGAAGTATTGATGGAGTGAATAAAGATTACATTTTTCCGGTGTTCCTGGATCAGTTTTTTTCTTCCGGGCAGTGTCAGTTACTGCTTTGGCTAATTTTTTATTGATTGTTTCTTCGGAATCAGTTAAAGCGATATAACTTTCTGGGCCATGCGACTTAGACATTTTTTTTGTTGGGTCAGTTAGACTCATTATTTTGGCTGCTTTAGTTAAAATTGGTTTCGGTTCAGGAAAAGTTGGACCAAAGATTCTGTTAAATCGGCGGCAGATTTCTCGAGATAATTCTAAATGTTGTAATTGATCTTCGCCAACCGGTACGACCTCAGATTTGTAAAGTAGAATATCAGCCGCCATTAAAACGGGATAATCAAATAAACCCATATTAACTGAATCCTTGTGCTCTTTGCTTTTTTCTTTGAATTGAGTCATTCGTTGCAAATCGCCAATTGGTGTAATTGTATTAAGAATCCAGGCTAATTCGGTATGTTCCGGAACTTCGGACTGAACAAAGAGAATTGATTTTTTTGGATCAATTCCGCAAGCCAATAAATCTAAAGCCAAATCGATAATTTTTTTCGACATTTCTTTCGGTTGATAAGGCACAGTAATCGCATGATAATCAACAATACAAAATAAACTCTCGTATTTATTTTGCAGAGAGACCCAATTTTTGATTGCTCCTAAATAATTGCCAAGATGAACTAAACCAGTTGGTTGAATACCACTAAAGAGTCTCATAGTTATAAGTTTATAAGTTTTAAGTCCAGAGGTTTCTGGTGGGCAAGGAGGGATTCGAACCCTCAAGGGATTGCTCCCATACGCTCCTGAAGCGTACGCGTATACCAATTCCGCCACATGCCCTCATTTATTATTTCTTATCTTTTTTGTTTTTATGTACCAATTTTCGACCCCATTAAATCTGTCCGAAGGAATATTGATTTTTTCAATTGTTATTCCTTTAATTTTTTTATTAACAAGATAAGTATAAGAGGTACTGTAGAGAAAAATAGCTGGTACTTCTTCTGCAATAATATTTTGAAATTCAAGATATTTTCTTTTTTTGGCTTCATCGAAAGGAATAGTTTGGGCTTTTTCCAATAGTTCATCAACACGCTTATTATTAAAGCCGCTTAAATTTAGCCCCGGAGATTTTATTTGAGAGGAATGCCAAAATAAATAGGGATCAGATTCAAAGCTTTCGATAATGCCATAAAGAAGTGCTTGATAATTGCGTGGAGTGATAATTTCCTTTTGAACTATTTCGGCCGGAACAGTAATTAATTTGGTTTTAATTCCCAAATCTTGCCAAGATTTTTGAATAATTTCGCCAACTTTTTCTAAATCTGACTGTTGAACAGTGGTTAAAGAAATTTCTAAAATTTTATTATTTTTCTGCCAATAACCATCAAGATTTTTTTGCCAACCACTATTTTCTAAAATTTTAATTGCTTTATCCGGATTGTATTCGTACTTTTTAATTTCAGGATTATAGCCAAAGGAATGAGGTAATATAGGACCGTCAATTATTTGGCCCTCATTGAATAAGACTTGATTAATTATTTTTTCTTTTGGTGTTGCATAAGCCAAAACCCTTCTAATCGTTGATGAGGATAGATAATTTTGAGTATTTAAGTTAAAGAAGATAGCCGTAAAATAAGGCAATTGGAAAGTATATTTTTTTAAGAAGTCAGTGGCAAGAAATTCCTTTTCTAAGTTTTTCGGCGCATAATAAACTGCGTTAGCCTCCCTCTTTCGAACAGCAGCAATTAAATTTTCAAAATTTGAATAAAATTGAAAAGTTAGACTATCTAAATAGGGAATTTTGTCGTAAAAATTTTTATTCCGTTCCAATCTGTACGATTTAATTAAACCCTTGTTGTCGCGGATTAAACTTTTGAATTTAAATGGACCACTGCCAATTGGTTTTAAATTATATTCGCTAAGATAGAGTTGTTTTACGGGAATATCTTGCCAGATGTGTTTTGGGATAATACCGATGGTCAGATATTTCAAAAAATTTGGATTTGGCCCTTGGAGTCTAATTTCAAATTTTTTTTCACTATTTTTAATAATTTCTACATTTTTAAAATAGTCAAACCAGGGGTTGTTAAATTCGGGATTTCGAACCAGTTTAATAGTGAAAAGAATATCATCAGCCGAGAGTGGGACGTTGTTGTGCCAGAAGATGTTGTCTTTTAATTCAAATTTATAAGTCAATTTATCTGAACTAATTTCGTAGTTTTTAACTAAATCAGGCACTAATTGAAGATTTTTATTATATTTAAAAAGGCCGGAGAATATTAATTTGGTTAAATCTAAATCAACATCGTTTGTCTTGGCCAAAACTGGATTTACATATTGCGGTTGACCAATAATACCCTCAATATGATGACCGCCGAAAGTGGGAATGGTTTTTAAATTAGTTTGCGATAAGCGAACAATGAGAATAATTATCAAAATAGCAATTACTAAGCTTAATATCTGAATAATTTTCTTTTCGCGTTTTGTTAAAATTTTCGGTAAGTACCGTATCTGTTTAAGACTTGGCCATTTTTTAAAAAATAAATTTTTGAGCAGTTTATGTTCAGCCTTAAGATCAGGGATTGGCATAGTATAATGTTAATTCTTAAATTAAATTACTAATCTAATCACACCGAGAGCTAAAAAGATAATGGCTAAAATAATTGTCAGTATAAAAATTTTTTTCTCCAAGCCGCGTCTAGTTTGATAAAATTCGCCACCACCCCCAAAGAGCGAAGACAAACCACTGCCGCGTGATTGAAGTAAAATGGCGACCACTAATAAAACAGAAACAATAATATGTGCTAAATTGAGATATTTGGCCATATTCTACTAATTACGAATATATGAATGTTTTTATTTTAGCATCAATAAACTAATAGTCAACAACAAGAAGAGCCGCCATAAATAATGGCGGCCCTGATTATATTTGTTATTTCCAGCAATCACCGGCCGGACTATCTCATCAATACATTAGAAGAATCTGCATATCTTCGCTATAATATATGATGTTAAAAAGCAACCTACGACTATCGGCCCCACAATTTTCAACCATTTCCAAAGAGTGTCGCGGGATAGAAAGGGGGATAACAGAAGAAGAACAATCAGCTATAGACAAGCCAAAATACCCGAAAAACTTAAAATAGCGAATAAAATATTGAAAAACATCCTACTACTACCTCCTTTTTTGTGAATCATATTGATTCACTGTTTATATAACAGCAGATTCTAAAATTTTGACACGAGCTCGCACGACTCAGTGGTCCAATTCACTCCCGAAAGTGAAATCAAGAGGTGGAATATGGAAGCGATCGCCGTGATATTCCACCTCTGAACCGAGAATGACTTGACCGGGTTGACGGGGTGTCACCCCGATAGCTACATCACGTCCGATGACAAAAAATCTACGGCCGTGGATTTTTTGTCATCAAACATCTTAAATAAATTTTTTAATCAATTCTTGGTCTAGTTAATTGTGAATTGTCGGGATTTTCTCGGCATATATTTTTCTTAAGAAATTAATCAAAATCGTGCCATTTTTGAAAATTTGATTTTTAACTTTTGCTTCGAGGCTGACCTTTATTTTATATTTCCAGCTGACTCTACAGCTTATCAAAGAGTTTTCTTGGTCAAGGGGGTGTGGATAACTTGTATATTGACAAAATTTTTTTTTCTTTTATAATTTAGCACTAAGCATCAGTGAGTGCTAATTAATAAATTGTAAAGAGTTGTGATATGTCTAAAGTAAATCTTAAACCACTTAACGACAAAATTATTATTAAGCCAATTAAAGAAGATAAGGTAACAGCAGGCGGAATTGTTTTACCGCAGACAGTCGAAGAAAAGCCAGAGAAGGGCGAGGTTTTGGCAGTAGGACCTGGCAAATTGTTAGAAAATGGTCAGCGAGCACCGATGAGTGTAAAAGTTGGTGATAAAGTTGTTTTCAAGAAATACTCACCAGATGAGATTAAACTTGATAAAGAGGAATATCTAATTATTTCTGAAGATGATATTCTAGCAATTATTGATTAATTAATTAATTAATAATTAAAACAATCCCAACAATCCGAATGTATCCGAACACTCCGAATAAAAGAAATTGAAAAATATTCGTGGTATTCGGATAAATTCGCTGTTTGAGATTGTGTACGTAGGTAAATATGGCAAAACAAATTTTATTTGATGAAAGGGCGCGTGCTGCCCTAAAGCGCGGGATTGATAAGTTGGCGAAAACAGTGAAAATTACTCTCGGTCCAAAAGGTCGAAATGTTGCCCTAGACAAAGGTTTTGGTTCGCCAACTATTACCAACGATGGTGTGACCGTGGCTAAAGAAATTGAACTTGAGGACAAGTACGAAAATGTCGGCGCTCAGTTACTGCAAGAAGTTGCCTCAAAAACTAATGATGTAGCCGGTGATGGTACAACTACAGCTGTAATTTTAGCTGAGGCGATTTTTACCCAGGGGTTGAAATATGTTGCAGCTGGTGCTAATCCAATGTTAATTCGGAGAGGAATTGAAAAGGGGGTTGAAATAGTAGTGAAAGAATTAAAAGAAAAATTAGCCAAATCAATTTCGACTCCGGAAGAAATCGAACAGGTTGCCTCAATTTCGGCCAATGACCCGGAAATTGGTAAAATTATTGCCCAAGCGATGCAAAAAGTTGGTAAAGATGGTGTGATTACTGTTGAAGAATCGCAATCAGCAGAAACAACTGTTGAATCAACTGAAGGAATGCAATTCGACCACGGTTATGTTTCACCTTATATGATTACCAATCCAGAAAGAATGACTGCGGAGCTGAATGATCCCCATATTCTAATTACCGATAAGAAAGTTTCGGCTATAAATGAAATTTTGCCGCTTTTGGAAAAAATGGTCCAGATTGGTAAAAAAGATTTAGTGGTTATTGCTGATGAAATTGAGGGCGAGGCTTTGGCAACTTTTGTGGTTAATAAATTAAGGGGCATTTTTAATGTTTTAGCTGTCAAAGCGCCTGGTTTTGGTGAGAGGAAAAAAGAAATGCTCCAGGATATTGCTGTTTTAACTGGCGGCAAGGTAATTTCTGAAGATGTTGGTTTAAAATTGGAAAATGTCACTCTTGATGATTTGGGACAGGCTCGGCGAGTAATCGCTGATAAAGAGAAAACTACTATTGTTGAAGGAAAAGGCGATCCAAAAGAGATTAAGGAGAGAATAAGTCAAATTAAAAAAGAAATTGAACGGACGACCTCTGACTTTGACAAAGAAAAATTAGAAGAAAGATTAGCTAAATTATCCGGTGGTGTAGCTGTCATTAAAGTTGGCGCTGCTACTGAGACAGAAATGAAAGAAAGAAAGTTTAAAGTTGAAGATGCGGTTAATGCCACCAAAGCCGCAATTGAAGAAGGAATTGTGGTTGGCGGAGGTGTGGCTTTATTGCGCTGTCTTCCAGCCTTAGAAAAAGTTAAATTAGAAGGTGATGAAGGATTGGGGATTGATATTTTAAAAAGAGCTTTAGATGAACCGTTAAAACAAATCACCGCCAACGCTGGACAAAATGGTAATATTGTGGCTCAAAAAGTTAAAGAAAGTAAAGATGTTAATTTCGGCTATAACGCCGAAACTGATAAATTTGAAGATTTGGTTAAAGCTGGTATTGTTGACCCGGTTAAGGTTACGCGTTCTGCTTTGCAAAATGCTGCCTCAATTGCTAGTTTACTTTTAACTACTGAAGCAGTGGTGACTGACATTCCAGAAAAAAAAGAAAAAGAGCACACTCATCCGCCAATGCCTGAAGAGTACTAAATTTTGATAAAAATTTTAATTTCCGAAACTATTGGGTTTCCAGAACCCAATAGTTTTCATTTTGTCCAAAATTGGTCAGAAATTCCCTAAAAATTATTACGCATTAAATTTATTATTCGGCAGAAAGAAACGATCGTTCTAAAATCCCGAATTAAAAATAATAAAAATTAGAAGACCGGACATGAACCCAAAAATGGGACGCCATTTGTGTAATTTCTAAACCTAATTTCCAATGTCTAATGAAATGTCAAAGT
>JBMFLE010000027.1:0-9371 GCA_049971355.1 Patescibacteria group bacterium
GAGAAAAATTAGCCGGCAAGGGCCTCTTAAAATCTTGATTTAAATAAAGAATATAATAATTAGATTTATCTAATTTAAACAATTTCTCTAAAACATTAATAGTAAATTTTTCTTTACCTGCTGGCTTTTGAATATTTAATGCTCTCGCATCAATGCCAATTTTCATAAATTAAAGTTGATAAAGATTTAGAAGTTGTTCTTTTATAACCTCTTCTGAACCATAATTTTTTATATTTTCCATTGCCTTTTGACCGAGCTCTCTGGCTAAAAATGAATCAGACAAAATTTTAATTATTTTCTCGGCAAAATCTTTCGGATCTTTGGGGTTCGCTAACAAACCACTTTCTCCGTCTTTGAGCATTTCCGGCAAGCCGCCAATATTTGAGGCAACAATTGCTTTGCCAAAACTCATCGCATCAGCCAGAGTGGTTGGCGCCATATTCTCCCATTGCTCGGCCACCACCACAACATTAGCCCTACTAATCAAATTTAAATATTCTTGGTGATTGGGTTTTCCAATTATTACTATATTGTTTTTCAAATTCAATTCTTCAATCAAATGAATAATTTCTTGATAATAATTGTAATCACTATAATTTCCTGCATCTTTTACGGTCATATAAAGTTTCGCTTGGGGAATCTTTTTTAAAACTTCAGAAAACGCCCGAACCACAATATGAACGCCCTTATGAGGCAACATCCAAGTGTTAAAAAATATTGAATTTGACTCAATAGAAATGGCTTGATAATTTTTAGGCGTAATTGACAATTGACGAACCAGAAAAATTTTCTCTTTCGGCAATGGATACTTAGCTATCAATTCACGACAAGATTCGGAAAGAACAGAAAAGCGATTTATTTTAGATAGAAAAAAATCAAAAATTTTTCGTCGGAAAAGAGATAAAAATCTTAGCGGGGGCCGACCCCCAAGAGAAGAACAATCCCGACACCATCGACCATGAAAGCGATAACAAGGATTTGCTTGTTTATCAATCAACAAACGATTTGGACAAAAATACCAATAATCATAAATTGCCAAAACGACAGGTATTCTAAAAATTTTTGCCACAATAATCGGAGTCAGAGATATTTTTACCGTTTTATGAAGATGAATAATTTTTGGCCTTATCTTTAAAAAAATATAAAATAATGAAAAAAATGAAATTAAATCGAAGGGGAAAATTTGATTTTTAAAAGCAGAAGCAAGCCGAGATATTTTTTGGGGTAAGAAATCCTCAGCGGTTAAAACTGAAAAAAAATGAAAATTTTCTTTGATTGGTTTGATTGATTTGGTACTGGCAACAAAAATTTCAAAATTATTTAGTTCGACCGACATTTTAATCTGCCGAAAAGCAACTTTTTCCGCTCCACCCCACACCGAATGATAATCTGGCAAGGCATCAGAAATATGTAAAACGCGTTTTATTTTATTAGCCATAATTTTTTATTTCATCAAAAAATTCTTGCCATAACACTTTAGTATATTTTTTATTTTTTAACGCCTTTTTTATTTTTTGAGCCGTTTTCTGTGAATCCGAATTAATAAAAGCCAAATCAATAAAACCAGCCCTAAACATTTCTTTGATATTTTTTAAAATCGCTTTAATTTCTAAACAAGAAGTTTTAAAACGTTTCTGCCAATCCTTATCGCCCCTTGCCTTTAATCTCGATTTTAAAAAATTTAATGAAGGTGGCACTAACAGTATTAATTTTGCTTTAGGCAATATTTTTTTTAACGGCAAGCTTAATAAAGTACATTCAAAAAAATAAATTTTTCTTTTATTTTTAAGTTTTAAAAGTTCGTCCTTGCTAATTCCATAAAATTCATTATTAGCCCGGTAGCGACAAGCAAAAAGTATTTTGCCATTCTCTAATGCATTTAAAAAACTCTTTTTTTTAACAAAAATCAGTCTGCTCTGATCCCCCCGACCCAATCGCTTTAAACGGGTGGTAGTTCTTCTAATCCTTTTCGAGTTTTTAATCAAAGATAAACAATTTTCTAAAACTGTATCCCGGCCAACGCCCGAGCTGCCTAAAAAAATAATTAAGTTTTGGCCATTGCCAATTTGCTGTTTAATTTTTTCTTCTAGTAAAGGCAACCGAAAAGTCCGCATAAAATCAACTGAAAATTGTTTTTCTAGAGATGGCACAAATTTTATGCCCCTTAACGCTCCCATATTTTTGACTTAATTTTGCTCATTAATCGTTTTAGTCCCACCTTTATATATAAAGGTAAATATAATGGGTCGTATCTAAAAATCGCCAGGCCAGTAATTATTGCCCTTTCTTTCCAAGAATGGCCAGACAGCTCACCGCGCATAAATTCAGTTAATTCGCCAATTCGCTTTTGCAATTCTTTTAGATATTCATTAGAAATTGGGCCAGATAACTTGCCATAAAAAGTTTCATCTAATTGCATTAATTTATCAAAGGGTAAATAATAACTAAAATGAGCATTAATACCCATCTTTAATGCCCAATGTAAATTAGCCAAATCCTTTTTATAAGTTGCGCCGGGTAAACCAATAATAAAAAATCCATTAACAAAACGAAAATATTTTTTGGCAATTTTTATCGCCCTCTCAATTTGCTCTTTGGTAATACCCTTTTTTATATTTTCTAGGACTTGATTGTCAATAGATTCAATACCAAAACTTACCTCTTTGCAACCAGAATCAGCCATTGCTTTGGCTAACTTTTCGTCAAAACTATTCACTCTTAATCCATTACTGCAATACCAATTTAAATTCAAATCTTTAATTCGCCGACAAAACTTCATTGCCCTTTCTGGCCTTAAATTAAAACAGTCATCTAAAATCTGAAAAGTCCTGATGCCATATTTTTCTTTGGCTTGTTTTAATTCTTGATAGCAATTCTCCACGCTTCTGGCGCGCCAAGGCCGATTACGAGCGGCGCAATAAATACATTGATAAGGACAACCCTGACTTGTCATTATGGCATATGGCCAATCACCCGATTGCCAGTACTTTTTAAAAATTTCAAAAGAATCAAAAAGCTCGTATTTGGGAAAAGGCAAATTATCGTCAAATGGCTGAGAAAAATTTAAATCTTTCTCTAATTTCAAAAATGGATAGCAGCATTCAATGTCAATAATTCCCGAGACAGAGATAACTTGAGAGTTTGGATATTTTTCTTGATATAACTTGGCGATTTTTTGGGCCTCGCCATAAGTTCTCGATTGGACCGAAATACCCAAAACATCGGTTTGATAATCTAAAAAACGGTTAGCTGGCTCCGGCTTGGTATTTAAATCAATAATTTTTGAATTAGAAATCGTCCCAATATACGCCAATTGCAAATTGGGAATTTCTTTATTAGTTTTGGCCGAAGGATTGACTAAAATCATATTCTTAATCTCTTAAAGTAATTAGAAATTCTTGATGGATGTTTGAGGATTTTAGACAAAGTTTTAAATGGCTGCTTAAGGGAATCTTTAATCGCTCGCTTCAATAAAATCGGACTTCTTCTTGGCTTAATTAAATAAGCTGTTTCATAATACAATTCTAATAATTTTCTGGGGGGGGATTGCTTCGCAGACCCGAATCGGAATTTCTTTAAAAGTAAAATCTTGCCATTCAATTTTTGAAGGGATAAATCCTCTTTTTTCGCACCAACGCCAAAGTTCAGTTCCGGGATACGGTGTAGTCAAGCAAACGCCATAATTATCAATATCATTTTCTTTTATAAATTGCTGAGTTAATCTAACGTCTTCTTCAGTCTCCGTTGGGTTACCAATCATGAAGGTGCCCGTAGCCAAAATTCCTGCTTCTTTACACATTTTAATCGCTAGACGGTTTTGTTCAACTGTGGTTCCTTTTCGCAGAATGTCCAAAATTCTTTGTGAACCGCTTTCAAAACCAAAAGTTAGCTGACGACACCCCGCTTCTTTAACTATTCTTAAAATATCCGAGTCAATATTATCCACTCTGGCATTACAACCCCATACAATATTAATTTGATTATGGATTAGTAATCGACAAATTTCGCGAAGCCAGTGTTTATTTACAAATAAATTATCATCTATAAAAAATAAATGACTAATGTTATATTTATTTTTGATGTCCCGGATTTCCGATACCACTCTTTCGGGACTATGGAAACGAAAAGGAATTCCGCGCCAAGTATTATGACAAAAAATACAATTATAAGGACATCCTCGACCAGCAATCATTGCGGCAGTTCTAGAATGCAGAGGGACAAAATACAAATAACTCTCTTGAATTCTGTCTTTAGTATTTAAATAAAAATCCATTTGCATCAGATGTCTAGCCGGCGGAGGGATATCGTCTAAATTTTTAATGTACGGCACAGAGATAATGCCTGATTTAATATTATTTTGAACGATTTCTAACATTGCTAGTTCGCCCCCCTTTTACCACAATATCAGCGTGTTTTAACGCTTCCTCGGGCAAAGTACTTGCATGAACACCTCCAATTACGGTTAAAATGTTATTTTGACGGCAAAAATCGGCGATTTTGTAGGCCGCCGTAATAACTGGTGTTGTACCAGTTATGCCGACAATTTGAGGAGAAATTCTTTTTAACTCTCGATAAACGTTCTGTCCTGCCAGCTGATCGATAATATTAACTTGGATATTATGTTTTTCTAAATAAGCAGCAATGTAGCCTAAATTTAAAGGCTCTTGCACGGCGAATTCTTCATTTTTGCCTGGCGCTATCAAGGCGACTCGAGTTGAATTCATAAAAAAGATTGAATAAATTCTATAACCTCTTAATTTATAACTTTTCATTAATTCCAAAAATTTTTATAAAAAAATATAAAATACTTTGCTGGTCTTGATAATATTATACTCTGGCACAAAACTTTTAATCATTCTTTCTAATACTTCTGGATCATCCGGCCTGTGATAAGTACGTATCGCAATCTTTGGCTTAAATTTTTTAATAGTTTTTTCCGCGCCAGCTAATAAATTTCTTTCCATCCCCTCAATATCAACTTTAATAAAATCTATTTGCTTGACATCATTTTTCCCCACAAACTCATCTAAGGTTATCTGCTTAACGAGCTCTTCTCTCTGGCCAAAATACTAAACAGTCCGAAATTAGCGCCGGCATCTATAACATAATCACCCATTTCTAGTCTCGCGCCACCTTTTTCATAAGGACCTTCGTGAAAAAATGCGCTGTTATTAATAATATTCTTCTCTATAAATTTATTTTTATCTAAATTGGGATAAATGATATCAATAAAATCCCAAAGGGGAATATATCCTTGATAACAAAATTTATAATTATCCCACTGGAAAAATTTATTCCTTTCATCGTACACTGATAAGCACCCTCGTTTCTGTAAAATTTTAGCCATTCTGTCAGGGACAATCCTCTGTCGAAACTGAGCGGAAAGGAGTGAATAAAATATCACTCGCGGGTCTTTCTCCCAGGGTTTATTGATTAAAATTTTAAATCTTGATTTTATTTTCTCGTATTCTGCCCAACCAGCTCTTTTTGATTTTTTCCAATAATCTAGCCGATAGACTGTTCTGGATAAGAATTAATTGGACTAATGATAGGACTAAATTTAAAACACCTTTAGCCCAACCAAACCTTGTAGTCGTTACCAACGGTTTTTGAAGATTATGCTTTAGATAAAAACTTTTAATAATTTTTTCTATATCTTGGCGACAAAAATTAGCGCTAGGAAGCATTTCTTTGCTATAAAAAATTTCTTCTCCATACTTTTTATCAAACCACATTTCATCATTTACCTCGCCCCTACCTTTCAATTCTTCGTAAAAAGTGGTGTTAGGATGAATTTTAAAAAACTGCAGGTTAAATACATCGAAATGATTAAACAGCTCGGCAGTTTTATTAAAATCTTCCCAGGTTTCATCTGGCAATGATATCATAAAAAATCCGATCATCCAATAATTTAAAGACTTGCAGATATTTATCGCCTCCTCAATTTGGGCTCTAGTAATACCTTTATTGATCCGCTTAAGAATTTTCTCGGAGCCACTTTCTACGCCGAAACCGACTATTTCACAACCAACTTCACGCAACCTCTTTAAGACAGCCCTACTTGTGCCAACGCGAATGTCTATTCTAAATTTAATATTCAATTTATTCTTCTCAAGCAAATCACAGAGCTCTAAAATTTGATCATCGCTGCCGATAAAAAGAGCGTCATAAAACCTAAAATAGCCAATTTTATATTTTCTAACCAGATAGGCTATGTTTTTTACCAAATTTTCTGGCGAGAGACCTCGCCAAAGCCCGCCCCACTGCCTGCTGGCCCCGCAAAATGTACATCGAAATGGACAACCACGCGAGGCGATGATCGGCAGATTCTTCATCCGCTGAAGTTGACGAGGAATTTCTTGATCTTTCCAATCTTTGATCTCTGGCCAAATTAATGAATAATCAATTTGATACTTGTCTATTTTTTTTCTAAGCATCGGTCAGGATTTCTAATAATTTCGGCGCCTTGTCGCCAAGTTATTCCCTTGATGTCTCTAGGTGACCTTCCTTTTACTATCTCTAATATCGACTCTTCTCCCTCGCTGCGAACTACCATATCAATCCAGGGATAATGCTGCAAAACTTGTTCATCTAAAGCTGTAACATGAGGGCCGCCGACTATAATCTGACATTTGGGATTAATTTCTTTCGCCATCTTTGCAAATTCAAAACACTGAAACCTTGACTCGGTATAACAAGTCAAGCCAAGAAAATCTGTCTTTTTTATTTTTTCTAGAAGTATTTTTTTGTTTAATTCTTTTTTAACTGGTTCAGCAATCTCTATCTCGCACTGGCTATGATTTTTTATATAAGTTGCCAAAAACCCCAGGCCTAATGTTGGCGCATAAACTCGGCTATTGAAATAAGGATTAACTAATAACACTTTCATAGGTGGATTACTTAATTTTATAAATTGGACAATTTTGACATTGGAGCGGCGCCTGTCCTTGACGAATCATTTGCCGAAACATTTTATATTTTTCTGAATCCCAAATTTCCCTAAACGGTCTTTCAAAAACATTGCCAAAGCTCGTCTCTTTTTGAAAATCGCGACGGTTGGCCTCATTAGTAGCGCAGCAACAAATTACGTGGCCAGTGGCAAAAATAAATGGCATAATATATTCTTTGCACTCTCTAATCAAAGGTTTCTCTTTTGGCACATCGGCCCCCCAGCCGATTCGTAATCCTAAATCCTGCGCCCCCTTTTCTGTTTTTTGAATAATTTCAGACGGGATATAATCAATACACAAATGTTCTATCTCGCGAAACCAATGCAAAACACGAGTAAAAACAACTTTACTCCCAACAGTATCGAGTGAATGGACTAAATTAACATAGTCAGGAATCTCTTGAATATTTAATCTTGAAACAATAAAATGAAAATCTATTTCCGGGAAATGAGAATTTAACTCTTTTTTTAATTTAATAAAATTTTTTAAATTACTGATTACGCTTTCAAATTTTGCCCCAACCCGAATTTTTTCATAGGTCTCTTTGACTGCTGCATCAAATGAAGCAATTATCCGGTCAACACCTATTTTAATTAATTTTTTACTAATTTCTGGCGTGATAAAAATAAAATTATCGTAGAGTTCAACATAGATTGATTTAGTTTTTACATATTCTAACATTTTTAAAAAATCCTGATTTAAAAAACTCTCGCCAATCCCAGTTAAACCAATCCATTTTAGCCGAGGAAATTGATCAATAATCGCTCTGAACTCTTCAAATGTCATATCGCGAATCGGCTCGTGCCAATAAGTATGCTCACACATCACGCATCTTAAATTGCATCGGGTTGTTACTTCTATTTCTAAAAATGGCGGGTATTTGATAAAGGGTAAAAACAATTTTTGGGCCCATTTTTTAGTCCAAAGAATATAATAATATAAATAATTATAAGTTCCTTTAAATCCTTTGGTCTTCAAATATAAAATTAAGCGTTTAATTTTTGGAATTATCTTTTTCATAATTTAAAACTTGGGAATTATTAGATATTTAACATTGGAACTTTGACGTTTCATTAGACATTGGAAATTGGGGTTTAGAAATTACACAAACAGTGTCCCATTTTTAGGGTTCATGTTCATTTTAACTTTTCTAAAAATTTTTTAATTTGTTCATTTTCTGGTGATAATTCCAGAGCCTTTTGGGCATACTTTTTAGCCATTTCTAAATTACCTTTTTCTTGATAGAGCAGAGCGATGGCCCAGGGCCAAGCATAATCATGTGGATTTAAAATATAGCCGTGTGAATTGTAAAAAATTGCCCTATCCAAATCTCTTCTCAAGTAGTAAATATCAGCGATTTTTTTGTAAAGATGATATTGAAATGGGCTGAGACGCAAAACTTGCCAATAATTTTCTAAGGATTTGTTATCATCTTTTTTTTCAAAATAAATTTGACCCAGTTTTTCATAAACCTGAATCATTTCAACAATGATTTGCTGACGATGAAGAAAATTTAAATCAGGATGATTTAAATCAGGATAGAGACTCAAGGCCTTTTGACATTTTTCTAAGGCTTGATCCCAGTTCTTTTGGTAAATTTTCAACTGACACCAATCATTATAAAGGGTAGCCCAATAGGGAGAAAAATCAACTAAAGATTGAACGGATTGTTCGGCCAATTGAAAATCTTCAGGTTTTTGACTGACTTTAGCTTTGAGGGTGAGAATTCTTGCCAAATTGGCATTTGCTTCAACATTACGTCGCGAAGTCGGAATATCATTAATAACTTCTACGGCTAAATTTAACATTTTAATCTTTTCCTCTTGTTTCTGGTCAGAAATAGAAATTGCCAAATTAAATAAATCTGCGGCTAGTCGTTCGCGATAATGAGCTTCCTCTGGTTGAAAATCAATAGCCTTAGCATAATTTTCAATTTCCTCTTCAATTCTCTGCCGTCTAAAAGCCAGAATTGCCTTTTTATAATACCAATCAGCCACTAACATCTTAAGACTAAACTGCCAAATAAAAACCCCAGTCACTATAATTAATAAAATAACCAAACTCAATTTTTTAAAATTAAATTTTATTTGGCCATTCGTCTCAAATTTGTCACTGGTAGTTAATATACAAACCAGCCCAAGATAAAGCCAAAAATAAACTGCAGTTTGAATAACATGAAAACTAAATTGCAAAGAAATAAGGTAACCGGTTAGCCCTGTTAAGAGGGCCAAAACCATAAATCTTGAATTTAAAATTTGTTTAGAAATTGGAATTTGGTGATTAAAAATTTTAAAAATATATTTCAGACCGCAATAAAAAATTGAAACAATTAGCCATAAATAAAAAATCAAACCAAAAAGACCCGAAACTAAAAGCGTGTCTAAAAAATCATTATGAGCCCGGTTTGGATAAGAATTTATC
>JBMFLE010000028.1:0-8878 GCA_049971355.1 Patescibacteria group bacterium
GATTATATTTTTTTGAGATTTCAATTAATTTTTGCCGGGAATTTAAAACTTCAGGGCTACTTAAGTCCTGTTCTAATTTTTCTAATTGTTGCTTTAGTTCTTCAACCTTAGACATAATTAAACAATTTTATTCGTCAAGGTGAGTCTCGGCAAATGTTTAAAAATTGAAAATTATTTGTCGCTCCCTTCGAGTAATTGCTGACTATTTTCTTTTTGGTTTTGCTTTTCTCGGTTTTGCTTTTTTTACTATTTTCTCTCTTTTTGCTATCAGTTTTTGGTATCTTTCTAATCTACCACTTGTATCAACTAATTTTTGTTTGCCAGTATAGAAAGGATGGCATTTAGAACAAATTTCTACATGCATTTCTGGAACGGTTGAGCCAACAGTCATTACATTGCCGCAAGCACAAATAATTTTTGCCTTTGGGTAATATTGTGGATGAATTTCTTTTTTCATAATAAATACGATACTAAAATTATTCGCAATTCGCATCATTCGCATAAAATTCGCATATTCGCATCATACTTAGCACATTCGCATCATATTTAGTATAGCATAATTTAAATCTTTGACAAGCCCTTGCCTGATTTTTATTTAGTGTTATTATTTATCTTAGATTATTCGTCATTCGTTAATAATTTGTAAAAGCAAAGTAATTATGGTAAAGATACCTTCGATAGATGATTTATCAAAAGCAGTTGTTCATTTTGGCCACCGGGCGACTAAAAGACATCCAAAGATGGCCCCCTATATTCAGACAGTTAAGAATACCATCCATCTTATTAATTTAGAAAAGACGCGCCAAAAATTAACGGAAGCTTTGAATTTTATTAGTGATCTCAGCACTAAGGATGGAATTATTATTTTTGTTGGAACCAAACCAACAGCCAAAAATATTATTAAGAAATATGCTGAAATGGTTGAGATGCCTTATGTAAATGAACGTTGGCTGGGAGGAACATTAACGAATTTTCAGACTATTTCGGCTTTGATTGAAAAATTTAAAAGAATGCTTAAAGAAAGAGAAGGGGGCGAATGGCAAAAATATACTAAAAAAGAAAGGTTAGATTTAGAAAGAGAATTAAACCGTTTAGAAAAAATGGTTGGTGGAATTAGGAACTTAAATCGTCTTCCCGATGCACTTTATATTGTTGATATAATCACGGAAGCAACAGCAGTCAGGGAGGCAAAAAGAAAGAAACTGCCAGTGATAGCAATTGTTGATACAAATGCTAATCCTGAAGATGTTACTTATCCAATTCCAGCCAATGATGACGCGTCAAAATCTATTGAATTGATTACTAGTTTAGTTACTGAAGCGATTAAAGAAGGACGAGAAAAAAGAAAAAAAGAAAGTGAAAAGGTTGAGGAAAAGGAAGATTTGGCGAATAAGAAATCTTAACGAGTAAAATTAATTTATATGATTGACCAAATTAAACAACTTCGCGAAAAAACAGGAGCCGGAATTTTAGATTGTCAAAAAGCGCTTAAAGAAGCTAATGGTAATTTTGATAAAGCAGTTGAAATTTTACGGAAAAGGGGACAAAAAATTGCCCTAAATAAACAGGAGAGGACAATGAGAGAAGGAGTGATTGATGCTTATATTCACTCTAATAAAAAAATTGGGGTTTTGATTGAAGTTACCTGCGAAACAGATTTTGTTGCCCGGAATCAAGAATTCCGTGAATTTGTTCACGATTTAGCTATGCAAATAGCCGCAACTAATCCCCAATGGATTGTTCCTAAAGATGTTCCTTCTGAAATTATTGAAAAAGAAAAAGAAATTTATCGTCAGGAAATAAAGGATGAGAAGAAACCAGCCGAGATTATTGAAAAAATTATTGATGGTAAATTACAAAAATTTTATACTGAAAACTGTCTTTTAAAACAACCTTTTATTAAAAATGACAAAATCACAATTGAAGATTTACTTAAAGAAAAAGTTGCCAAGATGGGGGAGAATATCAAAATTCAAAGATTTATCCGTTTTGCTTTATAAATTCGTATAATATGGTAGTGATAACTTGTCAAATTGCTTCCTGGGATAAACCAATTGAGGTAGATAGATTAGCTGGAGGTAAATCATTAAAATTAGACGAATTCAAAATCGGAGATCTGGTTATTATTAAGACAGAACAAGGAACTGATTTGGCACGAATTATTGAAATTGAAGACCGTTTAGCTGAAATATCTGATTTTAAAAAACCAGAACCAAGTCAGGTTAACTTACATATTTTAATTCGCAAAGCAACAGAAGCTGATTTAGAGAAAATGAATAAAAAGAATGAGACAAGGTTTCGGGTTATGAAAGAATGTGATGAGTTGATAAGAAAACATAAATTGCCAATGAAGTTAGTTGATGTTATTTTTCATTTTGACGGTGGCAGAATCACCCTTGCCTTTACTGCTAACACTAAAATTGACTTTCGGAATTTAGTTAAAGATTTATCTCAGAAATTTCATAAATCAATTAAACTTTATCAAATCGGCGTTAGACAAGAAGTGGAATTAGTGGGCGATATTGGTCCTTGTGGTCAACCATTATGTTGTCGTAATTTTCTCAAAAAGTTGGGTAATGTAACAACTGAGTTAATATTTGATCAACAGGTTGCTCATCGCGGAATTGATAGACTTGCTGGCGTCTGTGGCCGCTTAAAATGTTGCCTTCTTTATGAAGAGGAGATTTATAAAGAGTTAGCTAAAAATCTGCCGGCTATTGGTAGTCAAGTAAAAACGAGTCGAGGTGAGGGCAGGGTTGTTGATCAGCATATTTTAAAACAGACATTAATGGTTGAAATTGATAAGGAGACAATTATCGAAGTGCCAGTTGAAGAAATTTTAACTTCAAAATCTTAAAATTTATGCGTTTTGTTATTTTATTAATTTTATTATCTAGCCTATCTTTAATAGGAGCGGCTTGTCTAAAAAAAGAGGCACCAATTATGAAGCCTGAAGAAAAAATATTAGACAAACAAGTTCTTATTGTTATTGCCTTTCAGGGTTTTCAGGATTTAGAGTATAGTAAAACTCGAGAGATTTTAGAAAAAGCCGGCGCAAAAGTAGTTGTGGCTAGCTCATCACTTGGCAAGGCAAGTGGTAAATTTGGTGCTCAAACTAAGGTTGAAGTATTGATTAATGAAATTAAGATTGATGATTATGAGGCGATAATATTTATCGGCGGCCCCGGAGCTGTTGAATATATAGAGAATCAGGCAGCTCACCGCTTGGCGAAAGAGGCGATTAAAGCGGATAAAGTTGTGGCAGCAATTTGTATTGCTCCAGCGATTTTGGCTAAAGCCGGAGTTTTATCAGGTAAAAAAGCCACTGTTTGGTCATCAATTTTTGATCAGGAGCCAATTAAAATTCTTCAAGAAAATGGCGCTCAATATCTCGATCAGGATGTGGTCGTGGATGGCAAAATTATTACTGCCAATGGTCCGAATGCGGCCGAGAAGTTTGGTCAAGCAATAGTAGAACAACTTAGATAAAAAGTTATTTGATTGACTTACTACAGTGACAGTCACCGAAAACAGGTCCCAGATAATCCTTTAATTATCGAGCTTTTAAGTCGAAATTTTTAATTTAGTCCGAATTTGATTTTAAAATTGAAAAAATAGTAAAATAGAAACATGTCCAATTTAAAAATTTTAGAAAACGTTATTTTGGTGCCCTATACGACCCTTAAAATTGGAGGACCAGCCAAATATTTTTTTGAGGCTAAATCAAAAAATGATATCATTGATGCTATCAGATGGGCGAAAGAAAAGAGTGTGAATTATTTTATTTTGGGCGGCGGAAGTAATATATTAATTTCGGATGCAGGATTTAATGGGTTGGTGATTAAAATTCAAGATTCAAGATTTAAAATTCAAGATTCCAAAATTGTCGTTGGGGCAGGACTCGATTTGGCAAGGTTGGTCCAAATAGCAACAGAGAATAGTTTAACTGGACTGGAGTGGGCAGCTGGGATTCCAGGAACTGTTGGCGGAGCTATACGCGGAAATGCTGGAGCTATGGGTCAGTCGATGAGTGAAATTATAAAACAGGTGGACGTTTTAGTTGATAATGAGAAAATTGAACAGTGGGACAATAAGCAGTGCCAGTTTGGTTACCGAGATAGTGTCTTTAAGCAAAACCCAAATTTGATAATTTTATCGGCAGAAATTCAATTAGAGAAGGGGGATAAGCAAGAAATTCAAAAAAAGATAGAGAAATATTTGGAAAAAAGAAAAAGCCAACCGATAGAGCCAAGCGCTGGTTGCGTTTTCAAGAATATTGAAGTCGATAAATTATCTGATTATCCAAAACTTTGTCAGAAGTATCCGGAAATTAAAGGTGCGGTTAAAAACGAAAAATTGTCGGCTGGTTGGCTAATTGAACAATGTGATTTAAAGGGTAAACAAATTGGACAAGCTAAAATTAGTGAGAAACACGCCAATTTTATAGTTAATTTAGGCGGAGCAAAAGCAGAAGATGTTTTGATTTTGATTAGTTTAATCAAACAGAGAGTTAGAAATAAATTTGGTATTCAGCTTCAGGAGGAAATAGAAATTGCTCAATAAATTCCCCTTCTAGAGGTAGGCTACGAACAAATAGGCTACGAAATACGAAAGTGTACGAATATACGAAATGCCAAATGTCAAATGTCAAAAAGGAATTATTAGACATTTAACATTGGAACTTTGACATTTCATTAGACATTGGAGATCAGGGTTTAGAAATTACACAAATGGTGTCCCATTTTTTGGGTTCATACCCCTGATATCTATTCGTATATTCGTAAATTTTTCGTATTTAGTAGCCACACGTAATTTTCGTATATTCGTATTTTTTAGTATTTAGTAGCCATATGTAATTATTGGTATGTTGGATCAATTTTTGAGGACAAAAGTAACATCCAACAATACTCGATTTTTGGTCACTATTTTTTTCTTAGCTTTAATAATTTTAATCCTGATTATTTTAATAGAGATTATACCTTCAGCTGAAATTGTTCTTCAGGTTAATCGCGAGCCGTATATTGGAGAGTTTCGTATAAAGATAGATAAAACAGTTAAAAAAATTTTTTATAATTTAGATATAATACCTGCTTCAATTTTTAATCTAAGCCAAATTAATCGAGATCAATATATATTAATTAATGAATTAACAGACAGGCGGGAAAATTTAGCTTTAGTTTTTAAATATAATGATTTAAATGATCTCTTAAATCAAGGGTTAGGTCATCAAGCGTCGATTCCAAAAATAGTTATTGGGAATATTCAAATAGTCAATTATGAAGTTGAAAAATTTGACTTATCAAATGGTCAGGCCTTAATAAAGTTATTGATTAAGACCGAGGTTATTCCGAATTTTAATTTACAATTTTTAAAAGAAAAATTGGCAAATAAATCAAAATTGACAGCGATAAATTATTTGAAAACAATGCCTAATGTACAAGATGTTAAGATAAATTGTTGGCCTGGTTTTTTAAACAAACTTCCATCAGCAAACTGGCGAATTAAAATTAAAGTAGTGCCATTATAATTTGTTATCAGGGGATTGACAGATTTTTAATTTAATTTATAATATTTCTTACTTTTTGGATTATGGTAAAAAGTAAGGATTTTTTAGAGGTTGATGGTGTAGTCGAAGAATTACTTCCGTCAACTACCTTCCGCGTTAGGTTAGACGATGGTCGCTTAATTTTTGCCTATCTTTCCGGCAGGCTTAGACTTAATAAGATTCGAATTTTACCTGGCGATAGGGTAAGAGTTGAAATAAGTCTTTATGATTTAACTAAAGGGAGAATTACTTATCGATATTAAGTTAACGCCAAATAAAAAGCCAAATATCAGCGAATAAAAAACGAATATTCGCATTGGATTTGCTTTAATTTGGCTTCTTATTCGCGACTAGAATTCGGTTTATTATTAGCGATTTATGAAAGTTAGGTCTTCAGTAAAACGAATTTGTCGAAATTGTAAACTTGTCCGTCGAGGCAAGAGATTATATGTTATTTGTAAAAAGAACCCAAAACATAAGCAAAGACAAGGGTAATAAATTTTGCATGCTCTAAATTTTTTAAGAATTTTGATATGGCTCGCATTGCCGGTGTCAATTTACCTCCGAATAAAAGGGTTGAAATTGGATTAACCTATATTTTTGGTATTGGCAAATCTTTGTCTAATAAAATTTTAGCTCAAGCAAAAATTAATCCTGACAAAAAAATTAAAGACTTAACCGAAAAAGAAGTTGAATTATTAAAATCAATTATTGAGCAAAATTATAACGTTGAGGGAGAATTACGACGTGAGATTTCCGCCAATATAAAAAGACTTAAAGAAATTGGTTGTTATCGAGGCATTCGACATATTAGACATTTGCCAGTTCGTGGCCAAAGAACAAGAACTAATTCGAGAACAGTTCGTGGCAACATTCGAAGAACGATGGGTAGTGGTCGAAGGCCGGCGGCGAAGAAGGTCTAATAGATTTTATTAGGATTTTCAAGTCCTTAGTTCGTATATTCGTAACTAATTCGTTATTCGTTGATTCCCTTTCATTCGCCATTCGTAATTCGTATATTCGTAACTAATTCGTTATTCATTGATTTTCGTAAATTCGTAATTAGTAAGTTATTAAATGGATAAGGAGTAGCGAAAATTTCTTCGCCTGGCTCTAAATTTTTTAAGAATTTCGGTATGTCAGAACAAAAAAGACAAATAATTAAAAAATCCAAAAAAGTCAAGGCGGTTAAACAAGTTCCGCGTGGTTGCGCTTACATTCAAGCAACTTATAATAATACCATTGTCACCTTAACCGATCCTCAGGGCAATGTTTTAGCTTGGTCTGCGGCAGGTAAAATGGGTTTTCGTGGCCCTAAAAAAGCTACACCTTTTGCCGCTGGAATTATTGTCAAGGACGCGGTTGAAAAGGTAGCCAAATATGGTCTAAAAGAAGTTCAAGTATTTGTCAAAGGAGTTGGTGCTGGTCGAGAAGCGGCTGTGAGAGCTCTGCATACCTGCGGTTTAGATATTTTATCAATTAAAGATATTACTCCTATTCCCCATAATGGTTGTCGGCCACCAAAAGTAAGGAGAGTTTAATCATTAACGGTTTTTATGAAAAACGCTAAATGTAAATTATGTCGGAGAGAAGGAATAAAGCTTTTTTTGAAAGGCGAGCGTTGCTATTCGACCAAATGCGCGCTCGTTAAAAGAAAATATCCGCCGGGTGTTCACGGCCCCAAAGGCTATCTAAAGTTGACTGAATATGGTCAGCAATTGCGCGAGAAACAAAAATTAAAAAGGAATTACAATATTTCTGAACGTCAATTAAAAAATTATTTTAACAAAGCAAAAAGAAAAATTGGAAATACAGAAATTGATTTAATGAAAATGTTGGAAATGCGATTAGATAGTGTTGTATTTAATGTTGGATTTGCTACCTCTCGTTTAACTGTCCGACAAATGATTAATCATGGTCATATTTTAGTTAATGGTCGTAAAGTTACCATCCCTTCATATCAAGTAAAGGTTGGCGATGTCATTTCATTGAAACAGAATAGTAAGCTTAAAAAAAATGTTGAGGAATCTTTAATTTTTTGTGCCGAAAGGAGAAAAATGCATTTGGATTGGTTAGCTTTTGACGAAAAAAAATTAGAAATTAAGGTGGTTAGTCAACCAGAGGTAGATAATCTATTGAAAGAATTTAATATTAAATTAGTTGTCGAATTTTACAGTCGTTAGAATAATATAAATTAACATAATCCAAACAATCCGAACATATCCGAACGCTCCGAATACTTTTCATAATTTCGCAATAATTAGTTCGTGGCATTTGGATAAATTCGCTCGCTCGCCTGACTCGTGGGCGAGGCGGATTGGTTGGGATTATTTTACGTAAATATTATGGAACAAATAACACTTCCAACAAAAGTTGATTACCAATCAGATCCTGAGAACAAAAATAAAGGTCAAATTATTATCGAGCCCTGTTATCCAGGCTACGGAACAACCTGGGGTAATGCTCTGCGCCGAGTTTTATTGTCTTCATTAGAAGGAGCAGCGGTAACAGCTGTTAAAATAAAAGGCGTCAGACATGAATTTTCTACTATTCCTCATGTCAAAGAAGATGTTTTACAGATTATTTTAAATTTGAAATTACTTCGTTTAAAGATTCTTTCTATCCCAGGCGAGTCGGGCGAAAAGGAAGAACCTATTAAATTGAAATTATCTGTTAAGGGCGAGAAGAATGTTACCGCGGCTGACATCGAAAAATCGGCCAATGTTGAGATTGTTAATCCTGACCTGCATCTGGCGACCCTGACGGATAAAAAGGCTGAGCTAGAGGCGGAAATTACAGTTTGTAAAGGTTATGGTTATGTCCCCTCTGAGGAAAAAGACAGAACTGGTTTAGATTTAGGAACAATTGTTATGGATTCGATTTTTAGTCCAGTTATTAAAGTTGGCTATCGAATTGACAATGTTCGCGTTGGTAAAAGAACAGATTACGAGAAATTAACAATGACAATTGAGACCGATGGTACAATTTTTCCTTGGCAAGCCTTTATCCAGGCAGCCGAATTATTAAATAGTCAGTTTAAATTTTTGAAAGAAACTATGGATAAGAAGGGTAAAGAATTAGAGAAAGAAATAGTTGCTAAAAAGCCGGCCAAGAAAAAAGCGACAAAAAGAAAAAAGACAACAAAAAAGAAAAAGTAAATAGTTTGCCCAAAAGTAAGAATTTTAGTTATGCGTCATCGTAAAAAGGGTAAAATTTTAGGTCGAAAAATTGGACCAAGAAGAGCCCTCTTTCGGAGTTTGGCTGTAAATTTAATTTTGGCCGATAAAATAAAAACAACTGAAACAAAAGCCAGGGCCCTACGTTCATTTATTG
>JBMFLE010000029.1:0-8466 GCA_049971355.1 Patescibacteria group bacterium
CAGCCGCTGCCTTTCTCGTTTCAATTTCAGCGATTTTCTTTTTCGCCTTTTCCGGTTTAATTTCATCTAAAATAATTTCAATATGAGAACTTCTCTTTCTAATCGGCGTAGCGCGTCCAAAGGCTTTTGGCATCCATCTTTTAATCGCTGGTCCTTCATTAACCACAATTTTTTTAATGTATAAATTCTCTTTTTTAAGCCCAAAATTATGTTCAGCATTGGCAATGGCTGAATGGAGGGTCTTAATAATAAATTGACTCGCTTTTCGTGGGATAAACCGGAGTTGATTTTCTGCCTGAGTAACCTCAAGACCGCGGATGACATCCGCTACCAAACGCGTTTTTTTCGGAGAAATCCGCAAATATCTTGAAATAGCTTTAATCTCCATATTAAATAATAAAACAATTTTTTATTTCTTTTTGGTTTCTTCCAATTTAGCTGGGGCCTGGCTCTTCGCCGCCGCTGCCGCTGATGCTGCCTCTAATTCTCTTTGCATCTTGCCACCATGTTTAATAAATTTTCGAGTTGGAGCAAATTCACCGAGTTTATGACCAATCATTTCTTCGGTAATAAAAACCGGCACATGTGTTTTACCATTATGAACACCAATAGTAAAGCCGACCATTTCCGGAACAATGGTTGATTCTCTAGACCAGGTTTTAATTATTGTTTTATCGCCTGGTTTTAATTTAGATATTTTTTGGAGTAACTTGGGATCAACCCAAGGTCCTTTCTTTAATGACCGTGCCATAATCGCTTTGCTACAAAAATTAAATATAAAAGACTAAAAACACAAACAAAATATCTAAATATGTGTTTTTTATTTTCTTGCCCGCCTTTCCACAGAAAGGGTGGGGTGAAGCTTTTTATTTTTTATCTTAGGGAAATCTACTTCCGTCTTTTAATAATGTATTTATCACTCCACTTCCCCCTTTTTCTCGTTTTGACTCCCAAGGCTGGTTTTCCCCAAGGTGTTTTAGGATGAATTAAACCAATCGGAGAATGTCCTTCGCCACCACCATGAGGATGGTCAACCGGGTTCATTGCTTTGCCACGAACTGATGGCCTAATTCCTCTTAATCTCATTCTACCTGCTTTACCCCAACGCACAAGCCGCCAATCCGGATTACTAATCTGACCTAGGCTGGCCAAACAATCTTCTGAAACCAGCCTTATTTCTCCTGAAGGCAATTTTAATTGAGCAAATTTATTTTCTTTAGTCATCAAGACCGCGCCTGTGCCAGCTGAACGGATTATTTTTCCGCCGCTTCCTGGTGATAATTCAATATTATGAACAAAATATCCAGTAGGAATATATTTTAAAGGCATTCGATTACCCGGTTTTACCTCAATTTTATTTTTTGAAAACATTATTTCGTCTCCAATTTTTAAATCCTGAGGGGCTAAAATGTATCGCCTTTCGCCATCTTTAAAACAAATTAAAGCAATCCAGGCGCTTCGATTTGGATCGTATTCTAAAGCCTCAACTTTTGCCGGAATATCAAATTTGTCTTGTTTAAAATCAATCTGACGATATAATTTTTTGACACCGCCACCCTTATGTCGAACTGTAAGCTGACCAGCGCTGCGCCCAGCTTTTTCTTTACGATAAACGGTCAAACTTTTTTCTGGCTCTTTTTTTGATAATGATGAAGTGTCAACTTTGCTTGTCCCCCGTCTGCCAGGGGTTGTTGGTTTATATAATTTTAACATAAAATCATCTTAACCTACAATTAGTTTCTATGCGAAATTGATAGAAATTTATTGTTTGATTCTGTTACTTCTTAGTAAAATCTATTTTCTCCCCCCTTTTTAAAGTGACAATCGCTTTTTTCCAATTTTTGGTTTTTCCTCTTGCTCTACCGTAACGGACAAACTTACCTTTGATATTTATAATCTGAATTTTAAGTGGCTCAACATTATACAATTCTTTAATTGCTTTCTTAATCTCAATTTTATTAGTTCGAGGAGAAACTTCAAATACATATTTATTAAGTGTTTCTAAGCCGGTAGCTTTTTCTGTAATAATCGGCTTAATTAAAATCCGGTGAGCAATTTTTGCTGGCTTTGCTGGTAAAACAACAGGTTGGGCTTCAGGAGCCTTCTCTGGTTTCTTCTCAATCTCTTTTTTTTCTTTCTTCTTGCTGAACAACATAAACGCTTCGCTAAAACCAAAAATTAAAAAACATTTTATTTTTTATTTTGAGTCGATTTATCGGCAAATTTTTTTTCTATTTCTTTTAATGTTTCTTTCGTCGTCAATAAATAATCGTATTTTAATATATCCAAAAGATTTAAATTTTCAATTGATAAAATTTTAAGATTAGAAATGTTCCTTGCTGCTCTCGTTAATTCTTTTTCCTTTTTTGGTTGATAAATAAAAAGATATTTTTTTGCTTTAACCGGTAATTTCTGAAGAATCTGACTAAATTCTTTGGTTTTTTTATTTTCTAATTTTATTTCATCTAAAACGATAATTTTTTTATCCATTGCTTTATCAGATAAAGTCATTAACAACGCTTTTCGACGAACTTTTTTATTAATCTTTTGAGTATAATTTCTTTCTTTTCTTGGACCAAAAATTACACCGCCGCCTCTCCACAATGGCGAACGAATTGAACCGGCCCTGGCTCGGCCAGTACCTTTCTGTCGCCAGGGTTTTCTGCCGCCGCCCCGCACTTCACCCCGTGTTTTGGTATGAGCCCAGGGCTTTCTCAAATTAGCCAACATAGCTGTTACCACGCTCTGAATCAATTCAACTTTTGGCTTAACGCCAAAAACTTCAGTCGATAATCTGACTGTCCCAACTTTCTCTCCTAGCTGATTATATACGCTTATATTCATAACAAGGCTACTAATGTAGTAATTTATAAAGACTTAATTTCTAACAAACTTCCCCTCACCCCTGGCACTGCACCTTTTACCACCAACAAATTCTTCTCTGGATTTACTTCCATCACTTCTAAATTTTTAATCGTCACTCTTTCTCCGCCCATTCGACCGGCCATCCTTTTACCTTTAGGAACTTTACCTGAATGGGCCCTAATTGAACCAATTGAACCCGGCATTCTTGCCTGATCTTTATGACCATGACTGGCTGGCTGACCATGAAAATGATGACGTTTTACTACCCCAGCAAAACCTTTACCCTTGGAAACACCCGAAATAACCACTTTCTCCTCTGGTTGAAAAATATCAACTTTTATCTCTTGGCCAATTTTATATTTAGAAATATCATCTTTAAATTCTCTGAGATATTTAAACTCTTTGCCTTTCATTGTTTTTTTTATTTTCTTCGCTTTAGTTATTTTCTGATAACCGATTTGGATTGCTTCATATTTATCTTTATCTTTTGTTTTAATTTGAGTAACCAAACAAGGTCCGGCTTCAACGATTGTTACCGGAATTACTTTAGAGTCTTTAAAAATTTGACTCATTTCAATTTTTCTACCCAAGATGAATTTCATACCTACGACTAAGATTGCTTCGCCCTGACAAAGTCAAAGCGAAGCAATAACCACTTCGGATCCATTTAATAAACTACTTAGTAACTATTCTTGGAAAAAGTGCCTCGACCTTTTTAATTTGATAATTTTTAACATCTGCCCAAATTTTTGCTTTTTCTAATGATTTTTTAATTTCCTGTCGCAAACCTCCTAGGGCTTCAAAAATTCTTTGGCTAATCTCAGGCATAAATGGTTGAATTAGCCAAGAAATATGTCTTAAACTTTCAATTAGAATATACATCACTTTTTGAAATTTGTCAAGATCGGTTTTGGCCAACTGCCAAGGTTTTTCTTGGTCGATATATCTATCGCTGAAAGTCATCAAATCTAAAATTGATTCAATTGCTTTTTCAAAAGCCAAATTCTCTATTGCCTTATCATAATTTTGCCAAATTTCTTTTATTTTTTGCTGAAACTTTAAAAAATCATCCGTTTTTTCTCTATTAGTATTAAATTCGTAATTTGGATTAAATTTGGTAGCTAAAGTTAAAACGCGAGCCACTAAGTTGCCTATCCCCCCGGCCAAATCTGAATTATATTTTTCATAAAATTTTTCCATTGAAATATCACCATCCTGACCAAAAGGAAAGGCACTCAAAAGCAAGTAGCGGGTTGCATCTGAACCAAAAATCCTAACCATTTCAACCGGATCAATAACATTGCCTAATGATTTACTCATTTTTTGACCAGCGACAGTAAAAAATCCATGAACAAATAATTTTTTTGGCAACGGTAATTCCAAAGCCAAAAGCATAGCCGGCCAAATCACAGCATGAAAACGCAAAATATCTTTACCAATTAATTGAACTTCTGGCGGCCAAAATTTAATCATTAATGATTGATTGACACTTTTTGGTCTACCGTCCCAGCCAAGGCCAGTTAAATAATTTAACAGGGCTTCAATCCAAACATAAATTGTTTGCGACTCGTCCCAAGGCACAGGGATGCCCCATTCAACTTTGGCTCGCGAGATAGCTAAATCTTCCAATTTTTCTGATTTTAAAAATCCGAGTACTTCATTTTTTCTCTCTTTCGGCTCAATCACCCATTCGCCGCTGTCAATCAATTTCAATAAAGGTTCCTGAAAAGCAGAGAGTTTAAAGAAATAGCAATCCTCAGACAATGTCACAGGCTCCTTTTGATGAAAGGGACATTTACCGTCAACCAATTCTTTTTCAGTATAATATCTTTCACAACCAAGACAATAAAGTCCGGAATAAACGCCTTTATAAATTAATCCTTTATCATAAAGTGCCTGAACTGCTTTGGCTGCCGCTTTTTCATGGTCCGGATCAGTGGTCCGAATAAAATTATCATAAGCAATCTGTAATTGGTCCCAAACAAATTTATACTTGGCTGCATTTTCGTCACACCATTCTTTCGGCGTCTTATTCTGTTCTTTGGCTGATTCTGCCAATTTTGCTCCATGTTCGTCGGTCCCGGTTAAAAAGAAAACATCCTCGCCCTTCATTCGATGATAGCGAGCCGCCACATCAGCCGCAATTGTCGTATAGGCTCCGCCCAAATGCGGCTCAGCATTAACATAATAAATTGGAGTAGTAATGTAGAACTTAGACATATTTAACATTTAAATTTAGAGGAATGTTTTACTCATTCTATATAATCTATTAGTATAGCAAATTTTTCCATTAAGGACAATTGGTCACTCAAAACTGACTATATTATACCACAAAAATATCTAGACAAGAACAGTTTTTTTAGGAGCAACCATAACCACAAATTCTCCTCTGACACCACTTTCTTGGCTGATCTTTTTAATCACTTCATTAATCGTTCCGCGATAAATTGTTTCAAATTTTTTTGTTAATTCGCGACAGACAACCACTTGCCTTTCCGCCGATTGACACCGATTACTACCTGCTTCGCCAGCAAATAGACGCTGTAAATCACAAAGCGTCTTGATGATTCGATAGGGCGATTCATAAAAAATAACGGTCTGCTTTGATTCCATAATTTCTTGAAAAAATTTTGAACGACCTTTTTTGTGGGGTGGAAAACCAAGAAAAATAAATTTGTCAGTCGGAAAACCAGAAACAGAAAGAGCAGCCATAACAGCCGATGGCCCAGGAATAGAAATAACCTTAATAAATGGTAATTTATCATTGATTATTTTAATCAACTTATTTCCTGGGTCGGAAATACCTGGCGTTCCAGAGTCGGAAACAAGAGCCAAATTTTTACCTTTTTGAAGTAATTTAATAATAAAATTTACTTTAGGCAAACGCGAATGTTGATGATAAGAAATTAATGGTTTTTGAATACTATAATGGTCCAATATTTTCTTGGTTACTCTCGTATCTTCACATAAAATAAAATCAACCTCTTTTAAAATTCTTAAGGCTCTTAAAGTTATATCTTCAAGATTGCCAATAGGAGTAGCTACAACGTATAACATATATTACCACTTACATATGGCTACTAAATACTAAAAAATACGAATATACGAAAATTCGTATATTCGTACATTTTCGTATTTCATAGCCTATCTATCGTATTCCGTAGCCTATTAAGTTACTCTATCATCGGCCCATCTGGATACCACTCTTCGTCAGGAATGACGAAAATATTTTTCCATTTAACGAATTTTAATCTTTCGTAAGCCTCTGGTGATTTGATTGGTCTTTTTTTACCATTTTCTAATAGATAAACCGTAGTTGAAGTAGCATATTTTATCAAAGTACCATCAGGTCTTGTCCCTCGATACTTACCTTCAGGAACCACTACCTCTTCTTTTTCTATTTCAGTAAACTGAAAACTTTTAATTATCATCTTAAATGTCGCCTTGAAATTTGCCTCCTCTTCTGTGCCAAGATTATAAGTTAAAATATAAATCTTATCTTCTTTGCTGATATATAAATTTAGCCGTTCTGGACTCCAAATGGCTGGTTGATTAACAACGGTCGCCTCTCGAATATCGTCTGGATTAACATTTGTCGCTTGTTTAAGATACCAATTTTTTGGCGTTAATCTTTCCGGATTTTCTTCAACTGAAATTTCAAAAAATTCACCAGTATTAGCAATAACCATTATTTGAGCCATATCTGTTTCCGGTAAAGATTTGGTCAGCCAACTCGATGGATAAAAGAAACTATATAACCACCGCTCATTACTAAAAACTTTTGTCAAACCAGACAAGGCGAGTGTTCCGTCGGCATGAGTTGGGTCAGAAAGATTAATTAATTCTAATCCATCAGTTTGTCCATCTCCGTCAGTATCAGGATTATTAGGATTAGTCTGATAAATTTGTTCTTCAATATCTGTTAAACCGTCATTATCCTGATCTTGACTTGAAAATATTTGGGGCCCAATCTGTATTTCTTCAACTTTTGGTCTAATTTTTGTTTGTTCAACCAACAAGGCAAAAGTATCGGCTGGAATAATCTCTAAAGAAGAAGAAACTGTATTGGTATTAACATCAATTTGGCTTGGTAAAATTGTCCAAAAATTATCTTTTAAATAGCCAATTTTAATTTCTGATTCCCAAGAAGGGTCAACTAATTTTGTTGCATAGCTGATTTGCAAATTAGCCGCTTTTTTTAAAATTGGAATTTCTGGACTAATTTTATAGATGCCGCCAAGATATTGATAAGTGGAAGTGGGGGCCTCACTCGGCTGAAAAATTCCTTTGAATTCAAAAACTTTACCACTTTCTAAGGCACCGCTTGGAAAAAATAATTCAGCAGTGGAAATAATTTCTTGACTTGTTGGTTCAGTAATTTCAGCCGATAATCTAGTTTCCGGCGACTCGGTTGGCTGAGTGACTGGTTGAGTCGGTATAGTGACTGGCGGTTTTGGTGCTTGTAAATAACTTTGGGCCCAAAAATAAAATCCGACTCCTCCACCAATGATGGCTAAAACAACAATGGCAATAATTAAAATGGTAAAAATTTTGCCTTTTGGTTTTTGAACAGGTTTTTCAATCTGCGACACTTCTGTTTTTACTGGTTCAATTCTTTTGCCCTTTTTAAATTTTCTCGGCATCACTGAAATAAATTCTTCCTCCTCTGATTCCGATTCTTTTTCAATATCAAAACCTGGCTCCGGCTGGCCCGGCTGACCGATAGGTTGATTATTTTGAGAGATTTGTTCAAACATAACTAATAATCTCGCATAATTCGCATTTTATTCGCTAAAATTTGGCTTTTTTTACTGGCGATAATTATTTATTTCTTTTTCTAAATCCAATAATTTCGCTCCTGGAGTTGGATTATTGGGATCCTCGCCTCTTTTTACCTCTTGACCATCAGGAACACCATCGCCATCAGTATCGGCTTTTAATGGATTGGTATGATAAATTTGAACTTCCTCTCGGTCAAAAAGCCCATCACCATCAGTATCTGGCTGATTGGGGTTGGTACCCAAACCTAATTCCTCAGAATCAGAAAGACCATCGCCATCAGCATCAGCCGGCAGTCTAATTTGGACCGGTTGAGCGGCCGGCTGCTGCTCTGTCACCGGCAGACTTTCCTTAATTTTTTCTTTAACTAATCTTTGGGGTAAATTTTTGGTCAAAAAATAACCAGCGAGCAAAACAATAATAATCACTAAGGGGATAATTAAAATCCGCAAATTTAATTTAGCTCGAACTTTAATCGGTTCAGCGACAATTTTTGTTTCCTTGGGCTGCGTCCTAATGGTCGGAGGCGGAGCAATTTCTACTTCAGTAAAAATATCCTCTGGTTCCGCCTTGGCTGAAGCTCCGGCGGACAAGTCTTTTTTTATTTCTTCAGGCATAAATTCAAATAAATTTAAACTTATTATTTATCTGGACATGAACCTAAAAAATGAGACGCCATTTGTGTAATTTCTAAACCCTAACCCTCAGTACTCAGTAGTCAGTAGTCAGTAATCGAAATTCCCGGCCCAAAGGGGCGAGGCTCGCCCAACTTCGTTAGGCGGCAAAATTATTTTAGACATTTTTGAATGTCCCACCAAAGGG
>JBMFLE010000030.1:0-8247 GCA_049971355.1 Patescibacteria group bacterium
CCGTGGAATTTTTGTCATCAAATATTTTAAATAAATTTTTTAATCAATTCTCGATCTAATTAGTTGCCAAGGTTAAACCTTGATAAGATACTTGTGTAATTTCTAAACCCTAATTTCCAATGTCTTAATTTCCAATTTTGAATTTCGAATCAATTCTTTAATTTCTAAATTCGAATTTGTTTCAAAATTAATTCATTCAAAATTCATTCAAAATTCAAAATTCAAAATTCCCGCCCCAAGGGGGCGAGGCTCGCCCAACTTCGTTGGGCGGCAAAATTATTTTAGATATTTTTGAATGTTCGACAAAAGGGGCTCACTTCAAACATAAATACTGACTAAGACAAGACTTGGTATTTAAGAATCAATCTTTGTAATTCTTGGACGTTTTCAATGGCATGGCCATAAGCATCATTATCAAAATAGACGTAAACCGTTTTCCCTTGATCAATTAGCTTTTGTATTTTTTTCGCATAATCCTTTAATTGCTTTTTGGTATACTTTGAAGCATAGAGTTCTGTGTGACCATGTAATCTAATATAAACATAATCAGCGGTTACAATCTCTTCATATGGATAATAGGGTGTGTCGGCCCAACAAAGAGCCAAATTATATTTTTTAAGAATTTGATAAACCTTTTTATTAAACCAAGATTGATGACGAAATTCTAAAGCAAAATGACACTTTGTAAACTTAGACAGATTTAATCGCAAGTCTTCACGAATAAATTGACCAAATTGTCTCAACCTTTTAATATTTTCCTCTTTGGCCTGGAAATTGGACGGAAATTGCAGAAGAAATGGTCCAAGCTTTTCTTTTAACGCTAAAACTCTTTCAAAAAAGACTTTTAAATCTTTTTTTATATTTTTTAATTTTTTAAAATGAGTAATCCGGCGCCAAACCTTTATTGAAAATAAAAATTTTTCTGGAACCCTGGCCGCCCAATTTTCAAAAGTTGTTTTTCTCGGTAGATGATAAAAAGAAGAATTAATTTCCACTGTCTGAAATTTTTGACTATAATAATTCAGCCAATCTTTGGTCGGTAAATTCTCCGGATAAAAAATCCCTTGCCAATGCCCATATTGCCAACCAGAGGTCCCAATAAAAATTTTGTCTTGTTTTTCTGTCATTTTATTAATTATAACTCCTGTGATTATAGATATCAAGAGAATGCACGACCTAATAATACACTTGACACTAGGGGGTGTCAAAAATGAGGGTGAAAATGAAAAAGATTTTATGGCCGGTAAAATCAAGAGGTGGAATATGGAAGCGATCGCCATGATATTCCACCTCTTCACCCCCACACCAATATATTAACGCGGAGATAAATTTCTTGGGAGGTCCGACCTCCCGAGAAACTGTCTCCCTTTCTCTAATTTGCTTCTTCAATTTCATCTCTTAATCCAAAAACTTCAGCCTGTTTAAGAATTTCCTCTCGTGAAGCAATTTGTTCTAGGGTCCGCAATAATTTTTCTTTATCTACTTCATTTAATAATCCGCGACAGCCCCAACAAGGCTGACTATTTTTAAGACAAAGTGCTTGGCAGCCACCTCGAACCCAGGGACCAAAACAAATTTGTCCCTTTTGTAATAGACATTCAAACTGATTAATCTGGCATTCGTAACAAACCGGACGTTCTGAAATTCTAAATTTTTTACCAGCCAGATAATCGTAAAGAAATTGTAAAAATTCTTCGGCATTAATTGGACAATTTGGAATTGTATAATCTACTTGAACAAAATCTTTTGCTTCTTTAATTTCCGGATTGAAAGGGATACCCTTTAAATCTTTATAAATTTGTTGAACTAATTTTTGCGGCTGATGATAATTTCTAATTTCCTGGATTCCGCCCATTGCCGCGCAATTGCCTAAAACAACTAAAAGCTTACCTCTTTGTCTCGCTTCTTTCAAAAGTTCAATCTGCTCTTCATTGTTGGGATTACCCTCAACAAAAACTATATCAAACGAAAGATTATTCTCTTGGTTTCTATCTTTAATTAAGGCAAAGTCCACAAAATTAAAATATCTGTTTAAATCCAAAAATCGTTTACCTAAATCTAAAATAGCAAACTGACAACCCTGACAAGAGGTCAAAGAAATAATAGAAATTTTTGGTTTGATTTTCATAAACCACAAATACTAAATTCTAATCTTTTTATTGTAGTCTTTTCGGGGTCTTTAAGGGCCATAATGCCCTCTTTCTTTATTTCTGACAAATTGGACAATAATAAGTTCCACGACCGGCCAATACTATTTTTTTAATTTTCCCGCCACAACGTAAACATTTCTGGCCCTCGCGGTCATAAACTTTTAATTTTGAAATATAATCGCCTGCCTGACCACAGATATCAACATAAGTATCAACCGATGAACCTCTATATTTAATTGCTTCTTTTAAAATTTTAGTTAAACAATCATAAAGCTCTTCTATCTCCTTTTCGCTTAAATTTTTAACTAATCTGGTTGGCGAAATTTTGGCGCACCAGCAGGCTTCTTGAGCATAAACATTACCCACCCCGGCCAAAAAGGTTTGGTCCATTAAAAGTGGTTTAATTTTTTGTCGTGGCTTTTTGGACAGCAACTCTTTGAATCTTTGAAAAGTAAAATCTCTTTCTAACGGTTCTGGACCAAATTTTTCTTCTTTAAATAGTTTTTCTAAATCAGAAGTTTTAATTAATTTAACATATCCAAATTGACGCATATCATTGTGAAACAATTGACTGCCATCTGAAAAAGTGTAAATTATATGTGTATATCTTAGATACTGGATACTGGATACTGGATACTGATATATTATTTGTCCAGTTAATTTTAAATGAACCACTAATGAATAACCGTTGGATAGATTGATAATTAATAATTTAGCTCGACGCTGAATATCTTTAATTGTCGCTCCCTCAACTATTTTTCTAAATTCTTTAACTGCAACGCCCTGAATCATTTTGGCTAACTTAACATCCACGGTTTTTATTTTTTTGCCGCGGATTTTTTCTAAAAGCTGATTTCTAATTGTTTCAACTTCTGGGAGTTCGGGCATAAACAAATATTGTTTATGGTTAATGATAATAAGACCAAGGGGGCTGCTATAAACTATAAACTTAAACCCCTTCAATTTCCTCTAATCGCCAAATTTTAGGTTGATCTATTTTTTTCACCAGTAACTTAGCATTGTTTGCCAAAGTGTTTTTAGCCAGTAATTGAAAATTATATTTCAAATTCTTTGGCGAAATTTCCTCATCATGTTCAACGAATTTACCCAAACTAACAACAACTTTCGAAATTCGTTTGAACTTATTTTTCTTAGCCTGTTTTAAGACTTCGTCTAAAATTTCTTTGGCTAATATTATATCATGCATATTTTTGATGCATCATCTAAATTTTTAAATTACTAAGATTACGAAATACGACAGATAGGCTTACGAACAAGTAGGCTACGAAATACGAAAATGTACTAATATACTAATTTTTCGTATATTCGTAAATTTTTCGTATTTAGTAGCCGCGTGTAAAGACAGTGTCTACTCTCTGAAAAATTAGTGGGTGGCGCAAGTTATACAAGGGTCATAAGTTCTAATTAACATTTTTATTCGTCTTTCTCGCTCTCTTTTTGAAAGTTTTTTCACTTTTGGTAACCAAACTTTTAGGTCCTCCTCTAGATTATTCAAAAATTGAGCGGTTGGGGTGATAATATTACATTTTGTAATTAAACCTTTATTGTTAATTTCATAATAATGAAAAAGTGTGCCACGTGGTGCTTCGCAAGCAGCTAAACCTTGACCTGCTTTTACTTTAAATTTTGCCCTTAAATTCGTATTCATTCGCATTCTCATTAATGTCTTTAATAATTTTTGGCACTCGGCGACAAAATGAACTACTTCCACGGCCTGAGCGAAAATATTATAAAAAATATTATTAATGGGTCTTTTTTTGTTTAATTTTTTTAAAATTTTCTTGGCTTCTTTATTTAATTGATCAGCATTATTGTTTAATCTGGCTAAAGCGCCAAGCATATAAACTTGTTGATCATATTTTACTCGTTTTACTACTCCCTCCTGAATTTCTTGAATTTGTTTCAGAAAAAATTCTGGGCCCTGAATCTTAGATTTTGAATTCTGAATTTTTATTTTTCCTTCATAAAAAGCATATTCACTTAAATTAGTCAAAGAAACGAAATTTGCTGCTCGATAAAAATCTGGATATTTTAAATTTTTAAAAAAAATAGCCAAATCAACTGCTTTTGGCAAAATTCTATTAGCCTGTTGAAATAAATTTTTTAATTCGACCCTGGTTGGATATTTTTTAAAACCGCCAATCTCGGTAGTAATTGGATGAATTGCCCGACCGCCAATTGTTTCAATAATCTTATTAGCAAATTCACGAATCTCTAAAGCCTCCTCTGTTTGCAAAGGATATTTTTTTATTTGAGATAAATCAGTTGAATAATTTAAAAAATCTGGCAAAGAAAGAAAAAATAAATGAAGGGTGTGGCTCTGAATAATTTGCCCGGCTAACATTAATTTTCTTGCCAAAATAACATCTTTTCTTACTTTGATATTTAAAGCGTTCTCAATAGCTTTGATTGAAGTTAAATTATGAATCACTGGGCAAATACCACAAATTCGAGCCGTAATAATTGGCGCCTCTGAAAAGTGTCGACCAACTAGAATTCCTTCAATTAATCGTGCCCCCTCTTCAATCTCAATTTTAGCTTTTTTTACATTGCCATTTAGAAGATGACCAATAAAACCAGCATGACCTTCAATTCGAGAAATATGTTTTATTTTTATCTTCATAGTTCCATAAAACCTATTGATTAGCAGTTACACTTTTGCCTAAACTGTTGGTCTGACCTATTTTATCTCTAAAATTTTAACTTTGGTCAAAGGTTGACGATGGCCTTTCTTGCGATGATAGCGAACTTTACGTTTAAATTTAATCACTTTAATCTTTGGCCCTTTACTTTGCTCTAAAATTTCGGCCTTGACTTTAGCGCCTTTAACTAATGGTTGGCCGATTTTTAATTCCCCATCTTTTTCTTCGCCAATTAGAAGAATCTGATCAAAATCAATTTTTTCACCAACTTTGCCGGCCAATTTTTCAACAAACAAAACGTCCCCCTTCTTAACTAAGTATTGTTTTCCTCCAGTTTTTATGATGGCGAACATAAATTATTTACTACAAATTTAAATTTTGAATTTTACCTAGCGATAAACAATAAAAACTATCCCTTTTTATTATAGTTTATTTTTCAAACTCTTTAAAGGTAGTCTCTTCCCCCTCCTCGGCCAGCCTCCTAAACACATCTCGCCCTAATTTATCACGAATTCTCCTTGCCATTTCAATTAATTCGTAGTTACTTAGTTGGTCCAAATTTTTTGGGCTTTGAGAAGAAGCCTGAAGTTGAATAATTAATTCTTGAATTTGGTTAGCCTTAGTAATATTAGAAAATTTTATTATTTCTGGCGATTCAATTAAGGCAAATTCTAATGTTCCTAAACCAAAAATAGTTGGAAATAAACCTTGAATAGATAAACCAATATTTCTGATTTTTTTGTAATCAATTTTTAAAACTTTTTGAGAGAAAAATCCGTGACGTAAAATAATAATCACTCGCTGATTAGTAATAATCAATTTATTATTATAAATATTGAGTAAAGTTCTTAGACCAAAAAGCAAACCTAAAGCAATTAAAAACCAAAAAATTGTTTTTCCTATCCAAGTCTGATTCCATAAAACTAATCGAAAAAGCGGAACCATAAAAAAGCAAGCGCCAAGAATTAAAATTAAAGTTGCCAGAATACCTAAAAAATAAACAATCGCTGGTTTATAAATAATTTTGATGATTTGCTCATTAGATTGAAGTTCCATAGCTCACCCCATTCGCTCTCCCTAATATTATTTAACGTTTTAGTATCGCCAAATAAGCCTCAGGCGGGATATCAACTTTTCCTAATTTCAATAATTTCTTTTTGCCTCTTTTTTGCTTGGCTAATAATTTCATCTTCCGTGTCACATCGCCACCGTAAAGTTTAGCAGTCACATCTTTGCGCAAGGGTGGCAAATGTTCTGAGGCAATAATTTTACCGCCAAGAGCAGCCTGAATTTTTACTTCAAAAAGTTGCCTGGGTAATACTTTTTTTAATATCTCGACCATTCGTCGACCGCTTTGATAAGCAGTTTTTCTATAAACAACAGTTGATAAAGGCTCTATTTTTTCGCCAGCGACTAAAATATCTAATTTAACTAAATCAGCTGGCCGATAATCTAAAAATTCATAAGCCATTGAAGCGTAACCGGAACTAACGCTTTTTAGTTTATCATAAAAATCAATTAAAAGCAAGCTGGTTGGAATTTGGTAATGAAGAATGGCTCTTTGATCTACTGCCCCATCGCCCAAATATTCAGTAGTCAAATGTTGACCTTGATAATCTTGGACCAATTTCATAATTGGGCCAATATATCTCGATGGAGTAATAATTTCTAATTTTGACCAGGGCTCTAAAATTTCTTTGATTTGAGATGGGTCAGGCATCTCTTGGGCTCGATGAATAATTTTTTCTTTTCCGTCTTGGCCGGAAAATATAATTTTATAGGCAACTGAGGGTGTGGTGATAATTAAATCTAAACCAAATTCTCTTTTAATTCTCTCTTTCACAATATCTAAATGGAGTAAACCTAAAAAACCGGCCCGAAAACCAAAACCTAAAGCCGCAGACCTTTCCGCCTCAAAAAATAAACTAGCATCATTTAGTTTTAATTTTTGTAAAGCCTTGCCTAATTTTTCAATTTCTGAGCCTTTTTCTGGATAAAGACCGGCGAAAACCATTGGTTTTACTTCTTGATAACCAGGCAAAGGTTCGACTCTTGATAATTGATCACTGATAATTGTGACCGTATCGCCAACTCGACATTTCTGAATTTCTTTAAGTCCAGTTGCTAAATAGCCTATTTCACCAGCGGAGAGAGAATCTTTGGGTTCTAAATCCGGTCTAAAAATGCCAACTTCTAAAACCTCTGTTTCTACCCCGCTACCTAACATTTTTATTTTTTCGCCAGCTTTAATTTGGCCGTCAAAAATACGAACAAAAATAATTACTCCCCGATATTCATCATAAAATGAATCAAAAATTAAGGCGCGCAACGGCTTATTAAAGTCAGCGGAAGGCGCTGGCACTTTTTGAATTACTGTTTCTAAAATTTTTTCAATACCAATCCCTTGTTTGGCTGAGGCCAAAATTATTTCTTCTGGTTTAATTTTTAAAAGATTGCTTAATTCATTTTTAACTCGCTCTAAATCTATATTTGACAAGTCAATTTTATTAATGACCGGAATAATAGTTAGGTTCTGTCTTTGGGCTAAATATAAATTAGCTAAAGTTTGGGCTTGAATGCCTTGACTAGCGTCAACCAATAAAATTGCTCCCTCAACTGCAGCTAAGGAACGAGAGACTTCATAAGAAAAATCTACATGGCCGGGAGTGTCAATCAGGTTGAGTGTATACTCAACCTGCGCGGATTCGCGCTGATTACTACCCGCCTTGACTCGCCCGTCAAAGCGGGGTAGGCGCTGGTTTACGCTGATATCATATCCGCGTTTATCCGCGTTGCTATCCGCGTTTATCCGCGGTTCATAAGTCATGGTCACTGGTTGGAGTTTAATAGTAATCCCCCTCTCCCTTTCTAGGGGCATCCGATCCAAATATTGCGGTTTCATTTTTTCCAGCGGTATAGTTTTGGTTAATTCCAAAAAACGGTCAGCCAGAGTTGACTTCCCGTGATCAATATGGGCAATGATACAGAAATTGCGAATATTCATACTTTTCAGGACTAAATTATGTTATAACAGGCTTTAATTTAGGTTCTTTAATCTTTTGCCAATTATCTTCAACAATCATTTTTTCCTTATCTATTGAAATCACCTGCTCTTTTGAAATCACTAATTTTCTTTGAAAAAGATTTTTAATTGGATTTTTTGATTTAACAAAATATTTAACGATCTGTCCGCTGTTCGGCTCAATTTCAAAATCAACCACTCGACCTAAAAAAATGCCGCCTTGGGTATAAACCATTAATCCAATAATATTTTTCTCCTCTCTAAAATCTGCTTTCATTTTTAATAAATTACTAATGTTACGAAATACGAAAAATGGACATGAACCCCAAAAATGAGACTGAGAGTAAATTTGTTTTTGGGACTAATTTGATTGACCAAAACTACATTAACATCATCCAAACAATCCGAACAT
>JBMFLE010000031.1:0-7299 GCA_049971355.1 Patescibacteria group bacterium
GTTCCACAAAAGCGGCTTACTTCAGATTTTTTAGATTTTTATTAGAAATTAGAAATTTGGAATTAGATATTTTTGAAAGTCCGACGAAAGGGGCTCACTTCAAAATTGACTCGTAATAAATAACTCCTAATAAAATAATAAGGATAAATCGCTAATCATACGGATTTTATCGCGAATAATTGCTAATTCGTAATTCGTATATTCGTAATAGATTCGTAATCTGTAGAGGGTATATGGCAAATATCAAAAAAATTTCAGCCCGGGAGATTTTGGATTCTCGAGGCAATCCAACTTTAGAAGTTAAGGTCGTTTTAGAAAATGGAATCTGGGCTAAGGATTCAGTTCCTTCCGGCGTTTCAGCCGGCGGGCATGAAGCGCTTGAGTTGCGCGACAACGACAAATCGCGTTTTCTCGGCCGCGGCGTTTTAAAAGCAGTCCGAAACGTCAATGAAATTATCGGTCCGGCCTTAGTTGGTCAGAAAATTACTCAGCAAAAAGAAATTGACCAAAAAATGATTGCTCTTGATGGGACAGAAAATAAAAGCAAATTAGGGGCTAATGCTATTCTCGGCGTTTCTTTAGCTTGTGCCAGAGCAGGTAGTTATGACCAGCGGCTGCCGCTTTATCAATACTTGCGGCAGATTTACAATCTACCCCTGGTCACTTATCAATTGCCGACTCCGATGTTTAATGTGATTAATGGCGGCAAGCATTCTGATTCTGGTTTAGATATTCAGGAATTTATGTTAGTGCCCCAGACTACTGGTAGTTTTAAGGAAAAACTACGAATTGGGGTAGAAATTTTTAATGCTTTACGAGAAATTTTAGAAAGGAAAAAAATGACTTTTGCTGTTGGCGATGAGGGCGGTTTTGCTCCAAAGCTAAAAACAACAAAAAATACTTTAGAGACATTATCTTCTATCGCCCATTATACTCAATACCGATTAGGCAGTCAGATTTTCTTTGGTTTAGATGCTGCGGCTTCAGTTTTTTACCGCAAGGAGAAAAATAAATATCATTTTGAAGGCAAGGACCGAAGCGCTGAAGAAATGATAAAAATTTATCTTGATTGGATTAAAAAATATCCGATCGCCCTTTTCGAAGACCCTCTGGCTGAAGATGATTGGGAAAATTGGTCGAAATTTACTGAACAAGTTTTAGCCGTTAAACCAAACTTCGCGGTAATTGGTGATGATATTTTCACTACCAATTTAAAGAGATTTGAAAAGGGATTAGAAATGAAAGTGGCGAATGCTATATTAATTAAACCAAATCAGGTCGGGACTTTGACTGAGACAATGAATTGCATTGATTTAGCCATCAAGAAAAATTATCAAATTGTTATTTCTCACCGCTCTGGCGAAACTAATGACGACTTTATTGCTGACTTAGCGGTGGCGGTTAATGCTCAATATATTAAAACCGGAGCACCAAATCGTGGAGAGAGAGTAGCAAAATATAACCGATTGCTGGAGATAGAAGAGGAAATAAAGAAAAATGACTAATCATTTATCATTAGAAATTAGGATTTTGGAATTTTTAATTTATGGTAAATATTCAGCCTAAAATAAAACCGGTTGTTTTGGTTATTCTCGATGGTTGGGGCGTTGCTCCACCTTCAAAGGGCAATGCAATTGAGTTAGCAAAAAAACCAACTTTTGTTAGCTTAAAACAAAAATATCCTTATACTGAACTTTGCGCTCATGGCGAATGCGCTGGTTTGCCGTCAGGTCAAGACGGTAATTCCGAAGCCGGCCATTTAAATTTAGGGACCGGTCGAGTAGTCAAAGATGATGCTGTTTATATCTCCGAAGGAATTAAAGACGGAACTTTTTTTAAAAACCCAATTTTTCTCGAAGGTATCAATCATTATAGAAAATTTCATTCAAAAGTTCACTTAATGGGTTTAATTACTGAAGACCAAAGCGCTCATTCATCGCCGGAGCATTGGTATGCAATGTTAAAATTTTTAGACCAACAAAGAGTGGAAAAAGTTTATTTGCATCTTTTCACTGATGGACGTGATTCACCTCAACACGCGGCGATAAAAATTTTACGACGGTTTGAAAATCAGTTCAATCACAATCATAATCATCACTTTGTCATAAAAATTGCCAGTATTTCTGGTCGATTTTATGCTATGGACAGAACAAAAAATTGGTCGCGGATTGAAAAAGTTTATAATGTTTTAACTTTAGGCCGGGGATTAAAAGCAAAAACAGCCACTGAAGCAATTGTTCAGGCCTACAATCGCCAGGAAACAGACGAATTCATCAGCCCAACTGTTATCTGTCAAGATGATAAACCAGTTGCTTTAATTGAAGATAATGATTTAGTCTTTTTTATGAATTTACGTTCTGATCGGGCTCGTCAACTAACAAAATCTTTTGTTCAAAAAGAGTTTAATAAAAAAAACCCCAATTCTTTTCGTCGGCAAAAATGGCCTAACAATTTATTTTTTATTGCTTTAACCGATTTTGGTCCTGATTTGGATAACGTTCGCACAGCTTATCCGAGCCGGATTATTAAAAATAGTTTGCCATTTATTTTGAGAAACTATCGTCAACTTTATATTGCTGAAACAGAAAAGTATGCTCATGTTACCTTCTTTTTTAATGGTGGTTATGATCATCCAGTGGCTGGAGAAAAGAGAATAAAGATTCCTTCGCCTGAGGTTAAATCTTATGACTTAAAACCGGAGATGAGCGCTGATAAAATAACTAATTATGTTTTAAAAAGATTAGGAGAGTTTGATTTTATAGTCATTAATTTTGCCAATCCTGATATGCTTGGCCATACTGGCAATCTTAAAGCAACAATTAAAGGTGTTGAATTTATCGATAAATGCTTGGCAAAAATTACTAATCAGGTTTTAGACCGGGATGGAACTATTGTTATCACTGCTGACCACGGCAATGCTGAAGAAATGATTAATTTGAAAACCGGTGAAATTGATACTCAGCACTCAACTAATCCAGTCCCCCTTTTAATCGTTAGTCATTCCACTCGAAGCGGCTCTACCTCTGATAGAAAAAATCTTAAATTAAGGAAAAATGGAATTTTGGCTGATGTCAGTCCAACAATTTTGGATTTAATGAATATTAAGAAGCCGGAAGAAATGACAGGCGCTTCGCTAATAAAAAAATAAAAAATAAGAAAAATGACTAATGACAAATTTCTAATTTCTAATAAAACCCCAATTATTTGTCATTAGAAATTAGGATTTAGAAATTTTAAATTTTCTAATTATTTGTCATTAGAAATTAGGATTTTGGAATTTTTAATTTATGGTAAATATTCAGCCTAAAATAAAACCAGTTGTTTTGGTTATTTTGGACGGTTGGGGCGTTGCGCCACCTTCTCAAGGCAATGCGATTACTTTAGCCAAAACATTGGTTTTTAATAATTTATTAACTCACTATCCGGCAATGATTTTGCAGGCCTCTGGCGAGGCAGTTGGTTTATCTTGGGGAGAGATGGGCAATTCTGAGGTTGGTCATTTAAATTTAGGGGCTGGAAAAATTGTTTGGCAAAATCTACCCAAAATTACTCGTTCAATTATTGATGGTAGTTTTTTTAAAAATGAAGTTTTACTAGCAGCCTTGGAGCATGTCAAAAAGAATAAATCAAAACTGCATTTTTTAGGTTTGGTTTCTAAAGGCATGGTCCACAGTTCAATAGACCATCTTTTTGCTCTTTTAGAGTTAGCCAAACAAAAAAATATTAAAGATGTTTTTATTCACGCCATTCTTGATGGTCGCGATACGCCTTTTAACAGCGGCCAAGTTTTTATTAAAGAATTAGAAGATAAAATTCAGCAAATTGGGGTAGGGAAAATTGCTACCTTAAGTGGCCGCTATTGGACAATGGATCGCGATAATCATTGGGAAAGAACAGAGAAAGCATACTTGGCTATGACCGAAGGCGGGGCTGAAAAATATTTTCAGCAACCGCTTAAAGCAATCGCTGAATCCTACGAAAAGAAAATTTACGACGAAGAGTTTATACCAACAGTGATTACTGATAAAAATGATAAACCATTAGCGACAATTTCTGATAATGATGCGGTTATCTTTTTTAACTTTCGGCCAGATAGAGCCAGACAAATAACCAAAGCTTTTGTTTTACCTGAGTTTAAGAATTTTCAACGTTTAAGGCAGTTGCAAAATTTATTTTTTGTCACTATGACAGAATATGAGGTCGGTTTACCGGTTGAGATTGCTTTTCCGCCGGAAAAAATTGAAAATCCATTAGCGAAAATTATTAGTGACAATAATTTAAAACAATTTCATATTGCTGAAACAGAAAAATACGCTCATGTTACTTTCTTTTTTAACGGCGGAACGGAAAAAGCTTTTCCTGGCGAGGATAGAGTTTTAATTCCTTCGCCGCGCGTTTCTTCTTATGATCAAAAACCAGAAATGTCTGCCCCAGAAGTAGCGGCAAAAACAATCGAAGCGATAAATAGCCAGAGATATGATTTTATTATTATCAATTTTGCCAATCCTGATATGGTTGGCCATACTGGCAATTTAGAGGCGGCGAAAAAGACAGTCGAGATTGTTGATGAATTATTGGGTAGAATTTTATTAAGCGTTTTGAAGGTAAAAGGAGCGGCGATTGTGACCGCTGATCATGGCAATATCGAAGAGATGATTAATTTGCGAACAGGCGAGATTGACAAAGAACATTCAACCAATCCAGTACCATTTATTATTGTTGGCAAAGATTTTGAGTTGAAGCAACCATTAGCCGAAGTGCCTGATTTAAGTTCATTTTCTCCAGCCGGTGTTTTGGCTGATGTTGCTCCAACTATTTTAAAAATGATGGGTTTGCCTAAACCAGCAGAAATGATTGGGACTGCCTTATTTTGAATTAACTTGTTTATTTTGACGTTTTTTGACTTGACAAAATTTTATTTTGGGCTATTCTAAAAAAGAAAGGAGGTAAAATGATAAAGCACCTTTTAGTTCTGTGTCTAGTTTGGCCAACTCTAGTTTGGCCAGATTCGTCTCCCTGGCCCCAATTCCAGGGAGATGCAAAACATGACGGTCGATCGCCGTTTAGTTTTCGCCTTCCTTTGTCCTTGGCTTGGGAGGAAAGTCTACCGGCTCGGATTCCTCGTTTTGTCAGTCCAATAGTTGCTTGTATAGATCAAGAGGAAAGGGTTATTATTGTTACAGAGAATGGTGTGTATTGTCTTTCCTCACAGAATGGAGACATAATCTGGCATTATCCTTCAGTAAGGGGTACTTATACCCCAGCTTGTGTAGGTAATTACCTTTTCATTCCGGCTGCTGAGTCTCTTGTTTGTTTAGATCTGGAAACCGGACAACGTCGCTGGATTAATATTTTAGATGCTTCGATTGCCGGGCATCTAACTATTGCTCCTGGTCCCCCTGGGATATATTGGCTATATCTTCTAGCCGGGAAAAGACTTTATGCTTTCAATGTGAGTGGTCAACTTTTATGGCAAAGCACTGATTTGGGCCCAGGCTTTGAGAATCAAGGGGCGGCGGTTGACGATTCGGGATACATCTATATAGTAACCCTGGGGAGCGTACTCGGCTGGTATGACTATCGAATTTACAAATTTAACGCAGCGGGGGGCCTAATTTGGGTGGACGAAAGGTTATTCTTCGAGCCCGGCGGGGCAAGAATGAGTCCAACGATCGGAGCGGATGGCAAAATTTATTTTGGACTAGTTTACGCTTTCGGCTGGAGCTCGTCGCTATATGCCTACCACTCTAATGGGGAGTTAGAGTGGCGAAAAACCGATGATGCTGGTCTAGCTTACAGTTCACCGGCTGTTAATGATTCTATGATTATCTACTGCGCCTATGGCCGGAGTGCCAGCTTCGTTCGTCGACTTGATACTGCGGGCAATCTAATAATTTGGTCTTACCCTACCAATATCCGATACTCTTCACCAGCGATTACCGGTAATGGTTGGATTGTTTATGGGACAGGTGATGGAAAATTTCAAATTTTGGGAAGCGGAGGCGAACTCATTTATCAGTATGATTGTGGCGATAGTTTAGTCTCGCCAGCAATCGGCCGCGATGGGATATACATTGCTGGTGGTAGAAAAGTTTTTAAATTTGCTGCCACCGGCGTTGCTCTGTCTGAGAAAAATGCTGAGAAAAATGCTCAGCAACATTGGCCCAGTTTATTTACAGGTTCTAGTCTAGAAAAAAGCCCAGAAATTTTTGACGTTAGTGGCCGAATAGTCTCAGGAAAGGGCAATCTTCCAGCGGGTATCTATTTTATCCGAATCAATCCCGATGGTAAACAAATACGAGCGCGGGTTGTAGTTGTAAGGTAAATAACCGGCCCTTCGTGTTAATCGAAGGGCCTTTTTTTAGAGGAGGATTATGATTTATTGATTTATATATTTAGTATTTCGGATTTAAAATTTAATATTCATTCAAAGAATTAATTCAAAGAATTAAAGAAATTTTAGTTTCGGAATATGGAGGCAATCGCAGCCATATTCCGAAATCAATTTTTTATCAATAACTTTAAAAAATGGTCAATATTTTTCTACTAAATAATATATGATACGTTCGTGCGAACATAATACATAAGAAAGAATTTTTTATTTTATTAAAATTCGTAAATTTGTAACAAAAGTCGTTATATGGATTTTAAATGTTTTTATTGGGTAGTTATCCACAAACTGGACAATCTGATTAAGGAATATTTTGACAAATTCAGAGGTGATTTGCCGCCTGAGTTAAAGAATAAGGTTGAAGGAAAATTGATAGATGATCGGCATCTCTTGAAACAATGGCGAAATACCCATCAACCAGGTTTGATTTGTTATCTTGAATCGACCATTGGTTTAGCTGGTGCTTTAGATGATTGTTTGATTATCGGCAAGAAAAATCCTCGATATGCTCCAATTGAATTTAAGATGAAGGGCAAAGATATTACGAAATCGATTCCGCCCTATTATCAAAACCAGCTTGATTGTTACACTCTCCTTCTAGAAAAATGCGATTATCCGACAAAGAAATTCGGATACTTGGTTTATTACATTTTGGAAAAAATTAAGGAAAATGGCTTAGTAAAATTTAAAGTTGTTGAATGCTTGAGGGGACCAAGACCGGCAGCGAATCCAAATTGTCCCTATTGTCAATATCGAAAAAAGTGATTTTTCAAGCAGCACCCGGAAGGGCGCTGCTTTACTTTTATTTTAAAAGTATTAAAATTATAATAAGGACATGAACCCCAAAAATGGGACTGAGAGTAAATTTGTTTTTGGGACTAATTTGATTGACCAAGGTTATAATCTTA
>JBMFLE010000032.1:0-6941 GCA_049971355.1 Patescibacteria group bacterium
CTACCAAAAAGATATCAAACATGGTTTATTAAAAGATGCTTTGACGGCGCAAATTTGAAAACAACCAAAAACTTGACTCAAGCCCAAAAAATAAATGAAAAAACAAAGCACAGAATTATTGGTATTACTTTGGAGACGCGACCAGATTATATCACACCGGAAGAAATAAAAAGAATGAGAAAATTAGGATGCACTCGAGTAGAAATTGGTGTTCAGGCAATTGATGATAGAATTCTAAAAATCAATCAACGCGGTCACGATGTCAAAACGATTATTCAGGCAACAAAATTATTAAAAGAAGCTGGATTTAAAATTTGTTATCATATGATGCCTGGTTTGCCTGGCTCATCGCCCAAGAGAGATTTGGCAATGTTTAGAGAATTATTTGCTAATCCTGATTATCAGCCTGATATGCTCAAAATCTATCCTTGCGTTGTCACTAAAGGTTCTGAACTTTATAAACTCTGGCGAAAAAAAGAATATAAACCCTACTCTGACAAACAATTAATTGATTTACTGGTCAAAATAAAATCAATAATTCCGCCTTATGTTCGAATTATCAGAATTATCCGTGATATCCCCTCTCCCAAAATTGAGGGCGGAAGTAAAATCTCTAACCTCCGAGAAATTGTTCAACAAGAAATGAGGAAAAGAGGATTAAAATGTCGCTGCATCAGATGCCGAGAAATAAAAAATTTAAAGTTTAAAATTAAAGATTTAAAATTAGTCGAAAGAAAGTATGAATCATCGGCTGGAAAAGAAATTTTTCTCTCTTATGAAGATACAAAAAATGATAAATTAGTTGCCTTTTTGCGTCTACGCCTACCAAATAACTACTCCACTATTCGCGCGAATAAGAGGAATAGTATTTATCGAGATTTTCCCGAATTGATGGCTGCAGCTATTATTCGCGAAGTTCATACTTACGGCCAATTGGTGCCAATCGGTAAAAAAAGAAAAGCCGCCCAACATCTTGGTTTCGGCAAAAAATTGATTCAAGAAGCGGAAAAAATTGCCAAAAAATCCGGCTATAAAAAAATCGTTGTCATTTCCGGCACCGGCGTTCGAGAATATTATCGAAAATTAGGTTATCAACTAAGGAATACTTATATGGTAAAAACTCTCTGATTATGTCACAACTAATTGCAGAAAAAAGAATTGATTGGGAGGAAAAAATCAATATTGCCATGGAGGTTGTCTGGCTTTTGATTATTTTTTTAGTCCCTCTTTATTTTGATCGCTTTCTTTTTAATCCTTGGGAAATGGCTAAAAATATTTTGTTTCAGAGTTTGACTGAAATTTTAATTGCTCTCTATCTAATCAAAATTGTTCTCTTCCCTTCAGAAATACGAAATTTCACAAAAATAAAAAAATTCTACTATTTAATTCCGGGGATGGTTTTTATTATTATTCTCGGGCTCTCAACTATTTTTTCCCAAGTACCCTGGTTTAGCTTTTGGGGTTCTTGGGAGAGACGAATGGGTTATTTGGCCTGGCTCCATTTCTTTGCTTTTGGTAGCATTTTATTTTTAAATCTAAAATCTCAAAAACAAATTCAACGCATTACTATTACCATTGTTATCACCTCAGCCATAGTGGTTACCTATGGATTTATTCAGCTCTTGGGTTTAGAACCGTTTGAGTGGTCTGAAGAAGCTTTTTATACTCATCGAGTTTATTCAACTATTGGTCAACCAAATTTTTTGGGCTCATGGTTATTGTTAATCATACCATTAATATTTTATGGTCTGATAAAATTCAAAAATTTTTTGGTCAAATTTTTAATGGTTCTTCTGCTGATTGCTGCTCTAGCTTGTTTTGTCTTAACCCAAAGCCGAGGCGGTTGGATCGGATTTGTAGTGGCTATTTTTTTCTTTTTTACTATTCTTTTCTGGCTTAAGAATAAAAAAAAGATAGTTTTGGTTATCTTGCTATTAGTTTTACTTGGATTGAGTCTAATCATTTATCTTAATTTTCATCCACTGAAAATCAATCCTACTGACCATCCTTTAGTTATACGATTAAAAACTTTTAGTGATGTTAAAGTTTTTGGTAAGTATCGACTAATACATTGGCAAGCGGCTTTTGATATTATTAAAAATCGACCATTAACGCGAATTTTAATCGGGAGTGGAATGGGTAGTCAAAGATTTAATTTGCCAAAATATTATCGACCAGAATTTGCTATTTATGAAGCGCCAAATATTTATCTTGATTATGTTCACAATGATATTTTGGATACTCTTTTAACCTCGGGTGTTTTAGGGTTAGTTAGTTATTTAGGTTTAATTATTATTAGTTTTTATTTAGGTTTTAAAAAAATAAGAAAAAATATTTTTGGTCTATTTTTACTGACTGGTTTAATTGGTTATTTAATTTCTCTTCAATTTTCTTTCCACATTATGTCCACTCTCCCCTATTTCTGGCTTTATCTCGGGTTAATTTTTTGGATTCACCAACAAAAAGACAATGAAGAGAAAAAAGAACAAAATAATAAAATTTTTAAAATAATTTCCATTATTCTAATAATCTTAATAACTATTTTTACCATCTGGTGGTTCAACTTGCGACTCTATTTAGCCAGTCATTATCTTTTAGAAGCTACTCTTGAAAAAATAAAAGGTAATTGGTTGTCAATGATTAAATATCATAATTTGTCTGTAAAATACCAACCTGATAATCCTTATTTTCGTCAGCAATACGCCTTGGCCTTATTAGAATCAACACCCTTTCAATCGAATATAGACCAAGCAAGAGAGTTTTTTGATCTTGGTATTAAACAAATTGAAGCCATTCCAGCTAAGGAACGGCCAGTAGAAGCTCGCAATTGGATTGCCTGGCTTTTGACTGAAAAAGCAAATTTAACTCAAGAAGTAATCGATTTCCAAAAAGCGGAAAAAGCCTATCAAGAATTGGCCGAATTTGCTCCAGGGGCCGCCCTAACTTATGGGAATTGGTGTGGTTTAAAATTCTATGAACAAAAATGGGATGAAACAATAGAAATGTGTCAAAAGGCAATCAATCTTTATCCTGATCTTAATCATCCCCATCTTAATCCCGAGCATCGAAGTAAGATTATTACTGAACAAATTTCAGTTTATAATAAATTGGCTCTTACTTATTTCCGAATGAAAGATTTTCAAACTGCCTTATCCTATTATGAAAAAATCTTGCGACTTGATCCTAATCAGATAGGTGTTTGGTTTAATATCTCTCAAATTTATTATTTAAAAAAAGATTTGGAAACAGCAATTGCTAAAATTTATCACGGCTACATTCGCCAACCAAACAATCCTCAATGGACAATCATTCTTTCCAATCTCTATCGAGAAAAAAATGATCTAAAAAATGCCAACTATTGGGCTGGGGTTGCTGAGGAAATTCAAAAACAAAAAACAGGATATAAAATCCCTTAATTACAATTTTTAACTCTCTTGTCAATCTAAATCACAAAATTAATCAATTTCTTCGGAACAAAGATAATTTTTTTAATTTCTTGATCAGCTAAATATTTTTGAACCTTTTTACTCTTCAGAGCTAAATCTTTTGCCTCTTGTTCGGAAATGTCAATCCGAGTTTTTATTTTATCTCTAATTCGACCATTAACTTGAATTATCAATTCAATCTCTTCTTCTTTAATTAGTTCCGGGTCATAGATTGGCCATTTTTCAAGAAAAATTGATTTACTTTTTGGCCTAATAATCTGCCATAACTCTTCTGAAAGATGGGGGGCGAATGGCGCCAATAATTTAAGATAAATTTCAATTTCAGCCTTAGTCAAAACTGATCTATTTTTTTCCATTTCATTTAATAAGCTCATCAAGGCAGCAACTGCAGTATTGAAATGCAGACTCTCTAAATCTTCGCCCACCTTTTTAATTGTCTGATGAAATATCCGTTCTAAATTAACATTTTTCTTATTAATTCTGGTTTTAATTTGCCTATTATTGACCAACGAATAAACTCTATTTAAAAATCGCCAAACGCCAACCAAACCTTGGGTCGACCAACTAATTGCTTGATCAAATGGGCCCATAAACATTTCATAAACCCTTAGAGCATCGGCACCATATTTTTTAACCATTTCATCGGGATTAATAACATTACCTCGCGATTTAGACATTTTCTCCCCATCTTCACCTAAAACCATACCATGGCTCCGACGCCGAGCATAAGGTTCATCATTGGGCACTACTCCAAGATCAAATAAAAATTGATACCAAAAACGAGAATATAAAAGATGCAATGTCGTATGTTCCATACCGCCATTATATAAATCAACCGGTAACCAATATTCAAATACTTTTTTATATCTGGAAATTGGAAATTGAAGATTATCGGAAACCCCTCGCATTAAATAGGCAAGGTAATACCAAGAAGAACCAGCCCAATTTGGCATCGTATCAGTTTCTCTTTCTGCTGGACCATGACATTTAGGACATTTAGTTTTAACCCAATCTTGACATTGAGCCAAAGGAGATTCACCAGTTCCGGTTGGTTGATATTTCTCAACATAAGGCAATTCGACCGGTAATTCTTCTTCCGGTATGGCTATCCAACCCGGATTTAAAATTTCGCCTAAATAAAATTCAAAATCTTGAATCTTAAAAGTGGTTAAAGATTTTATCTCCGCATTTTCAGCTTGTTTTAGAATTTCTTCTAAATTAGCTTTTTCTACAATATCTTTACAATTGGGACAAAAAACTAGGGGTATTGGTTCTCCCCAATAATGCTGGCGAGAAAAAATCCAGTCCCGCAATTTATAATTAATCTGCGGCCCACCTAATTTCTTTTCTTTTAACCATTGGGTAATTTTTTCTCTTGCCTCTGCTGAGGTTAGACCGGAAAATTCGCCAGAATTAACCAATATTCCATCTGACTCAAAAGCTTCTAAAAGTTGGTCATTTGCTCCCCTTTCCGCGCCGCGATGATTTTGAATTGGCTTAATTACTTCAATAATTGGCAAATTATATCTTTCAGCAAATTCAAAATCTCTTTGATCATGAGCCGGAACTACCATCACTGAACCACCACCATAAGTAGCAATAACATAGTCACCAACCCAAACCGGAATTTCCTTACCAGTAACCGGATTGATTGCTTTGATACCCTTTAATTCCACTCCTGTTTTTTCTTTAGCCAAATCTGTCCTCTCCAAGTCAGATTTTTTTCTCGCCTCTTTAATATATTTTTCAACCTCATCCCTATTTTTAATCAATGATAAATTCTCAGTAACTAATCTATGCTCTGGAGCCAAAACTATGGCTGTGACTCCAAAAATCGTATCGACCCGAGTGGTAAAAACACTAATTTTTAAATCAGAATCTTTAATTTTAAATTCTAAATTGGTACCATAACTTTTACCAATCCAATTAATTTGTTGAATTTTAATTTTCTCTAAATAATCAACTTTCTTTAAATTTTCAATCAATCGATCAGCATATTTAGTAATTTTTAACATCCACTGCTTTAATTTCTTTCTTTCAGTTTCGCTGCCGCAACGTTCGCATTTACCTTGAATTACTTCTTCATTAGCTAAACCAATTTTACAACTTGGGCACCAGTTAATTGGCATTTCTGCTTGATGGGCTAAACCTTTTTTAAAAAATTGTAAAAAAATCCATTGTGTCCACTTATAATATTGAGGATCAGTCGTATTAATTTCTCTTGACCAATCAAAAGAAAGACCTAAAGATTTTAATTGTCTTTTAAAAGTTTTGATATTACTTTCAGTAATTTTAGAAGGATGAATGCCCTTTTTAATAGCATAATTTTCTGTCGGTAAACCAAAAGCATCCCAACCTATGGGATATATAACATTATAACCTTCCATTCTTTTTTTTCTGGCTAGGGCATCGAGAGCTGAATAGCTTCGAATATGACCAACATGTAAACCTTCTCCTGAAGGATAAGGAAATTCTATCAAAATATATTGCTTTGGTTTTTTAGAAAAATCTTCGGCACGATAAAGCTTTAATTCTTCCCATTTTTTCTGCCATTTAGGTTCAATTTTTGAGGGATTATAACTCATATTTTAAATAGGGAATTAGTTAATTTTCGGACCAAAATTAACCGAAAATAATAATTTAAAGAAGCCGGCCCTTCTAAGGTCTTTCTAAGCTACGAGTTAGTTAATTGATTTTAATCAAAAACTTCCAAAGTCTTTCTAACTAAACTACTCTGCTACTTCAACTTTTTCTAAGTCTTGCGTCTCAACCGCTGAAGCTCGACAATTTTTCGCATCTCGAGCAAACTGAACCCAGATTGTTTTTCTGCTTTGATTCCATTCAACTGTCGCGGTTTTTATACTCTTTCGGAATTTATCCCAAGCGGCTTGAATGGCCATATATCTTTCTTTAGGATCTTGAATTGACCAAGCGGCTAAAAGATCAGTTTTTCTTGTCTCGCGGGCTGTCTTTAGTTTGTCGGAATAAACATCATAAGCTGACAAAAGCGCATTCTCTCTTTTTTCTACTGCTGTTTTCATACAAGCAATATCAACATTTTTGTCTATCACTGCCCTCGCTCCAACTTCTTGAAGTTTTCGCTTTAAAGCGGCTCGAGTTGCCGGCCCAAAAAATCCAAAAGCCGGAAGACCATTGGCTCTCTGAAAGTTTTTTATCGCCTCTCTGGTTTCTGGCCCAAGATATTCGGTTGTTTCAAAATCCGAAGGAAGATATCCCATGGCTTTGAGCACTTCCTGAACTTTCTTTACATAAGCGCTTTTTGCCCCTGGTCGAAGATTCACTTCAGGAACCGCCGAAGCATCAACAGACACAAAAGAAATAAGAGGCACAGGTTGAGCGGGGGTCATTTTTTGGGCCGCTACGCCGATCACTCCAACAATCAATCCGAACAACATCAGAGGAACAATTAATAATTTTTTTGTCATAGTTTTTTATTAGTTATAATTTAATGATCTTTTCGACCTTTGTTGTATA
>JBMFLE010000033.1:0-6897 GCA_049971355.1 Patescibacteria group bacterium
CCCTACGTTCATTTATTGAAAAAATTATTACTCTCGGGAAAGAGGATAATTTAACTAATCGCCGAAAATTGATTACCTTTTTACAGGATCAAAAAGCTGTTGAAAAAATTTTAACCTCGCTTGGGCTGAGATATAAAGAGAGGCCAGGTGGCTATACGAGAATTATTAAATTAGGTCAGAGAAAAGGCGATGCGGCAAAAATGGCAATGATAGAGTTTGTTTAAGAAATAAACACCGCCTTAAGATGCGGCTAAAATTATGAAAGACAAGCAAAAGGTGCACGAGATTGATGCCACAAATAAGTCTTTAGGTAGATTGGCGACAGAGGTCGCTCGACTTTTAATTGGCAAACATAAACCGGATTATTTGCCCCATAAAGATTTAGGCGAAACAGTTATTGTTAAGAATATTGATAAATTAAAAATTTCTTTTAAAAAATTAAGACAAAAAAAATATTACCATCATAGTGGTTACCCTGGAGGTTTAAAAATTGAAACCTTAGAAAAGTTATTTTTAAAAAGTCCGGCAGAGGTTTTACGTCGAGCAGTTTATAATATGTTACCTAAAAATAAATTAAGAAAAGAAAGAATAAAAAAATTATTGATTAAGTATGGCCAAAAAGTTATTAAAAGTTAAAGCTACAAAAAAGTCGATTGAGGCAAAACCAACTTCAATAGAACAAATAGAGAAAAAGCAGCCAGTAATTTGGGCTACCGGTAAAAGAAAAACAGCAGTTGCCCAGATTAAACTTGCCCCAAATGGTCAGGGTCAAATTTTTATAAATAACAGAAATTTGGAAGAATATTTTCCTTATTTTGAGTGGCAAGATATTGTTAAACAGCCTTTAATTTTAACTAATTTAGAAAATAAAATCGATTTATTTATTAAGTTAAACGGTGGTGGCGTTAAAGCTCAGGCTGAAGCAGTTCGGTTGGGTATTAGTCGGGCTATAGTTAAATTTAATCCTGAATTTCGAAAAATTTTAAAATCAGAGGGTTTTCTTAGAAGAGACGCTCGAATTAAGGAAAGAAAAAAACCGGGCCTGAAAAGAGCCAGACGGGCGCCCCAGTGGCAGAAGAGGTAAAATCGTAATTTTCAGCCATGCTTAGTGTTTCTCAAAATAGTCTTTATCTAATTAGCGGTTCAGTTATTCAGAAATTACTGGCCTTTATTTATTTTATTTTCTTAGCTCGATTTCTTGGCCCAGAATCAGTTGGGAAATACACCTTCGCGATATCTTTTGTGGCAATTTTTTCTGTTTTTATCGATATCGGATTAAACCAAGTTTTAATTAGAGAAACAGCACGCGATCAAACGAAAGTTAAAGATTATTTTAACAACACTCTAACATTTAAATTAATTTGTTCGACCATCATTTATCTAATTATAATTTTAGTCGTTAATTTGTTGGGTTATCCGGAAATAACCAAAAAATTAGTTTATTTAGCCGGCTTGGTAATAATTATAGATAATTTAACAAATACAGTTTGGGCTGTTTTAAGAGGATTCCGAAATCTAAAATATGAAGGCACAGGATTAGGAATATATGAATTAGTTGTTTTGGGTGTTGGTTTGGTAGTTCTATTGCTGCGCCTACCCCTACCTTTTATTATTTGTCCTTTAATTTTGGCTTCGGTTGTTTATTTTATTTTTGCTTTATTTTTTTTAATTAAAAAGTATCAAATTAAACCAAGATGGAGTTTTGATACGCTAATTATTAAACAGTTAATAAAAGTGACTTTGCCGTTTTTTTTGGTTGGCCTGTTTGGCACTATTTTTTCCTATATTGATGTTGTTTTGCTTTCTAAATTGGGTGGGGATAAATTTGTTGGTTTTTATTCGGCGGCTGGCAAAATGCCGGCTGGTTTAAGAATTATCCCCATTGCCTTCTCCTCCGCTTTTTATCCGGCCGCTTGTTTTTATTTTGAAAAAAATAAAGATGAATTAAAAAGAATTACTGAAAAGATTATTTTTTATTTGATTTTATTTAGTCTTCCCTTAGTGGCTGGCTTATGGGTACTAGCGGATAATCTAATTAATATTCTTTACGGTCAAAAATTTCTTGAAGCAGTGCCAGCTTTGCGTATTTTAGTTTGGAGTATTTTATTTGTTTCTTTAGATTATATATTTCTGGCCATTCTTAATGCTTGCGGCCAAGAGAAAAAAAATGTTTTTAATCGCGGGATAGTGATGGCAGCAATAATAATTTTAAATTTGATTTTTATTCCCTTGTTTAAGCATATAGGGTCAGCTTTGGCTTTTACTTTAAGCTTTGCTATTTTATCCATTTTAGGTGGATGGATGAGCCAAAAAATAGTTTGTTTCTCTGTTAAAAATATTTTAATTCGTTTTTTCCAAATTTTGTTTGTCAGTTTGGTAATGGGAGTAATTGTTTTGTTATTAAAAACAATTGTCTCGTTAATACCCTTAATCGCAATTGGCGCAATTATTTATTTTGTCGGCCTCTGGATAATAGGTTTAATAGGCAAGGAGGACATCCAAAATTTTAAAAATTTAATTGGCTTTATCAGATTACATAAATAATAAATTTGTATATGGAGATAATAATGTTTAATATGTCATCTTATTCAGAGTGGGAGAGAGGGATAGCCAATCGCAACTATCATATTTTTAGATATTTGTTAAACGATGAAAGAGTAAAGCGAATAATAGCTGTTGATTTTTTGCCTTTTACTTTGAAGCGGGCCGTTAGAAATTATTTAGAAAACATTGTCAGCGGTCCAAAAGGCAAAATTGTTTATCGAGATTGGACAACCAAATGTACCAAAATCAGTGATAAATTATTTATCTTTTCAACCATTGACTCATATTTTTTTTCCAAAATTGTAATTAAAAAATTGAATTTAGTCTTAAGTAAAATCCCCCAATTATCAGTACCTCGAATTGTCTGGTCTTATTTCCCAATGTTTGTTGATTACTTTGGGCAAATTAATGAAAGCCTGACCGTTTTCGACACAGTTGATAATTGGCTTGAGCATCCTTCCTATTTTAAATATAAAGAAAAATTAAAAATGAATTATCAAATTATTGCTCAAAAAAGTGATTTAATTTTTACGGTAGCAGAATCATTAATTGATTTTTTTAAAAATTTAGGTCGAGAAAAAGATGTTTACTGGGTAGCGAATGGAGTTGATTTGGAACATTTCCAAAAAATAACCGGAGTCCCAAAAGATATTCAAAAAATTCCCAGACCAATTATTGGTTATATTGGGACCATTCAAAATCGGGTGGATATAAATTTGTTAGAGTATTTGGCCCAAAAAAATCCGGATAAATCTTTGGTCTTAGTTGGTCCAACTTGGCCGGAATTTTTGAAGAAATTTCGTCGACCAGCTATTGAAATCCAGCGACTCAAAAAATATAAAAATGTTTATTTTTTAGGCCGAAAACCATATCAAGAATCGCCAAATTATATTCATCAATTTGATGTGGCAATAATTCCTCATAAATTAGATGAGTTTATTAAATATACCCATTCGTTAAAATTATTAGAATATTTAGCCTGCGGCAAGCCAGTGGTTACTACCCCTGCGTCTGGCGTAGAAAAATTTTCCCATTTAGTTTATATCACCCAAGATTATCGTGATTTTAATGAAAAAATACAGAAAGCGCTAAGCGAGAATAAGCCAGAATTAGGTCGTTTACGGATTGAAGTAGTAAAAGAGTATTTTTGGCAATCAAAAATTGAACAAATAATGGAAATAATTAATGAAAAATTAGAGGACAGGCACCATTAAGATGACAAAGGGACCGTTCTCTGATAAAATAATAATACTTATGTTAAGTAAAAAGGAAGTTCAACATATTGCTCAATTAGCTCGTCTTAAGTTAAATCAGGCGGAAATTGAGAAATATCAGAAGCAACTTTCTGAAATTTTAGATTTTGTTGAGCAATTAGAAAAAATTGAGACAACTAAAGTTGAACCTTGCCGAGGCGGAACAAATTTAGTTAATGTTGTAAGAGAAGACATTTCTCAGGGAATTAATTTAGAAGAGCGTGAAAAGCTGTTAAATCAAGCGCCCCTGAAAGAAGGTAATTTAATTAAAACAAAGGGAGTGTTTGAAAGTTAACTTTATGGAATTAAATGCTTTAACAATTTTAGAGGCACATCAATGGCTGAAAGAGAAAAAAATTTCAGCCATGGAGTTAGTTCAGGCCTGTTTAAGGCAAATTGATAAAGAAGATAAAAAAATTAATTCTTTTATTACGGTTTTAGAAGAAGAGGCGATAGAACAGGCACGAAAGATTGATTCAAAAATAAAACGAGGCGAAATAAAAAATTATTTAACCGGTATTCCCCTGGCGATTAAGGATAATATTTTAATTAAAGATGTTCGTTGTACAGCTGGTTCAAAAATTCTAGAGAATTATCAAGCAAATTATGATGCAACTGTAATTAAAAGACTCCGAGAGGTTGGAGCGATTTTTTTAGGCAAGACAAATCTGGATGAATTTGCTATGGGTTCTTCTGGCGAAACTTCTTATTTTGGACCAACTAAAAATCCTTATGATTTAGAGAGAGTGCCTGGCGGTTCTTCTTCTGGTTCAGCTGCGGCAGTGGCAGCCAAAATGTGTTTAGGCGCACTTGGTTCAGATACCGGTGGTTCAATTCGTCAGCCAGCAAGTTTTTGCGGTTTAGCTGGTTTGAAGCCAACTTATGGTCGAGTTTCGCGTTATGGTTTAATTGCCATGGCTTCATCACTTGATCAGATTGGTCCTTTAGCAAAAAATGTTGATGACCTAGCCATTATTTTATCGGCTATCGAGGGTAAAGATAGTTTTGATTCAACAACTGTTGAATTAGATTTTAAAGTTGATTTACCAAAAATAATTGACTTAAAGAATATAAAAATTGGTATATCAAAAGAATTTTTTGGCAAAGGTTTAGATAAAAATATCAAAGAGATTATTGAATTTCAAATTAGAAAAATAGAAAAAGAGGGTGCTGAAGTGATTGAAGTGAATTTACCTCACATTGAATATGCTTTGTCTTGTTATTATATTATTATGCCAGCTGAGGTTTCGGCTAATTTGGCTCGTTACGATGGTTTAAGATACGGATTTTCGTATCAAGGTAAGAATTTATTAGATAGTTATTTAGAAACGCGAAGTCAAGGTTTTGGCAATGAGGTCAAGCGGCGAATTATGTTAGGAACCTATACACTGTCAGCTGGATATTATGAAGCCTATTATTTGAAAGCCCAAAAAGTCAGAACTCTAATTAAACAAGATTTTGAAAGGGTTTTTAAAGAAGTTGATTGTTTAATAACTCCAGCGACGCCAACTATTGCTTTTAAATTGGGTGAAAAAATTGATAACCCATTAAAAATGTATTTGTCAGATATTTATACTGTTTCAGTTAATTTAGCCGGACTGCCGGCTATATCGATGCCAGTCGGTTCAGCAAATAATTTACCGGTTGGCCTGCAAATCGTTGGCAATTATTTTGAAGAAAATAAACTGTTATCGGTCGCTAAGACCATTGAAGAGATATTGACAGATTAAAAAAATAGTGCTAATATATTTTCATATAAAACTCAATAATTTTATTCGTAAGATCACTACACAAATATATACAAATTCGTAGTAAACGAGCAAAGCAAATTCGTATATTCGTAATAAATTCGTTATTCGTTGATTTTGTAATTCATAGGAGAACGTTGCGCGAAGCGCATATTGTTCATGATAATTTGTAATTATTTCTATGGATGATTTAAAACAAAACAAAAAGGGATTTTCGAAAATGACATTTCTTTTCGGTTTTTTGGCTGGAATAGCTATTTTTAGTTTGATTTCTTTTGTTTTGTTAGCAGTGAATAGGTGCTTAGAGTGTCGAGCTGTAGTTCAGAAAGAACAAACAAAAAAGGAGGAACCACAGAATCAGCCCCCGCCATCAACAGCTCAGCCGCAAAAAGAAGGAATGGAATCAAAAATTGTCGGACAAGTCGGGACATTTTATGAAGTTAGCGAGCCGATTTGTAAAAGAAATGGTAAGCCATTAGTTTTTATGTTTTCGACCAGTTGGTGCCCTCATTGTCAATGGGCGAAACCGATGTTTCAGAAGGTAGTTAAAGATTATACCCAGAAGGGGAAAATTCTTGCCTACCAATGGGAGCTGGATACTAACGATGATACGCTGACTGCTAGCAAAGAAACTGCTATTCCGCCAGAGGATATGGCCTTGTATGAAAAATATAATCCCCAGGGTTCGATTCCGACTTTTGTTTTTGGTTGCAAATATTATCGAATCGGCACTGGGCATGAAAGAACAAATGATACCGCTGCTGAAGAAAAAGAGTTTAAGGAATTGATTGATAAGTTATTGAAATAACAACATTTACCTTAGCTGTCTCATTTTAGACGACCGATTATTTTTATTATGTTTATTTTTAATTTTTTTCATGAATATCATCCTCAACCAGTTATTTTTCAGTTGGGGATGTTTTCTTTTCGTTGGTACGGATTATTAATGGCCATGGCTGTTGGTATTGGTTTGCTTTTAACAATTCGATTAGCAAAGGGATCTATAATTGGTTCAGAAAAAATTTGGGGGCTTGCTCCTTATTTAATTATTTTTGGATTTATTGGGGCTAGACTTTATCATGTGCTAAGCGAAATAGATTATTATTTAAAAAGACCTTTAGAAATTTTTTATGTTTGGCGAGGAGGTTTAGGTATCTTTGGAACCATTATTGCCGGGGCGCTGGTTTTGCTTTTTTATACTCGAAAAAATCAAATTTCTTTTTGGTTATTGGCTGATCTCCTGGCGCCATCTTTGGCTTTAGGTGAAGCAATTGTTCGCTGGGGAAATTGGTTTAATCAGGAAAATTTTGGTCGCCCGACTAATTTACCTTGGGGTATTCCGGTTGACTGGC
>JBMFLE010000034.1:0-6383 GCA_049971355.1 Patescibacteria group bacterium
TTAATGTAGTTTTGGTCAATCAAATTAGTCCCAAAAACAAATTTACTCTCAGTCCCATTTTTGGGGTTCATGTCCTTGTTATACAATTATGAAATTTTTTCGTTTGCCATCCTGGTTACAGTTTATTTGGGATTTAGTCAAATTGGTGATAATCGCTTTTATTATTGTTTGGCCAATTCATCGGTTTGTTTTTCAGCCATTTTTAGTTCAAGGACCATCAATGGAGCCAAATTTTTACGATAAAGAATATTTAATTATTGAAGAAGTAAGTTATCGTTTTACTCAACCAAGGCGAGGAGAGATTATTGTTTTCAGGCCATCATCAAATCCGAACAATTATTTAATTAAACGAATAATTGCTCTGCCCAACGAGAGAATAGTCATTAAAAATGGTAATATATATATCTATAATGATGAATATCCTCAGGGGATTAAATTGCAAGAAAATTATCTCTCGCCAGGTGTGAGTACCAGTGGTGAAATTGATCAAAAATTGGGTCCCGACGAATATTTTGTCTTAGGTGATAATCGCCAGCTCAGTCTTGATTCGCGTAGTTTTGGTCCGATTAAAAGAAAAGAGATTATTGGTCGGACCTGGTTAAGGGGTTGGCCTCTCAATCGAGTTGCCAAATTTCAGGTTCCAGTCTATACTTATTAAGAGGGAAAAGATGCCATCTTTAAAGGCTTTAAAAATAAATCGTAATAAAAATAATGATTAATAATTATGCCTAAAAGAAAACGGGGACGACCATCTGGTCGGTCAAAAAAAAGTAAAAAATATGTTTTTCATCTTTTGAGAGGAATGAAAGATGTTTTGCCCGAAGAGCAGAGATATTTTGATTTTGTAATTGAAAAGGCAGAAAATTTAGCCCATTCTTATGGTTTTGAGAAAATAGGTTTGCCGATTTTAGAAGAAGCCGTCTTGTTTAAAAGGGGCGTTGGTTTAACAACGGATATTGTCCAAAAAGAAATGTTTGTTTTTGAGGATTTGGCTGGTGATAAAATTTGTTTGAGGCCAGAAGCAACCGCTTCTGCAGTTCGAGCCTATATTGAACACGGCTTTTTTAACGTAACTCAACCGATAAAATGGTATTATTATGGCCCAATGTTTCGCCATGAAAGACCGCAAGCTGGTCGACAAAGGCAATTCCATCAGTTTGGCTTAGAGATTATTGGTTCGGAAAAGCCGGTGGCTGATGCCCAAATTATACTTTTTTCGAGAAATTTTTTACAAAACCTAGGTTTAGAGTTTACTATTCAAATTAACAGCCTTGGTTGTTTTGATTGCCGAAAAATCTATAAGAAAAAACTATTTGACTTTTTAAAATCAAAAAGACCCTTTCTCTGCAAGGAATGTCGGAAGAGACTAAAAAGAAATCCTTTAAGGATTTTAGACTGTAAAGAATCAAATTGTCAAAAAATTGTTAATCAGGCTCCCCAGATTATCGACTACCTTTGTGAAGATTGTAAGGCACATTTTACTGAAACGTTAGAATTTTTAGATGAAATGAAGGTAATGTATAATTTAAATCCTAAAATTGTTCGTGGTTTAGATTACTATAATCGGACAGTTTTTGAAATCTGGCCAGTTAAAATAAAAAAATCGGAGACCACCCTATCAAGAGGAGAAGAAACAGAGAGTCAAACTGTTGCCGCTCTAACTGAAACGATATTGCCCGAGGAACCCGGGAGTCAATCAGCCCTGGCTGGCGGTGGCCGTTACGATCATTTAGTAGAATCTTTAGGTGGTAAACCAACACCAGCTTGCGGGGTTGCCTTCGGATTAGAGAGAATTGTTGAAGAAATTAAAAAGCAACAAGTTAAATTACCAAAAATAAAGGGACCACAGATTTTTATTGCCCAATTAGGTGATTTAGCCAGACGGAATGCTTTAAAAATTTTTGAAGATCTTCGTCGGGAAGGCTTTCGAATAGTTGAGAATTTAAGTAAGGATAGCTTGCGAACACAATTGGAAATTGCTAATAAGTTAGGGGTTAAAATTTGCTTAATTATTGGTCAGCAAGAATATCTAAATAAAACCATTATTATTCGTGATATGACTAGCGGTTCTCAAGAAACAGTTGACCAAGAAAAAATTGTTAAAGAGATTAGAAAGAGATTAAAATAGACATATTTTGTCTCTGTTATGGAAACCCGGGTTGAAGTTAAAAGATCGGCCATCAGAAATAATTTTAAACAATTTCGGCAATTCATCAGCCAAAAAGTCAAAATAATGGCTGTGGTCAAATCGAATGCTTATGGTCATGGGATGGTTGAGGTGGCAAAGATTGTAGTTCAGTCAGGTGCGGACTGGTTAGGGGTAATTAATTTAGAAGAGGCATTAAAATTGCGGCAGGCTAAAATTAAAGTCCCGGTTTTTATTTTATCATACTGGACGGCCAACAAAAATTGCTCCACTACTGGCAAAATTCAGGAGGCAATTCAAAAAAATATAGATTTTCCTATTTATGATTTGTGGCAGGCAAAAATTTTATCGCGAATAGGACAAAGAATTAAAAGAAAAGTCAATATTCATGTCAAAATTGATACTGGCACTTCGCGAATTGGCATATTGCCTAATCAGACAGTAAATTTTTTTAAAGAACTACAGAAAATTCCTAATTTAAATTTGCGTGGAATTTTTACCCATTATGCTGCTTCTGAGAGAGAAGACCAAAGTTATACCAATTGGCAAACAGAAAAATTTGAAAAAGTAATCAGAGATTTAGAGAAGGAAGGTTTTAATATTCCAATTAAACATGCCGCTTGTTCAGCTTCAACAATTATTAATCCTAAAACGCACTTTAATTTGGTCAGAATTGGTATTGCTCTTTACGGTTTATGGCCGTCTGAGGAAATAAAAAGATTTGTCCGGAAAAGAAAAATCAAATTTTATCTTCAGCCAGCTCTTTCCTGGAAGACAAAAATTATTCAAATTAAAGAATTGCCACCAAAGACGTTCATTGGTTACGACTGCACTTATCAAACAAAGGAACAAACAAAAATTGCTGTTTTACCAATTGGCTATTGGGAGGGCTATGATAGAAAACTATCTAATGTTGGCGAAGTTTTAATTCATGAACAACGGTGTCCAATTCGCGGTCGAATTTGTATGAACTTGACCATGGTTGAAGTGAGCCACCTTAAAGATGTTAAAGTGGGGGATGAAGTTGTTCTTATTGGTAAACAGGGGAATGAAGAAGTGACGGCTGATGAAATGGCCGGAAAGGTTGGAACTATTAATTATGAAATAGTGACAAGGATTAATCCATTAATACCTAGAAAATATATCTGAACAAAATCAAAAAGGGAGAAAAAGAAAACTAAAATATGAGACTAGTTTATGAAAAATAAATGGATTCTTGCCCCAAAAATTTCCGATGATTTCAAAAATCAATTTCCGGAGATTAATCCGATTATTTTACAATTACTTTATAATCGCGGCTTGACCACCCAAAAGCAAATTGATGAATTTTTAATGCCGGATTATTCACAGGATTTACATGATCCTTTTTTGTTTTCCGATATGGATAAGGTAATTGAAAGGATTAATCGAGCCATTCAAAATAAAGAGAAAATTTTAATTTATGGCGATTACGACGCTGATGGTATTACTGCTTCAGCAATTTTGAAATTAACTTTAGAAAAATTAGGCGCTGTAGCAATTGATGTTTATTTGCCGGATAGGGAAAAAGAAGGTTATGGGATAAAAAAAGAAATAATTGAAAAATTTACTAAAGAAAATATTAAACTGATTATTACTTGCGATTGTGGTATTACTGCGAATCAGGAGATTGAATTAGCTAACCAACTTGGTATGCAAGTAATTGTCACTGACCATCATTTACCTTTGACTAATTTACCACCAGCTTATGCTATTATTAATCAACATTGTGAAGAAAAATATCCATTTAAATATTTAGCCGGAGTCGGTGTTGCTTTTAAAGTCGTTCAAGCTCTATTTAAAAAAATATCAATAATCAATAATCAATTATCAAATTTAGAGGCTTTCGAAAAATGGCTTTTAGATTTGGTAGCCATTGGCACAGTGGCTGACAATATGCCGATTTTGGGCGAAAACCGTACTCTGATCAAATATGGTTTAATTGTTCTCAATAAAACGAAAAGAATTGGTTTACGCGCTTTGATTAAAGAAGCGGCTATTGAATTAGGTGATTTAGATACTTGGAATATTTATTATCAAATTGCCCCGCGAATCAATGCGGCTAGTCGAATGGATCATGCTAACACGGCTTTATCTTTGATCTTAACCAACTCCCAATCAGAAGCGCAAAAAATTGCCCAAGAATTAAATCGTTTGAACAATCAGCGTCAAAAATTAGTTGAAGATATTTTTCAGCAACTTAAAAATAGTTTCGGTTCTGAACCAAAAGAAAAAATTTTGATTGCTCAGGGAGAAAAGTGGCCAGTTGGGATTTTGGGATTAATCGCTAATAAATTAACAGATGAATATAATCGACCATCTTTAGTTCTAACCATTCGAGAGAATGATATTATTGGTTCTGGTCGAAGCATTGAAGATTTTAATTTAGTTGAATTATTTGCTTCAGTTAATCATTTTCTTTCACGTTTTGGCGGACATAGTAAAGCAGCCGGTTTAGCTTTAGAGGACAAAAATCAAATTTCTAACTTTGTTTCTGCCCTCCAAAAAGTAGCTGAAGAAAAATTAAGAAACTTCGATTTTTCGAAGAAGATATTCATTGAAGTAGAAATCGATTTAAAAGATATTAACTGGGAATTAGAGGAAGCCTTAGAAAAATTTGAGCCTTTTGGCGAGGGTAATCGCCAACCTTTGTTTTTAATTAGAAATTTAAAAATTGAAAATTTAGAATGGGTTGGGCAGAATAGCCAACATTTAAAAATGGTTGCTAATGGTCGCAAATTTATTATTTTTTGCGCCAATGGCAAATGTGACAATTTGCGATTAGGCGATAAAGTTGATGTGGTGATAGAAATAGGAGTTAATCTTTGGAATGGGGTAAAAGAAATACAAATGAAAGTAATAGATATCAATTTCGCCAAATAAAAATTTGAAAATTAACTTTTAATTAGTGATTATGAAATTTATTCTCTATACTGACGGTGGTTCGTTTGGCAATCCTGGGCCAGCTGGAGTTGGTGTTGTTATTCGTGATAAAAATAAAAAAATAATAAAAGAAATGGCCAAATATATAGGCGAAGCGACCAATAACCAGGCCGAATATAAGGCCTTAATTTTGGGTTTAGAAGAGGCTAAAAAATTAGGGGCAACAGAGATTGATTGTTATTTGGACAGCGAGTTAATTGTTAAACAGTTAAACCGAGAGTATAAAATAAAAGATCATGGCTTAGGTCCGTTTTTTATTAAAATTTGGAACTTATCACAAAGTTTTAAAGAGATAAATTACCATTATATTCCGCGCGAGAAAAACAAAGAAGCTGATAGATTAGTTAACCAAGCAATTAATAAAATAAAAAAGTCTAAGTAGACTCGTAAGCCGAATTCTGTTTCTACGTGATCATTTATCTGGGACCAATATTGCTATTGGCCTCTAACGACCTACCTAAATTTGGTCTTTCGCCAGGTGGGGTTTACCACATCCGTTAATCACTTAACGGATGACCTTAGTTTTACTAAGGACTTTTCACCTTTTGCTAAAGGAGTACTCACCGAAGCCTGAAAAGGCGAGGGTGGGCAGCCTTTAGCTAGTATTGTCTCTGTGGTACTTTCCGTAGCCTAATATTACTATTAGGACTCCTTGCGGTTAGCAAGGCACCCACTTCCTCTGCTGTTACCAGAAGGGCGTTCGGACTTTCCTCCCGTTCTTCACTTTTGCGAAGAGCGGGCGATCACGCGGTCTACTTAGACTAATTTAGATAGTATCAAAATTTATTAAAAAGTCAAGCGAAGATAGACACCGCCCTTAAAGATTTTGAAAAATTATTTCGACATTCTCAAGAATATTGGAATATTCTATACAGGGACACTCCCCTTAGTGAAATTTTTTTAAGAAGCCTTTTAATAATTTGAAAAAATAAAACAGTCTTCCCTCTATATTTACTTTTAAGTTAAACAAAGCTATTGCGATTTTGTGCAGTAGTTAGATTTAACACACGGTATAGAGGGCGGGGTTGCTGGCTGATTTGGCGGTTCGCAAACTTGAAAAGTTTGCTTGTTTTGAAAAAAACAAAAGCCGATTTTTTTTCGCCTTTGACGAAAGGCAAAGCGAGATTTTACAAATTGTCGGTGTAAGCGTTGCCTTTTTCAAATATAATTAAGGAGTAAAAAACTATGATTAAGTACTTTATCTATTGCCGGAAATCAAGCGAGGAAGAAGAAAGGCAAATTTTATCTATTGAGGCCCAGCTTGCCGAGCTTAGGG
>JBMFLE010000035.1:0-6333 GCA_049971355.1 Patescibacteria group bacterium
ATGAAAAACATTAAAAATCAAGACGATTAAAATAACAGTAATAAAATTCAGACGAAAAATGTAAAACAAAATTAAAGTAAAAATAAAAAAGGCAACAAAGTGTCCAATGTTAAGCCAGAGGGGGTTGCCGTCTAATTTTAAAAAATCAATAACACTGTTAAAACTTTTATTAAAAGGTGGCTTAGTCCAAAAAAGTGAGAAATGGGAAAAATTATAACTAATTCTCTGTCGACCGAATCTAAATTGATTTAATAACTCTGTTGGTTCGCCGGTAGCATAACTAAATCCGTAGCCTTGTTTGAAATAGCAAACCGGATCAAAACTGGCAATAATAAAAAAATCTATCAAAAGCAGAAACAATAAAAAAATAAAAAGAAATATTCTTGAACCAGTCATAATCCGAAACAAATAATTTCTATTTATTTCTACAAGTTTCTATTTTATTTCTGAAATTCATAGAAATATGCTCGCTTCGCTCACGAAACTCATAGAAATTTATTGCTTTTATTCTACTGTCACTGACTTTGCTAAATTCCTTGGCTTATCCACATCACATTTCCGTAAAACAGCTATATGATAAGCCAAAAGTTGCAAAGGAACCACACTCAGTAGGGGCATTAAAAATCCTCTAGTTTTTGGAATATAAATCACTTCGTCAGCTAAATTCTTTATTTGTTCATTGCCTTCGGTAGCCACGGCAATCACGGTTCCATTTCTTGCTTTAATCTCTTCAATATTGCTAACTATTTTTTGATAAATGATATCCTCGGTATCTGTGGCTAAAACAACAACTGGCATGTTCTTATCAATTAAAGCAATTGGACCGTGTTTCATTTCAGCAGCCGGATAGCCTTCGGCATGAATATAGGAAATTTCTTTTAGTTTCAGGGCGCCTTCTAAAGCAGTTGGAAAATTATAGCCTCGACCTAAATAAAGAAAATTATTAAATTGATAATATTTTTTAGCCAGATTTTTAATCTCTTCGTTTTTATCAAGAATTTTTTTTATTTTGTCAGGAATTTCTGCCAAACTGTTAATTCTCCCAATAATTTCCTCTCGATCAGTCGTCTTTCTCTCAATAGCCAATAACAGGGCCAATTCTACTAGAACTGTCACTTGAGAGGTAAAGGCTTTAGTTGAAGCCACGCCAATTTCCGGACCAGCGTGAAGATAAATACCGGCATCAGTTTCTCGGGCAATAGTTGAGCCGACTACATTAACAATACCAAAAACTTTTCCCCCTGCTTTTTTGACTTTCCGCAAAGACTCTAAAGTATCAGCTGTCTCGCCCGACTGACTGATAACAAAATAAGCAGTTTCATTATCTATTGGTGTTTGTTTGTACCTAAATTCTGACCCGTACTCAACTTCAGTTGGAATATCAGCCAATTGTTCAAAAAGATATTCGCCAATTAACCCACTATGCCAACTTGTTCCACAAGCTATAATGACTATTCGCTTAATCTTAGATAAGAAATCAATCCAATTTTTTAACCCACCTAATTTAATTCGGCCCTCATTAACTAGGACTCGACCACGCATTGTATTTCTGACTGCTTCTGGTTGTTCAAAAATTTCTTTCAACATAAAATGTGGAAATCCACCTTTTTCAATCTGAGCTAAATCCCATAAAATTTCCTCTGTTTCTTTCTTTATTTCAACATTATCAATAGTGATAATTTGATAGCCATCTTTTTTAAGAACAGCAATTTCGCCATCAGCCAGATGAATTACTTTTCGAGTATATTCAATTATCGCCGCCGGATCTGAGGCAACTAAATACTCGCCACAATCAATCAAACCAATAATTAAAGGACTACCTCTTCGAGCAGCGATCACCTTATCTGGCTCATGAGCAGAGATAATTGCCAAACCGTAAGTTCCATCGATTAAACTCAAGGCTTTTTGAGTTGCGACCAATAAATCTCCTTGATAATAATTTTCAATTAAATGGGCTATTACTTCTGTATCAGTTTCTGAATGAAATTGATGACCCTGTTTTATCAACCAGTCTTTTAATATAGCGTAGTTTTCAATGATTCCATTATGAACAACAAAAATTTTCTCTTGACAATCAAAATGTGGATGAGCGTTGATTTCATTTGGTTCACCATGGGTAGCCCATCTGGTATGGGCAATAGCTAAATTACTCTCAAAAGAATCTTGATTTATTAAATCTTCTAAAGCACTAACTTTACCTTTAGTTTTTCGGCACAAAATTTCTTCGGCTTTTGCCGCAGCTAAACCAGCCGAATCATAACCTCGGTATTCCAACCTTTTAAGCCCATTTATCAAAATTGGAACTCCGTTTTTTGGCCCAATGTAGGCAACAATACCACACATAATTATTATTAAAAAAGGAGTCTAAATAACTTAATCTGACCCACTTCTTGATTCTGTTTTAATTTTGATTACTCCGGGTGTCATAAAACTAAACTCAAAATATTAAAAATTTTTGCTGGATTAAAAATTCATAAATTGCTGCTCATTATTTACAACTTTACCTGATAATTCCCCTCCACTTCAAAATCAGCCCAACTAAAATTATAGCCAAAGAGGCAGTGCTAATTAACAAATATTTTAAAACAACAGTTTTTGGCCAAAGATTAGCAACTGAAGACTGTAAATCCTTAATCTCAAAACTCTCTGGGCTTAGAATCTCAAAATTTTTCTGAGCAGCTGATTCTTCCGGGGTTTCTTCGGTTACGGCTGTTTCCGTAATCTCCAGGTCTTTTTGCCAACGAGGCAAAATTTGCCAACCATTTTTTGCTTCGACTAAAATCCCAGTCACTGTTAATCTTTGACCTTCTTTTAGATTCTTTTTATCAATTTCAATTTTTGGTCGAATATAAACTTCAACCTCATTATCTCCGTCGTCTAAATAAATTTTTGGACCTGTTTTTTCAACTATTTGGCCAGAAACTTTTATCAAATAGCCAACCAATTCTTCATTTAGCTCATCCAGGGTAACTTGTTTAGCCAAAATTTGATTAGAGCGCGATAAAATTTTAATTTGGTTTGGCTCTTTTATTTTAATCCTTTTTTGATTAAATGCTTCTGATAAAACTCCCTCCACTTCAACCAAATCGCCAATTTTTAAATCGGGAAATTTGCCACCAGAAGAATAAATTTGGGCGCCATTAAGATAAAAGTAAGTTTTAGCGAATAAATTCGGCGGAGTAATAACCGTTCCTTGAATTATTACTTTATCACCTTTTTCCAAATTTTTTAATTCATTAAGACCAACTTCTACTGCCTCTCTATTTTCCTCTCCAGTTTTTTCCATTTTTATTTCTTTTTCCTCTGTCTCTCCATCTTCTTCCTCTACGCTCTCAAATATATTAGGTAAACCAGGAGTAGAAATAATAGTATAAAACCACTCTCCAGAATCATTTTTGGCATAACTAGCGCCTTCTGGCGGTTTTTGATAATCAATCCTTTGAAGAACTTGACCATTTGGTTTAATCAAACGGACTGAATCAAAAGTATTGTTTAAAGTAATTTTTGTCTGCTCTCGAGATAAAATTAGATACTTTTTGCTGCCAATTTCCGAACCGGGAGGAAATTTATAGGGCCGGCTTCCACCTTCAGCATCATCTATTTGCCAGCCGCTCAAATCAATAGTTTGTTCACTGTCATTATATAATTCAATCCATTCATTCTCAGTATCTAAACCAACTGGATTAGGCAAAAATTCAGAAATAAAAATTTTATCAGTTTGAAATTGATCTGGCTTTGACGAAAAATTTTGTTGGGTTGTATTTTGCTGCTCTAACTGATTAATGATTTCTATCTCATTCCTTTGACCTGGGGTAATATTTTTACAAAGGAAAAAGTCATTTTTGTCATTATTTGTATCTTGACTTTGAGGATCCCTGCCAATTGATTTACTTTGACCAGGATTGGGCGCGTTATCCAACAAATACCCATCTTCAAAATCACCATAAGTGATTTGATCAATAATTGTCTCTCTATTTTTTAGAATTAAAATATCACCTCCATTATTTAAAGAAAAATTAAAATGTTCGCCCTTTTTTAAAACAAGGTAGCCATGAATAGTTAGGACCAGATCAGATAAAACTTTCGGCTTGCCTGTGTTATCCTCAATTGTCCAATTACTTAAATCTAAAACATAATCAGTTTTATTATAGAGTTCAATCCATTCTTCTTCTCCCTTTTTTGAATCTGGTTCGGGGAAAATTTCATTAATCACCACCTCACCAGGTTTTGGTTGATAATTTGGAGTATAAGAACTACTGCCACTCCAGTTACTTCCGCTGGTGGTGCAGGACGAAGTATTAAAAGTACAATTTGAATTGCAACTTAAGGTCCCACTACTAAACCCCTGACTCTGACAGGTTTGATCAGCCAAATCATTACCATCGCATTCTTCACTCCCCTCTTTTATCCCATTACCGCAAACCGGGCCTTGGTTCGGTGGTTCAGAAAGTGGCGGCTCGTTTTCTGCTGGAGACAAACTATTTTGTGGATTAGGAGTGGTTTGTAAAACAAAATCTGCTGCATTATTATTAGTATCATAACCATTACCAGATCTTTCCTCTGACCCGCCAATCGTTAAAGTTGTCTGAGTTGAATATTGAGAAGCCTTACGCTCCAAGCTTTGGTTACTGTCAGGATTATTTGGGGATGGATTAGTTTCAAAATCTAAAGCCGTGCCCCAACCAATTTTGTCCACTGTTATCGTTACGTAATAAAGAATAATAGTATTGTTGGGAGCAAGATTATAACTTTTGGGCCACATTATATCTGGTGTTGTTGTCCCTGAATAATTTTCCTCTGGAGCTAAAAGTAAAAAACTTTTTGGCTGAATAACTTTGCCGGCAAATCGACTACTGACCACTAAATTACTTTCACCGCCGCTACTGGTTTTCTTTTTCAAAACATAGCCAGTTAAATCAATCGGTGAATCAGTTGGATTAAATAATTCAATAAACTCGTCATCAGCTGTTTGCCCGGCAATCTGCACCTCACTAATCACCACATGGTTCGCCCATTCTGCTTTGACTGGCAAAATAAATAAGAATAGCCCAAAGACAAAAGCCCCTATCGTTAATAAACTTTTTATTCTCGAATTAAAATTTTTCATTAGACATCGTTTCATAATTTGTAGTAATTCGTGAGAGAATTTGTCTGATTAGCGATTACTTCATGAAATATTTCCACCATTTCATTAAATTTGATTCTTTTTTGGGGGACGACACTGCTTCGGTTTCAATTTGCTCCTGGTCTTTGGTTGGAACCAAAATAATCACCTTTTCGCCTGGTTTTTGTAAACCAAATTTCAAACGCGCCTCTTTCTCTTTGTAAAATTCAGAATTTAAATATTCTAAAGAGGCAGTCATTTCCAAATTTTTCTCCTCTAACTTTTTAATCTCCTTCTCTAGATTACCAATTTCTTTTTTAATAGAAAAATATTTAATCGTTTGTTGCGCCAAGTTACCAAATAGAAAAATCGAAATTATAACTAAAGCTAACATCAAATTTGCTGAAGAAAAAAATTTTTTAAGCGTTGATTGTTTTTCATTTGTATTACTCATAAGTCTGTCGTGAGATATTTACTAAAATACCAAAAGCGGCTAAAAATGTTAACATTGACGAACCACCATAGCTGATTAATGGTAAAGGAATACCAGTGAGTGGAAAAAGACGCATTAAAGCGCCGAGATTAACGATTGTTTGGAAGATAAACAAAGAAAGAATGCCGCCAGCTAAAAGTTGACCGAGTAAATCAGGGGCTTTTTGGGCAATTTTAAGTCCACGATAAGCAAAATAAAAAAATAAAATAATAATTCCTGCCGTCAGAAAAAATCCGAATTCTTCAGCCATAACTGCAAAAATTGAATCTGAATACACCTCGGGTAAATAGAAAAACTTTTGTCGCGAATGACCAAGCCCCAAGCCAAATAGACCGCCAGAGCCGATAGCAATTAAGGCTTGCTGAACATGATAGCCAATCCCCTTGGGATCAATTTCCGGATGAAGAAATGTAATTAACCTGGCCATCCGATACGGAGCAATTTTTATCATTAAAAAAGTTGCCGCTAAAACCCCGCTGACCAAGGTAATTAAATGAATAATTTGACCACCGGCTAAAAAATAAACACTAATGACCATGACAAAAATTATCACTAATGTACTTATATCAGGTTGCAAGGCAACTAAGATAGAAATGGTAACAAGGAAAATAACTAAAGGAACAAAACAATTTAGCCAACTATTTTTTACTTTACCCCGATTTTCTAACCAGACAGCTAAAAAAAGCAAGAATAATAATTTTGCTAATTCGGCCGGCTGGAAAGTGAAACCAAAAAG
>JBMFLE010000036.1:0-6294 GCA_049971355.1 Patescibacteria group bacterium
CTGATTTAATTGAGAAATGTTTTCTAAATCAAGACCTGTTTCCGCCTTAGTTTCATTATACAACTTTAAAAGGGTTTTTTCTACTTTAGATTTGTCGAACAAAAACTTTCATCTCTTCCAGCTCTTTAACATCTTTGTCTTCCAGAATATTTTTCTCTCTTAATTTATTAATTAAAAATTGTAGTCTTTTGTCTTCTCGTCGAAGCAAAAGCACGATATCGCCACGCAAATCAGCGATTTTGTCGTCAAAATGATCCATTAGTTCTAATTTGACTTTATTGAGCATCGGCGGCACCTTAGCATCAATTCTCGCATCAACAATTTTCGGTACTCTCTCATCAATTATTTTCGGTACTCTCTCCTCAATTATTTTCGGTACTCTGTCATCAATTATTCTTTCCACGGCTGGCAATAGAGTTTCCTCTGCAAACTCAGCTAAATCGCTTTTTGTTAATAATTGATCTTGATTCATAGACAATTAATTTAATTTTTCATTTGATATCAATTATAATATCAAGGCCGGTGCCTGTTCCTTCATATCTACGGCGCGAATTGTTGTTGTTTCAACACATCCAAAAATATCTTTTTTAATGTTTGGTCGTCAATCTGCTCCAATAATTTTGCATCCATCCCTCCAGAAATCAAAATCTCTCTAATCTCTGATGGAGTCAACTGCTCTAAATTCTTTAATAATAATGATTGGGCAATATTTTCACTTTGACTTTGATCAGGACTGCTTTTCTTTGAAATTATATCAGAACTCGGCGAAATAGGCAAGGCAGACTCGTTTGACGGTAAAGTAAACTGATTTAATTGAGAAATGTTTTCTAAATCAAGACCTGTTTCCGCCTTAGTTTCATTATACAACTTTAAAAGGGTTTTTTCTACTTTAGATTTGTCGAACAAAAACTTTCATCTCTTCCAGCTCTTTAACATCTTTGTCTTCCAGAATATTTTTCTCTCTTAATTTATTAATTAAAAATTGTAGTCTTTTGTCTTCTCGTCGAAGCAAAAGCACGATATCGCCACGCAAATCAGCGATTTTGTCGTCAAAATGATCCATTAGTTCTAATTTGACTTTATTGAGCATCGGCGGCACCTTAGCATCAATTCTCGCATCAACAATTTTCGGTACTCTCTCATCAATTATTTTCGGTACTCTCTCCTCAATTATTTTCGGTACTCTGTCATCAATTATTCTTTCCACGGCTGGCAATAGAGTTTCCTCTGCAAACTCAGCTAAATCGCTTTTTGTTAATAATTGATCTTGATTCATAGACAATTAATTTAATTTTTCATTTGATATCAATTATAATATCAAGGCCGGTGCCTGTTCCTTCATATCTACGGCGCGAATTGTTGTTGTTTCAGCGCCTCTAAAAATATCTTTTTTAATGTTTGGTAGTCAATCTGCTCCAATAATTTTGCATCCATCCCTCCAGAAATCAAAATCTCTCTAATCTCTGATGGAGTTAGCTGCTCTAAATTCTTTAATAATAGTGATTGGGCAATATTTTCACTTTGACTTTGATCAGGACTGCTTTTCTTTGAAATTATATCAGAACTCGGCGAAATAGGCAAGGCAGACTCGTTTGACGGTAAAGTAAACTGATTTAATTGAGAAATGTTTTCTAAATCAAGACCTGTTTCCGCCTTAGTTTCATTATACAACTTTAAAAGGGTTTGGTCATCTATTTTATCCACAGCCTCCTTATCTAAACCACCTTTCTTAACTAATAAATCCCTAATTTCTTGAGGACTGACCTCATTTTGCTCTATTGGTGATTTATTTTCTGAGACAGCTTCGAATGTTTGCTCTAAATTTGACTCAACTACCTTCTTATTATAGGGCGTTGACTCTGGGCTTAAGGGATTACTTTTGGCCTCTACCTCTTCTTTGTCAGAAAATCCATCACTGTCAGAATCGGGTAAATAGGCCGAAGTTTTATAAATATATTGTTCTTGAAAATCTGTTAGACCGTCTTTATCAGTATCAAGATTTTGCGCTTCGGCTAATAATTTTTGAACATCAACAGCTGGTTTTTTGCTCTGCTGCTCGGCAAATGGACTGCGAATGTGATGCCTGATTTGAAAATAACCAAAAGCTAAAGCAAAAATAGAAAAACCAATTAAGCCGAGAAGTAAAAAATTTGTTGTCGCTGATTTATGTTTCATATAAATATGATGCGAATATGCGAATTTATGCGAATGATGCGAATTAGATTAGCATCATGTTATATAATTTTATCCAGTCTCCCACTGATAATTCTTGGGCCCTGATTTTTAAGTTCAAATTTAATTTTCTAAAAATTTTTTCTCCTTGTTCTTTGTCAATTATACTCTTTTTAATTAAATTATTCAAGAGATATTTTCTCGGCGCCGAGAATCCGGCTCTCAACACCTCAAAAAATTTTTTTTCATCAATTTGTATATTTGTAGTAGATATCCGGAGGATTGCTGAATCAACCTTTGGTCTTGGCCAAAAATTATTTTTTGAAACATAAGAAATTATTTTCGGCTGACCGTAGAATTGAACCATAACTGAAAGTAAACTCATTTTTGGTGGTCGGGCAACAATTCTTTGAGCCACTTCTTTTTGTAACATCAGAACCATTAATTTTGGTTTCAACTTTTCGGACAAAAATTTTCTTAAAATAATTCCGGTTAAATTATAGGGAATATTACCAATAATTTTTAAATTTGGAATTTGGAATTTATCTCCTTTGGTGAGATGTCCTGTAGGGACAGAATTTATTTGAAAATTGAAAATTGAAAATTGAAAATTTCTAATATCGCCCTGGACAATTTCAATATTTCTATAATCAGCTAACTGTTTTTTCAAAATCTCGATTAATCTTTTATCAATCTCAACCGCAATCACTTTTTTAACTCTCTCGGCTAATTGTCTGGTTAGATTGCCCAAACCAGCCCCAATTTCCAAGATAATATCGTCTTTCTTTAACTCAGCTGCTTCTATTATTTTAGCATAAATTTTAGGATTAATCAAAAAGTTCTGTCCTCTTTTACGCAAGGGTTTAATACTGTATTTTTGACAAACTTGCCTAATTTCAGCGATTAAAGACATTGAGAGAAAACTTTGGCATTTCTTGTTCAATTCCTATAATTTGAGCTACTTATTACTACATTCAATTATAAAATAAATTATTAAAAAGGTGAAGATGGGGCTGCGAATATTACCCACAAATGATAATATCAGAGACAGAATATCAAGATATTTTTTATCAAATTGTTTATTGGGACGTGAGCCCTAAAAATGGGAGACCATTTGTGTAATTTCTAAATCGACCATTAGCCGAAGAACGGAACACAAATCTTTACGAATATACTAATATGAAAAATACTGGTGTCTGCCCCTTTAATATCTGCCTTTTTCTTGATAACGTTGGGGGATTGTTTGCTGAAGTCTAATTCGGTGCTCGCCAAATTTTTCCTTACGCGATTTAAGTTCTAAAACAATAGTTGCTTGCGGAATCTGATATTTAGTTGCTTCAGAGATGAAGGGGTCACAACTTGGACAAATATAAACATCAAATTTGGTCACACTGATATCAGCCATAGTAACCTCCCCCCAAACGCCCTCGGTAGTACAATCACCGCAGGTTGAGCCCCTACATTTTTTTAAGGCGCAAATTTCACCAGCTGCGCCAGTACAATCAGTATTTTCTCCATATTTACATCGACGATATTGAATAAAAGTAGCTGGCGAAGCAGCATCAGTTAGAGCCAAAACATCTGTTGGGGTTGAACAATCAGTTAAACAACCATAATAATCATAGTCAATTTGATTTGCTCTAATATCTTTGGCAATTAAATTGAAAATTAATTGTCCATCCTGTTGTAAATTAGTTGTGGCTATAGTCTTTTGCTGTGGGCCAATACTATAAAGATAAACTCCAACCGCGCTAATAATCACGACAACAATAATACCAACCGAAATAATCAGCTCAATAAGGGTAAATGAAGCAATTAAGTTATTTTTAATTTTAATTGACATAAAATTATTTTTGCCAATTGGTCAATCTAACTTCAAGAATAATTTGATGGGGTCGATTATGTTCTATCCAATAAACTTCTGATCTAATCTTTTTTTCGCAATTATTATCGCAAACGTCACCTAAATTATCGCCAGCTGAAATAGTAACCATTCTTTTAAATATAGTCGGACTATTACCAGCGGGGCTATGAACATAAAAATTGTTTGAAGTCAGATAAAGCTGACAATTGTCGCATTGGACAATATCTGAATTATCAGCAGAAGATAGACTATAAGTAGAAGCATCAATAATCCAATTGCCTTCTTCTAGACCGTAGGGCCAAACTTTATTAGGATTAAGCCATTGACTATCTCGAACATTTTTAGTTAATTCCAAACCTTCCCGAACCAAAAAAACAGCAATCGTCCGCTCAGTGCTTTGGCCGCCCATAGATAAATTAGAAAGAGCGATAGAAAGAATAGCCACCAGGGCCAGGGTGGTCAAACCAATTGCCACTAAAACCTCCACTAAAGTTTGTCCGGAATTTGGTTCCGATTTTAGAATTTGCATAGAAATAAAAAACTAATCAACTGTTTTTAATTTCTCTTAAAGGCAGCCTTTTACCAAGAAATACTAATTTTACCAGCTGAATTTACTCGAATATAAAGATAACGATTTTCTTCTGTTTGTTGAACAGTGAATATTTTTTCTCCGGAAAAATTGCAATTTAAGGCGCAGCAGCAGCAAACCTCAGCTGAAGGCGGTTTAAAAACTAAATATTGACAACCAGCGGGATAAGAAAGAATAATATTGGCAGCTAAAGTAAAATCCTGAATAGCTTCATCGGTTCCTTCATCCCATTGGTAATTGCAAGGCGAAGATTTGTCAATAAATAATCGATAGGAAGTGTTAGATATAAAATAAATGCCATAACCGCAATCAGTACGAATGGAACCATAACCGGTTAGGGCCATATTTTGAGCTTGTTTAAAGACACCAACAATTTTTTGCGTTTCAGTAATAAGTCCACCGACTCTTTGACCGGTCCGATAATTAGCCAAAGTTAGGGTAGTAAGAAATCCGATAATTAAAATGACTATAATTATTTCAATGATGGTAAAGGCAAATTGTCCTTTGAAAACAGTCTGAACAAAAAATTTAATCTTGTTGATCATAAAAATTTTTTAAAACTTACTGAAGTACCAATTTAAAATTTCTTGTCCGTAATACAAAGTAATTAAACTGCCAATGGCTAAAAATGGTCCGAGAGGAACTCGAGAAGTAAATTTCTTTTTTTTCAAAATGACTAAAAAAATGGCGATAATTGCCCCGATGAGATAAGACAAAATAATCGCCAAGACAATTTTTGGCCAACCAAAATAAACCCCCATCAAAAGACCAATTCGAAAATCGCCCAAACCAATACCGCAGCCACGCGTAATAAGATATTGAAAAACAAAAAAGCAAACTGCCAATATGCCGGCTAACAATAAATTGAGAAGCGAAATTTTCAAAATTAAATTGGCAATAAAAATTAAACCAGTAATCGGCAAAATAACAATATCTTCAATCAAATAATACTTTAAATCGTAAATGAAAATAAAAAAAGAAACAAAAATCATTAGCCAATCGCGGATAAGAATAATTGGAAGTCGAAAGTCAGAAATTGGAAATTGGTTAAGCCTAATAAAAAAATTAATCACAAGGAAAAATCCGGTGATTAACTCAACCAAGGGATATTGCCAAGAAATTTTTTGATGGCAATGACGACAGCGACCGCCAAGAATTATAAAACTTAAAATAGGGATATTGTCATACCAAGCAATTTGATGCTGACATCTTGGACAAAAAGATCGGCCAAAAAGGGTCTTTTTGTGAGCAAGACGATAAATCAGGCAATTTAAAAAACTACCTGCCGCTAATCCAAAAAGAAATGTAATAATAAAGAGTATAATCATAAAAACCAGAAAAATTACCTCCCAGAATCATATTTTTCAGATGAAATTAAATTTTAAATAAGACTAAAATGTCGTGATTTAATTTTATCAAATTTATTAAAAAAGAGAAGGGTGGACATGAACCCCAAAAATGAGAGACCATTGGTGTAATTTCTAAACCCTGATTTCCAAATTCGAATTTGTTTCAAAATTAATTCATTCGAAATTCCCGGCCCAAAGAGGCGGGGCTCGCCCAACTTCGTTGGGCGGCAAAATTCAACCACAGCCCATTTTCAATGGGCTGGGTTGCCCAGCCCTTTAATAAGGGCTGTAACAAAATTATTTTAGATATTTTTGAATGT
>JBMFLE010000037.1:0-5975 GCA_049971355.1 Patescibacteria group bacterium
AATCAAATTAGTCCCAAAAACAAATTTACTCTCAGTCCCATTTCTGGGGTTCATGTCCGTTAAAAAATTTTACCATTACTGTAACATTTTTGCCTCGCGGATTAGAGCCAAAATACTCTTTAACGGCGCGCCGGTTTCTTGAGTAAACTTATAAGGATCAATAGTTAAAATATCTTTCACTAGCATCATTTGACGACTAACAAAAATATCAAATAAAAAGCTTTTTAAAGAAGGTAATATAGTAATCGGATATAATTTTTGACTTTCAATTAAATATTCAAGACCTTTATCTTCTGGATAACGCCAACCAATCAACTCAATGCCAACACATTTAGAATACTGGATAGCCTGAGTTGTAAATTTGGTATTTGTTACTAAAATACTTTTTAACTTTAGCCCCTTAAATTCTTTTTTATGAAAATATGTCCCTTGGGTTAAATCAAGAAAACGGGCATAGTTGGCTAAAGTGATTTTCAAATCAACCCGCAGACCAGGCAAATGATGATATTTACATTCACCGACATAAAGTTGATTCTCTTTTTGAGCCAGAAAATCGATTTCATAATTAACACAACGACCAGGAATAATTTGATTAAGATACACCTGATAACCATTTTTATCTAAAACAGCGCCAATATATTTTTCAAAAGGGAAACCACTCGGACCAAGTTTTTGCAAGGCTTCTTTTAAGCCGAATCTTAAAGCAGCCGTTGGCATTTCTTGACGCAATAATAATTTGATTTTTTCGAAAATTTCAGATGTCGAAATGCCTGGGTAAACTTTCTTTTTAATAATTTCTGCTATCTGACTGGCTAATTTTTTTGAAGCGCCGGCGCGAAGAGCGCTGCGATAAATTTTTTTTAACGAGAGTGGCTCTTTTTCACCAGCTAAATTAATGACATAAATTTGTTTTGTCATAAAATACCTATTTTACCAGGGAGCAATAGCCGCCCCCTCTTTAAAATTTGAGGCTAATTTGTAGATATCACCTGCTCCCATTATCAAAACAATATCATCTGGTCGAATAATCTTTAAAAGTTGCTTTTTCGTTTCAATCAAATTAGCAGCATACCAAACTGATTTTTTGGTACTCCGGTTGGCTTGAGTTGAAATACCAGCCCGCATTGAAGTACCAGATTTTTGATAATTAATAATTGCCTCGACCAATTGTTTAGAGCTAATATTAGCGTCTTTCTTATTCTCCCGACCAGCGACATCGTAAATTTCGGAAATGATAGTTAAATCTGCCTGGTCAAAACTTCTCACAAAATCATTAAAAAGTTTTTTAGTTCGATTGCGATGATGGGGTTGAAAAACGGCTATCACTCGCCTATTTGGATAAAATTCTTTAGCGGCCTTAATTGTTTCACGAACTGCGGTCGGATGGTGGGCATAATCAGAGATAATCGTTAATAATTTATCATTGATTGTTAATTCTTTTACTTCAAACCTTCGCCAGATACCATGAAAATTCTCTAAAACCTTTTGAATAATTTCTGGCTTAACACCCAAACTTAAAGCGCAGGTTGTGACGGCTAAGGCGTTATAAATATTAAAAGGGCCAGGGATATTTAATTTTATTTTAAGAAGTCGATGATGATTTAAAAAGTTTGATCTTAAAACAAGTTCAAATTTTTGATTATCTTTACTGATTTTTATATTTAGGGCCATAACATCGGCCTTGTCTTTAATCCCATAAGTAATTGTTCGACACCTTGGTCCCAATTTTAAGAGATTCGGGTCATCAGCATTCAAAATTAAAACTCCATTTTTGGGTAATTTTTCGGTATATTTTTGAAATGTTTCAATAATCTGATTAATATCGCGATAATAATCTAAATGGTCTTCTTCGAGATTGGTTAAAATAATAATTTTCGGTGATAAATTCAACATATGCGCCCGCCACTCACAACCCTCAACCACAACGCTCTACCACTAGTTACGAATTTATCACCAGCACACGAATTACTTAATCTTAGATTACTACCCCATTGCTGGACTTTGCTACCGACAATAACTAAAGGATCAAGTCCAGCTGCTTCTAAAATTAAACCTAAAATTGAAGTAGTTGTGCTTTTACCATTAGTGCCGGAAACAGCGATGGTAAATTTTTCTTTAGAAATTTGACCCAAAAATTCAGGATAAGAAAATTGAGGAATTCCTAATTTCTTTGCCTTCTGTCTTTCTGGATTATTTTCTGGCACCGCTGGTGAATAAATAACCAGATCGGTATCATTGCTCAAGTTTTCTGCTCGGTGACCTAAAAAGAAATTAATACCCAATTTTTTTAATTCTTGGGTAATTTCTGATGAATTTAAATCAGAACCACTCACTATTTTATTTTGTTTTAACATCAATTTAGCAATAGTGCTAGTACCAATACCACCAACACCGATAAAATGGACTTTTTTAGTTAAATTTAGCATAATCCAAAAAATTGGTCAAAATTATCTTTTATGGTAACAAATTTTTAAAGATCTTTTTCAACCAGTCACTTTTAATTAATTTCAATAAACTCCTCTTTGGTAAAATATGCATCTTCTTTCCCCAAAAAACTAGGCCGAGAACTGTTGAATAGCTCGGATCAAAAATTTTATCTGTTTGACTATTAAAGTTGGATGGTATACCAATGCTTGCCGGTAACTTAAAGATTTTTTTAGCTAATTCAACTAAACCAGGAAGCTTGGCTCCGCCACCAGTGAGAATAACGCCGGCTGGTAATTTTCCGCTTCGATCAATTGTCTCTAATTCTTTGTTAACCATTTTATAAATTTCTTCGCATCTAGCTTCAATAATTTCCGCTATCTCACGACGAGAAATAACACCTTCTTCTTTGTCGCTTAAATCTTTTAAATTTATCATCTCGTGTTTATTGACTAAATTTGAACAAGCTGAACCATAATTTATCTTAATTTTTTCAGCTAAGTCCAGGGGGATACGTAAACCAATGGCAATATCAGAAGTAACATAACGCGAACCAATGGGCAGGGTCTTGGTTAATAAAAGATTACCTTCTTCAAAAACGGCAAGAGAGGTGGTAGTCTCACCAATATCAACAACAGCCACTCCTAACTCTTTTTGTCGTTTGGTTAAAACTGCTTCAGCCGAAGCTAATGGAACAAAAACTAATTCATCGTCAGTAATTCCAGCCCGGTAAAGACATTTTCTTAAATTTTTTATTTGTGAAGTCAGGCCTAAAATAATTTGAGCATCAACTTCAATTCTCACCCCAGTCATTCCGATTGGATCTTTAATATTTGGCTGATTATCAACCGTAAATGAACGAGGGATAATATGTAAAATTTCATAGTTTGGGGGAGTGGCTACACTTTGGGCAGCTTCTAACACTCTGACCACGTCATCTTTTCTAATTTCTCCATCAGCTCGGGAAACGGCAACAATACCACGAGCGACTTGAGAAATAATATGAGTGCCAGAAATTCCAATATAGGCATGATTAATAGATAAACCAACTAAACGCTCGATTTTGTCTAAAGCCTGAGAAATACTTGAAACCGTATCCTCTAAATCAGTAATCATTCCCTTACCAACTCCTTGGGAAGGTGTTTCCGCTATGCCAAGAATTTGTAATTCGCCCTCTGATCCAGTTTGGCCGACAGCAATTCTAATTGTTCCCGAACCAATATCAAGGCCGGTGATTATATTCTCTGACATAAAAGTCTAATAAAATAAAAATGTTATTTAATAACTCAATCAACAATAATTTTAAATCTTTTACTTTTATAAAAATTAACGAAAAAGCAATAGCTTAATATGTGGCCAAAAAATTATCCAGCCAATAATCGCAGAAAAAATTGCCGAAAGTAAAACAGCGCCAGCCATTATATCTTTAATAATTTTTGCCACATGATCAATACGTGGTCTAAATAAATCAATTATCCTTTCTACAACTGAATTTACTAATTCTAAAATTAAAACCAGGACAACTAATAAGATAACTACCACCCTCTCATACATTCTTAAAGGAAAATAAAAAGCCAAAAATAAAACAATTATCGCGATTAATGTTTGACAACGAAAAGAAAGTTCATAACGAAATGTATAAACTAATCCACGGAACGCATCGTGAAAACTGCGTTGAAGATTATGAATATTCATACCTATTTTTCTAAAAATTACTCTCTGATAACAATTTAATCATTAATTTATCCATTTTTTCTTTTTGTTTTTTAGTTTTATGATTGTAGCCTAATAAATGGAGTAAACCATGAATCAAAAGTATTTTTATTTCTTGCTTAACCGGCCAACTCCTTTCTTTAGCTTGTTTTTTTGCCTGTTGATAACAAATAATAATCTCGTTTAACTCCTCAAAAGATAAAACATCGGTTAAGCGGTCAATCTTTCTATAAGTTTTATTTAATTGTTTAATTTTGGCTGGCCCAACGATAGCCACGGAAAGATTCATTTTCTTTTTTAATAACTTAAGAGCTTTGTTTAGCACCTTTTGAATAAATATTTTACTTATTTTAGCTTTAGTTTGGTTGTTAATTTCGATCATCTTCATATTTTTACTCTCTGGCTGAAGGAATAATTACCCCTTTTAGATTTTCAAAGTCCTCCAAAATAAGACCTGTACCTCGAATAGCTGAAGTCAATGGATCATCAGCAATATGAATGGGGATGTTTATCTTTTTTTGAATCAATTTATCTAAATTACGCAATAAAGCGGTACCACCAGATAATATCAATCCTCGTTCATAAATATCAGCCACTAATTCAGGGGGCGTTCTTTCAACAGTATCGGAGATGCTTTCTGCGATTTGTTTTAAAATTGGCATCATCGCCTCTCTTACTTGGGCATCAGTAATCACAATCTCTTTCGGTAGGCCGGTGAGTAAATCACGACCACGAATTTTCATCTCTTGGGGTTTATCTAAAGGCGCAGCTGAACCAATTTTTAATTTGATTTCCTCTGCAGTTTGGTCACCCAATAAAATACCAAACTTTTCTCTCAAATATTGAATAATATTTTTATTTAAAGTCTCACCACCAATTTTTAAAGACTTCCAAGTAACAATACCAGATAAAGAAATAACTGCCACTTCAGATAAGCTGCCACCCAATTCTACTATCAAATTTCCGATTGATTCATGAATTGGCAATCGTGCCCCAATCGCTGCGGCCATCGGTCTTTCAACTAAAAATACCTGTCGTGCCCCAGCTTGAAGGATAACATCTTCTAAAGATTTTTTTTCTACTTCAGTCACATCTAAGGGAATGGCGGCGACTACTTTAGGTCTGGGTATAAAAGCAAATGTATTTTGATGAACTTTCTCAAAAATTAAACGTAACATTTTTTCAGCCACTTCAAAATCAGAAACTACCCCGTGAACTAGAGGACGAACAACTTGAATGTGGGGCGGCACTTTGCCAATCATTTTTACTGCCGCTTGACCAAAAGCAATAATTTGGTCTGTTCTATTATTAATTGCTACAATGGATGGCTCATCCAAAACCAAGCCCCTGTCTTTGACATAAATCCGCGTATTAGTAGTGCCAAAATCTATGCCAATATCTTTAGAAAATAAACCCAATAAATTTTTAAACATAAAAAATTAGATTATTTTTAATTTATTAAGTATTTGACGAAATGTTAATAATTCAATATCTCTACTTTTTCTTTCTTTATACTCAATTTTCTTTCCTGTTTTTTGACTGACAACCAAACGAACCGGAATACCAATTAAATCGGCATCTTTTAATTTGATCCCCGCTGATTCCAATCGGTCATCATATAAAACATCTAAACCCATTTTAATTAATTTTTGATAAACTTCTTTGGCTAATTTTGCCACTTCTTCATTGTCCAAATCCAAGCCAAGTAAATGAAGATCAAATGGCGCTACTGATTTTGGCCAAATAATCCCAAATTTGTCATGATAAATTTCAACAATCGTGGCCATTAATCTTTGTAAACCAATACCATAACAACCCATGACCAATGGTTTTTTTTG
>JBMFLE010000038.1:0-5892 GCA_049971355.1 Patescibacteria group bacterium
TAATAAAATTTTAGCTCCTTTTGCTAAAAAAATTACTGTTTCTTTTGAAAAATCTCTTAATGATTTTCCACGAGAAAAAACTGTTTTAACTGGCAATCCGGTAAGAGAAATAATTTTTAAAGGAAATAAAGAGAGATTAGTTAAAAAATTAAATTTAGAAAGCAATCTTCCTGTTTTGTTGGTTTTAGGCGGAGGAACTGGTGCTCAAAAGATTAATGAGTTGATTTGGCAGATTTTACCCGAATTAACAAAATTTTGCCAGGTTATTCATCTCACTGGCCGAGGTAAATTAGAAATTAGAAATTGCCCGCCTCGCCTCGACGATCCGCTTCGACCTCGCGAAAACGAGGCGAGCGAGTCGAGGCCGGGGAAATTGGAAATTAAGCGAAGGTATCATTCTTACGAATTTCTAACTACTGAAATTGCTGATGCCTATGCGGTGGCTGATTTAGTTATTACCCGGGCCGGGATGAATGTTTTAACAGAACTTGCTGTTTTAGGTAAGCCGACAATTATTATTCCTATTCCCGATTCTCATCAAGAAGCTAATGCCCGATATTTTCAAGATAAAAATGCGGCTGTTGTTCTAAATCAAAAAGAATTAACAAATGAGAAATTTATAAATGAGATAAAAGAGTTAATCAACGATCAAGGCAAGAAAAATCAATTAAGCGAAAATATTAAAAAAATCGTACCTAACAATGCAACTGAAAAAATGGTTAAAGAAATTCTAATTTTCTCAAAATTTTCAAATTATTAACTTTCTTTGAGATTTGGTGCGGGGTTGAGGCTTAAAATAAACAAAAAAACGCTCTTGACATTTTTTAAAAAAATGTTATTATTTTTTTAGATACTTCCGAGGAGGGAAGTATTTAGTTCTTTGGAGAAGAAAAAAAGGAGGACAATATGGAGGGTTTTTCTGTTATAGTCCTCGTTCCATGCGTTAACGAGGCCGGCTCTATCAGAGCGACGCTTCAAGCTTTGATGGCTCAGACCAGAAAACCCGATGGCATCATTGTTGGAGATCACAACAGCACTGACGGAACTGGCGAAATCGCCAGGACACTGGGCGTTACAGTTGTAACTTGCCAGAGCCCGATCAAAAGGAAAGGTGCCAACCTTCAGAACATGTTCCAAAGCCAGGAGTTTCGGCAGATGGTCGGCAATCACCCACGAGAAAGGGTAATAGTCGTCATCATAGATGGCGACACCATTGTCGATCAGCGAGGACTTGAGAATCTGGTTCGTGTTTTCGAAGATCCACAAGTGACCAGTGCAAGCGGGTATGTCTTACCCGCTAAGGTCAACTGCATCTGGCAGAAAGCTCGACTTTTTGAATACCACCTCTCCCTCAATCTCCACAAGAGGATTCAGGCTGGTTTTGGATCTAGCCTTGTTTGTTCTGGTTGTTTTGCCGGCATCAGGTTGAACGTTTTGCTCGACACAGGAGGATTCGGTATCGATCTTTCTGAGGACCTGATTCTGACCTGGGAGCAACTTACTAAAGGACAGCAGGTTCGTTTTGTTCCAGAAGCCCTTTGCTATACCCAGGAACCCACGAGTTTGGGCATGGTTCTTCGTCAACTAGACAGATGGGGACGTGGTTTTTTCCAGGGCGTTGCCAAGTACAAGCGGCAGATATTGAGCTTTACCAATCCAAGCTTCTCGATATTTGTCCTGTTTTGGCTCCTCGAGGGGATCATTGCCCCTTTCTTACCGCTTATTACCCTTATCACAACCATCAAGTTTGGCCTTGGCTTTCTGAAGATAGTTGTCATTGTCACCGCGATGTACGAATTCGCTATAACTGTGATGCCAGCTGCCATCGGTTCTTACAAGCACGGACATCTTCTAGCGACGATGTGTAGTCTGCCTTATTTCTCTCTCTTACGACTGGTTGCCATGTTTGCTTGGTGGCGAGCCATGTGGAAAGAGTGGATTGTAAGAGAACATCTGCCTGAATGGCACAAGGGTCACTAGGGTCAAGGGAGGTTGCTTTGAGAAAAATCGAATTGTTAGTAGCAATGGTGCTGATTTTGATTGGCATCTTTCTCGAGATTTCTCCTATTATATCTTCTCAGAAAGATGTCAAGAGGTGGAAACGCACCATCGCGTCAAGTGTTTCGGGTGAAACCGAGTTAACCGAGAAGAAATATCCTTTTCTTCTCGAGATTCCGGCGATTGGATACAAGGGCTTGGTTCGAGAAGGAGCTGATCAAAAGGTCCTTAAACGGGGTCCGGGGGTTTTGAGAGGTTATCCAGGAGAGTCATCTACCTGGATTGCTGGCCATCGTGTGCCAGCAACTTTCTGGAACCTACCAAGACTCAAGATAGGAGACACGGTTATCGTTTTTCTTCCCGATGGAAGAAGATACGTGTATTCTGTCAAGGGAATGGCGATTGTTAGCCCTGATGATAACAGTGAAATTGAACGAGTAGCTCAAGAAAGTGATCTCGTCCTTTTCACCTGTTATCCTCTGGGCATAGCAAAGAAGAGATGGTTGGTCATCTGCATCTGTAAACGAAAGGAGATCTTATGAGTTTACCACAGACCGGTTGTGGCCCGAGTTTGTTTTGGGTAGCGGCCGGGCTGATATTGCTGCTCAAAAACACACTCGTGGCCGCCCTGAAGTTCTTCAAGCGTCTGCTCTGCCTATTCTTTCTCGTCGCGCTCATCACCTTTCCCTCCCAGGCTTCCGGCTTCTTGGCCGGCTCCCACTGGGATTCATTCGGCAATGATGATGGCTGGGTCTTCAGAGGAGCGACCGAGCAGAGGTTTTCTCCTTTTCAGAGGGGAGGGATAAACCTTTCCTTCAGAGTCGGAGAAAACCACGCCTTCGGTTTGGACCAGACAAAGAATTGGAACAGGAAGTTTGAGATCGGACTGGGACCGCTTCTTGCCTACAACTTCTGGCGACCAGAGATCAATGGTTTGGTGCGTCTCGGAGGAGACGTTTCGTATGGTCTCAGACCCGACATTTCTTGTTTTAATATCACCCCTTTCTTCGATTTCTGGCTGGGCTGGAAGTTGAAGAAGTTTAATGGTTCTTTCTCGGGGGTGGTGAGAAACGAGGGTTTTGGTGAAGGAGTGGTCGGTCGACTTTTCATCGGACCAGGCTTCGAGATCACGCGCTTTGGCTCGGGCTCGGCCACTCTCATCGCTCAAACTGTATTTCAGGGAGTGCATGGGGTTAAACCTTATCCTTGGAATCGGAAGGTTGAGATTGGTGGGGGACCGAAGCTGATGCTGGGACCATGCGAAGTATTCTGTCACTACGCATGGTCCAAGCAACCCAACCAGACCATCAGAGAAGTGCGTGTACAGATCTCCTGGTGGATAGGCTGGAATCTTTCCAGAAGACAGCCTCTTGTTGACCGTCGAGTTCGACAAAGCGGGGCGGCTTTGGCACTACCGAAGAAGATTTATCTGACCATTGATGGCGGTATCGGGGGGGAGAAGATCGACTCATTTCTTTCCCTACTGAAAAGCCACGATGTAAGAGCGACCTTTTTCCTGGTGGGCGAGGAAGTCGTCAGAATACCCAACATGGTTCAGAAGATCGAAAAAGACGGCCACGCTCTGGGGAATCACACTTGGAGTCATCGGGATCTGACGCAGTTGAGTGAGTCGGAGATTCTTGCGGAGGTCCAGAGAGTTGATTCTCTGGCGGGCAGAAAACTTCGGCTAGTCCGGCCGCCATACTCAAAGATTGACGGCTGGACACTGTCTGTTCTTCAGGCCGCTGGCTACCAGGTTTGTCTGTACACGATTGATCCCAAAGATTGGGAAGAGTCGTGTACGGCCGAGAGCATTGTCGCAAGAGTAGAAGAAGGTTTGGATCGCGGTCGCGACCTCAATCGCGATTCAGAAATCATCATTCTTCACCTTGCCGGCGCTAACGGTAGTCCTGCTCTCGAGGCTCTACCGCGGGTCATCGAGCTGTGTCGAGAAAGAGGGTACGAGTTTTTCTTGCCGAGTAATCGATAACCTTGAGTTTGAGGGGGACAGTCCTGGCTTTTAACTAGGATTTCCCCCTCTCTTTTTTTATTTTTTTGTGCTAAAATTAATCTATGAGTTTGGTCGGAATAAGGAAAATTCACTTCATTGGTATCGGTGGCATTGGCGTCTCCGCCATTGCTAAGATGATGTTTTTATTGGGCAGGAAAGTTTCTGGTTCTGATTTAGTTCGATCAGAGATTACAGATGATTTAGAAAAAAAAGGAGCAACAATTTTTCTAGGTCATAAAAAGGAAAACTTAGAAAATGATACTGATTTGGTTATATACTCACCGGCTGTGCCAGAAAACAATCCAGAAAGACAGGCCGCTAAAGAATATAAAATTCAAGAATTTTCTTACCCAGAATTTCTTGGTGAATTATCAAAAAATTATTTCACCATCGCTGTTTCTGGCACCCATGGCAAAACAACAACCACCGCTATGCTCGGTTTAATTTTAGAAAAAGCCGGTTTAGATCCCACCGTCATTGTTGGCTCAAAAGTTAAAAATTTTCCTGATGGTAATTTTCGTTTGGGTAAAAGTAAATATCTGGTGGTTGAGGGTTGTGAATGGAATGCTCATATGCTTAAACTTCAGCCCAAAATTATTGTTTTGACTAATTTAGAAGCAGATCATCTTGACTATTACAAAGACATCGATGATATCATTTTTCATTTTCAAAAATATATTGATAAACTTCCTAGTCAAGGGAAAATAATTTTAAACATCGACGATGAAAATTTGCTAAAAAAAATTTTACCCCATCGAAAAATAATCAGTTATGGTATTAAAAAACCAGCTGATGTTATGGCAAAAAATATCAAGACTGGTCCTGGCTTTCAGAAATTTGATTTAGTTGCCGATTCGAAAGTTTACGGTTTAAAGTCTACAGTTTATGATTTAAAGTTGAAAATTCCGGGAATTTTTAACATTTACAATGCCCTGGCTGCCGCAACCTGCGCCCTAACATTAGGTGTTAAACCAGAAATTATTAAAGAAGTTTTGGAAAACTATACTGGTGCTTGGCGTCGCTTCCAGATTATTGACGCGGAACTACGCGGATTAACGCGGAAAGTAACAATAGTCTCCGACTATGCTCATCACCCGACCGCTGTAAAAGTAACAATCAAAGCAGCTCGTCAATTTTTTCCAAAGCAGAGAATCTTTGTTGTTTTCCAGCCTCATCACCACCATCGAACTAAAGCTCTTTTTGATGATTTTGTGAAAAGTTTTGATGAAGCAGATTTAGCGATTATTTCCGAAATTTACAGCGTGGCTGGCCGGGAATTAAATGATGACAAAAATATCAGTTCAAAGGATTTAGTCAAAGCGATTATCAATCATCAAAAAACTATTCCTTCTATTGGCGCGAATAAGGGAAATATAGAAATGGTATTTTATGCCAAGGATTTAGAGGAAACAAAAAAAATGATTCTGGAAAATATTAAGGAAAATGATATATTATTAATCATGGGTGCTGGTGACATTTATAAAATTATTGATGAATTAGTTAAAAATTAAAATTATGATTCAGGGTGTGGAAATAAAAAAATTGAAAGTAATTAAAGATAAGCGTGGATTTTTGATGGAAATTTTAAGAAGTGATGATAAAATTTTTCAAAAGTTTGGTCAGGTTTATCTGACTTTTTGTCAATATGGTAGAGCTAAGGCTTGGCATTATCATAAATTACAGGGGGACTGCGACTAGGGGACAGTCCCCGGAAGGTGGGGCTTCTAAAGCCCTTGTCATTATTGAAGAATTTAAAGGCCCATTAAAAGTTAGCCGAGATTTTGTTATTAGTGGGCCAATAGTAAAGTGAAAACTATTGGGTTCCGGAGCCCAATAAGTAGGCTAATGAAAATTTTGTTTGTCTACTGATTTGGACGATCGTC
>JBMFLE010000039.1:0-5659 GCA_049971355.1 Patescibacteria group bacterium
CCTTCTAAATTTGGCGGTTCTTTTTTCTTTTGAAAAAATCCCATCATAAAGTATATTCTTTAATGTAGCATAAAATTACCTTTTGTGGAAGGGTGCAAAAAAAGATTGGTTATCTATTTATTAAAAAAGTGAACCAATAAGTTTTTTTGGTGGGCAGTGCCTTTTAAACAAAACAAGGACCGATTTTATTAACGGGCAAGGGACGCAAAGGGCAAAGACCGAACCCCTCTTCCGCCCGCGCTTGCCAAAAAGCGGAAGCGGAAAGAACGATTTCAAGTTTTTCTAATTTTCTAATCCGACTTTGTCGGATTGCTCGGCTCTGCCTCGCTTGGCGGCAAATTCTTTATTTTAAAATCCTTCCATTTTCTCTTTAGCTACTTGTTTTATCTTCTGTTGTATTTTTTCTTTAAATTTTTTACCCACGAAATCAAATAATTCCAATAAATTTTCAAATGTCATTTCTCCGCCGAGAAAATCCCAGTATTCTTTTCCGATTAAAAATTCTTTTCCTTTTTCGAGTACGCCTTGCTCTGTAAATCTTTCATACGGTTGAGGATAATATGGATTATATGGAAATGCTAGAAATACTCTAACAGGTTTTCTTCGACGAGCCACCCATTCAAGGAGTTTAACTTTTGATTTTGTAAATACATCGATATTGGGCTTAACAGTTTTTATTTCAAAATAATGTTCTATTCCTTTGCGTAACATATAAAAATCAGCAATTCTGCCTTCTTTTTGCGCTTTTCCATCTTTTGCCGAAACGCTTAAAACCTTTTTGACTTCTTCATCATGGTTAACTTTCTTTTCGCCATTTCTTAATTTTCGTATTATATCGTCAATAATGTATTTTTGTTCGCGAGAAATTACTCCGCCAACATCATATTTTGTAAAACATTCATCCGCATTTTCTTCGGCAATAATTTTAGAAACATCTTCATAAATTGACATTCCTAAAGTAGTTGCTATCGAGTGAATAAAAGAATATGCAGCTACTTTTTCACTGTCTTGAATCAGTCGCGTTAAAAATGGCATCGAAGACGTTTCACGAGTATATCTCCTTAACTTATCTTCAATTTTCCTTTCTAATAATAAACTTATTTTGCTCTTTTGATTATTTGATAAAGCCATATTTATTTTCTCAGTTGGCTAAAATTATTTAAATATTTTTCTATATTAATGTTAGCTTTTCCTTTTTTACTTTTTATTACCCAATTATCTTTTAGCATTATAGTAATTTTCCAGTTACCTCTTTTGTCTACTCTAACATTTTTTAAAATTTGGAAAAGTTCTATAGATGGGATTACAAAAATTCTATTTTCATCAAGCACAAAAAGTAGATATAATTTATCATTCGGACGAAAAGTAGGCTTATTTATTCCAAACCAATACAGATCAAACTTTTCATAAAATCTAGAAAATTTTACTTGAATATCTTTATGGTTAATACTGCCTTTATATTCATTTCGAATAATTAAATCTATTCCCCTATCATCTACTATATTGTCATAAACATCAAAACCTAATTCAGTTAATTTTCTTGTCGCTATTAACTCTCCAATTTTACCTTTTCTTTTAGGATTTAAGTTCATATTTTTACTTTTTTACAAAATAGTAAATACTTTCTGAAAACCGAGTATTATCCCTTTCTGTTCTCATAAGAACTGGGCGATGATATATTTTTTCAATACTATAACCACACGCCTCGGCAATTTCCGGATATAGGTTATCGCGATCATTTACAACCACAAAAATTTTGGCTTTCGGTTTCAAAAATCTATTCATATTTTGAAACACAGCAATAATATCTTTTTTATATTCCTCTTTCGCCTCTATGCTTCTTCCTTTTGAGGCAGGCCCAATTTCTTTAAACCCATTATCATTAAAACCAAATAATTCATAAGCATAACGATGTTGGTCATGGTAATCTATTAAACCAACATAGGGCGGTGATGTAAAAATCCCATCAAATTTACCACCTTTATATCCTTCAACTTTATTAAAATCGATTTCTCTCGAATCTCCTTGAATAATTTTCATAGTTGCACCAGTTCGCAATTTATCAAATTCTTTAATGCGTCTTATGGTATCCCAACTATAGCGGCTAATGAATTTCATTGCTTCATTTATCGGCTCACAAATTCGGTGATGTTTTATACAGTAATATTTTTCTCTTACTGGCTTTTTGGGTCTTGCTAAATCATAATGCGGAATTAAACGAGCACTCCTTGTTGCTCTGCTTAAAATTATCTTAAGAATGTCTTGGTTTTTATAATTATTAATTTGTTCCCGATAAAATAAAATTTCCTGTAATGCTCTATCAGATAACCAAGTATTAAGATAGTCACTATCAAGTTTGTATTTTTTGAAATTATTATGTAGAAACGTCACCTGTTTTTGTCCTTGAGATAACCATTTGCTAAACTCCTTTGTTTTAAAAAGAATATCTTTAATTTCTTTTTCTACTAGTGGAATATCATATTTTTTTGTTTTGACTTCAGCAATAAGGCAATTAAATTCTGAAATTTCTATGCCAGCAGAGGACATACCCAACACATTTGCTTCAATTAAAGTAGTTCCAGAACCCATAAAGGGGTCAAGAATAAAATCTCCTTTCCTAAAATAATGTTTCAAAAATACTTCAACAAGTTGAGGAATAAACTTTCCTAAATAAGGATGGAGACGATGAACATGTTTTGTTCTTTCATATTCACGAACATTAGCGAAAGACAAATCTACGCCGTTTAGTGAGGTTTCAAATGTGGTAGGAATTTTTACTTGTGGCATCGTTTTCGTGTTCTGCATAATTATTTTATTAACTCCTCAATATTAACACCTAATGCCTTGACAATTTTTGCCATCACAAATACCGATGGCTTTTTAATAACGCCGGTTTCAATTTTTGTAAGCGTAGTATAAGGAATATTAGCCTTTCTAACGAATTCGTCTTGCGAAAGCTCAAGTTTAAGGCGCAGTGTCTTTATCCTTTTGCCTAATTTATTTCCTTGATTATTTTCTATAATTTGCTAACATTAAATTGTTTTGCTGTAATTCTGTACAACTATATGATAATAAATAAAAACAAAACAGTCAAGAAAGATGATAAAAATTTTTGTAAAGAGTGTGGACACTCAAATTGGTATCACCTCAATACATGGTTGGAAGAATTAACTAGCTACTTTTTGCCTTCATTAAAACTGCCGAGACAAATTGAAACAGTCTTTGATATTATACTCGAAAAAATTTTTACTATACTAAAAATTGCCAGATTTAGAACTGATTTTAGTGTTGCCGATATTCAGCTGCGATCTTCCTGTTTTATCAAGGAGATGAAGAAACGTGGCGCAGTTTGTTATGCAATACAATCAGTTTTCGGTTACACTAATCATTTTAAAATAGAAGTTAGCGGAAAAACTTTTAGATTTGAAACATTGCCCATTGCGGAGTTTGCAAGTAAATACACTACGAAGATTGTTTACGACAAAGAATTAACCAAACGTTACTGCAAAAAAGGAGGTTTCCCTATTGCTGATGGTCGGTCGTTCTGGTTTTGGCAAAAAAGAAAAGCGGTTCAATTTGGGCGAGAAATTGGTTTTCCTCTTGTCGTCAAACCGAGAGGGGGGTCACTAAGTCGCCACGTAACCACAAATATACAAAATGAGAGGCAATTAGAAAAAGCAATTCGTCATGCAGTAAGTTATTCACCGGCATTCATTGTAGAAAAGTTTATCCCTAATACTTCTGTCTACCGAGCAACGGTAATTGATTTTGATTTTGTGGTCTGCGTGCAACAAGTACCGGCAAACATCGTGGGCGATGGAATATCAACAATACGCCAACTCATTGATAAAAAGAACAGTGACCCAGGCAGGGGCGAACCTCACCAGAAGCAGTTTACGCTTTACAAAATTGTTGAAAATGAAATGACAAAAAAATTACTTGCGGAAAAAGGATATACCAATAATACCATCCTTAAAAATGGAGAAATTTTATATCTGCAAAAAGACCCGTTTCTAAGATTAGGCGGTGATCTCGTCGAGGTGACCCCAATTGTCCACAAAGACAATTTAAAATTATTTAGTGACCTTGCGCGTTTTTTTGATATACGTTTAGTGGGAATTGATTTTCTCGCTCAAAATATCGCCACCCCTTGGAAAAACCAACCCTGCGCAATTTTAGAGTTAAATAGCGTGCCGTGCATTGAGCTCCATCATTTTCCATCCTCTGGTAGGCCAACTAATCCGGCCAAGGCATTGGCGGATATGTTTTTCAAATACTACCTATGAAACCCCGTTACTCATAAAGCCAGCCTTGAATTCAATTATAGGGATTTATGAAGTAATGGGGTGAGTAATTTGAACTTAACTACAATGATTATGAGTAACGGGGTGAACATAATAATTATATTGCTGATAATTATTAGCGCGTTTAGTTTCTTTTTGTTGTGGCTTATTTTCCTGATTGATTCTCTTGTCCGAGGCCACGATTTACCAACTAGCCGAAGAGCAACTAAAGCATTATTTAAAATTATCTCGGAGTACAAAACCGCTAGAAATTTTTATGATTTGGGGTGCGGCCACGGTGCACTCGCTTGCCGCATTAAAAGAAAGTTTCCTACCCTTTGTGTATACGCTATAGACAATAATTCTGTGCGCATCTTCTTTGCTAAAATCAGAGCATTTCTTTTTCGACAAAATGTTAAATTTTTGCAAAAAGATATTTTCGAGGTAAATCTAAGCGAGGCAGATATTATTTACACCTATCTTTGGTATGATATAATGCCGGCGTTGGAAAAGAAGCTCCAAAAAGAGTTAAAATCGGGGGCAATTGTAATTACCAATACATCCAACTTTCCCACCTGGAAACCAATAAAAAAGATTGTTACTTATCCCAAAGTTTCCAAAACACCAAATTCTGAAACCTTGTTTGTATATAGAAAAACCTAATAATACTGAAATAGACAGTGGTAGTTATAACGGTAAGCCCCCACACCAAATTTTGGTGTGGGGGCTTTCTCCCGCACAAAACGGCACCTTTTGGACAAAATCCGAACTTTTTTTGACGAAAACCTGGACTGCGAACTTTGACGCTCCGCCCCGCCGCCGCTCGCTAACGCTCGCCACCCCGCAAAAAAGTTTTCTTCATATTGTTTATTTTGCGCGCGCCTATTTTTTTCTTCCCCGCCTGCAACGCTTTGCGTAGCAATGCGGGCAGGTAAAAGGAAAAGAAAACTTTTTTGCGGGGCAATGTTCTGAACGAGCAGGACAGCGGGGCTTCGCTTCATCTCGGGCGGCTTGGCATTCTCCCCTTGAACCTCCCTGCCAAGCCGCCCTCGCTGGAGAGTCCAATTTTTTTTCGGCGGGCTAAAAATTAAAAACAATAAGCAGTTTTTCATCTGAATCTTTTCTTTAATGATCCTATTACTCTTGCCAGCACATTAATATCCATATTATCTAAATCTCTTAAACTTTTTCTCAGGGTCGCCTCAGGAACATTCAAAGATTCCACTGTTGGTATGTTTTGATAATCCATAGTTCGCAAATTTACTTTTTCATTAATTATATCTCTCAACAATCTGATTACTGATTCATTTGGAGTGTTGATCATTCGCGATACTAATAATCTTAATCCATAATCAGATTTTTTCTTATCTTTCCTT
>JBMFLE010000040.1:0-5395 GCA_049971355.1 Patescibacteria group bacterium
AATTTATAAACTAAAGTGGGTTGGGATTATTTTATCAACCGTTTCAAACAGCCCAAACTAAATTATTAAAAGCGGGAAAATGTCCCACGAAAGGGGCTCAATTCATATTTGATATTCCGTCTCTGATATTATCATCTGTGGATAATATTCGCAGTTTCATCTTCACTTTTTTAATAATTTATTTTATAATTGAATATAATTAAAATTGGCAATTATGGCGACCCGGACAAGGCGGGTATCCATAATTCCATCATTATTATTATAATAACTCGTAAATTTTGATAATTATGGCCGAAGAAAAACAAATTGGTAAAATCACCCATTATTTTGGAAAGATTGGTGTAGCAGTTCTTGAATTATCAGATGAGCTGAAAGTCGGCGATACTATTCATATTGTTGGGGGTGAACGTGATTTTACTCAAACTGTTGGTTCAATGCAAATTGAACATCAAAACGTTGAAAGTGCCGGCAGTGGCGAGGCAATTGGTTTAAAAGTTGATCAACCAGTTAAAGAAGGTGATACTGTCTACAAAGTTATTGAATAATATATTTGTTTATGTCTGATAAAACCTTAGATCAAGTTTCTGTTTCCAAACAGAAATGGGTTATTATTGGTTTACTAATTACATTAGTTAATCCTATTTTTGCTGGTTTAATTTATGGTTTAGCCCTTTGGCGAGAAAAGGGGTTCAAAAGAGAGGGCGAATTAATTATTTTTTTATCTTTAGTTTGGGGAGCGATTTCAATTCTTTTTTTAATGCGCTATTACGGTTTATAGTATGAAAAAAACAAGAGCCTTGGTATTACTCTCGGGCGGATTAGATAGTCGTTTAGCTGCTAAAATTTTATCAGAGCAAAAAATAGAAGTCATCGGACTTCATTTTGTTTTACCTTTTGGTAGCGGTTGTTGTTCAGATAAATTTTGTATTTTTAAATTTTGTCAAAAGGAGGGGATAGAGTTAAAATTTATTGATTGTTTGAGTGGTCGAAATTTTATTGATTATCTAAAGATCGTTCGTCAACCAAAATTTGGCTATGGCAAAAATCTAAATCCTTGTCTTGACTGTCGGATTTTTATGCTTAAAAAGGCTGGTCAAATGATGAAAGTTTTAAAAGCTAACTTTATTGCTACTGGTGAAGTCTTAGGACAACGACCAATGAGTCAACATTTAAAAGCTTTAAAATTAATTGATAAAGAAACTGGATTAGAAGGTAAAATTCTGCGACCGCTTTCGGCTAAATTATTACCCGAAACGGAAATTGAAAAACAAGGTTTGGTTGATCGCCAAAAATTATTTGCCATTTCTGGTCGCCGACGTTTACCTCAACTTGAATTGGCTAAAAAATTTAATTTAGAAAATTTTCCTCAACCAGCCGGTGGCTGTTTATTAACTGACCCAGGTTTTAGTCAACGTCTAAGAGAAATGTTTAAAAATTGGCCAGATTGCGATAAGAATGATATCGAATTGCTTAAAGTTGGGCGAAATTTTTGGCAATTTGATAATTTGATTGTGGTTGGTCGAAATCAAGAAGAAAATAAAAAAATAGAAAATTTAGTCAAAAATGGAGATATTATAGTTAAATTAAAAAAAGTTCCAGGGCCAACAACTTTAATCAGAGTTAAAAAGATACTTAATGAATTAGAAAAAAATGAAATTATTCAAAAAGCAAAAAATTTGACTCAATGCTATTCTCCAAAGGTCAGAGAGAAAAGTTTAACAGATATTGATTTCTGTGTTAAGATTTTTAATTAGGCGGTTAAAGATAATTTGACGTCAGTTCAAATTATGTTATATTAGTAGAGGCAAGACAACTATAATTAGAGGGATTAAAGCCAAAAGAGGAAAATTTTGAAAATTGATTGAAAAAATTGATCATTGAGAATTTAAGTCTCTGTTTCAGATTATCGGGACTTACTTTATTTAATTTTCAATAAATGAAATATGTTTATTACTCTTGCTGTTATTATTTCTCTTAGTTTAATTGTTTTTTTTCACGAATTCGGTCATTTTGTTCTTGGACGATTTTTAGGTACGAAAGTGGAGGAATTTGGTTTTGGTTATCCACCAAGGTTTTGTGGCATAGTAAAAGTAAATGGTCGTTATAAATTTTTCTGGGGCAAGAAAGTGCCTGAGGGAGAAAAAGAGACTATCTATTCTATAAACTGGATTCCCCTCGGTGGATTTAACAAATTTGCTGGTGAAGAAGCGGGGATGACCAAAGATCCGAATTATTTTTATGCTAAACCTTGGTGGCAAAGAATAGTCGTGGCTCTTGGTGGACCAATCATGAATATTGTTTTAGCAATGATGTTACTGATTTTTGCTTCTGGTTTTGGTTCTTATCAGGAAATTACTCCTGATCTTTCTCAAAAGGGGTTATTAATTAAGGAAGTTGGGATTAGAATTATTGCCATAGCTCAAGATTCGCCAGCTGAAAAAGCCGGCTTAAAAATAGATGATCAAATTATAAGTTTAGATAACCAAAATTTTTCTGAAATTAGCCAGATTCAGAATTATGTTAAAGATAAATTAAATCGACCGATTAAGTTTCAAATTAAAAGGAAAAAAGAAATTTTAAATTTGACCGTTCAACCTAAATTAGCTCGCGATGTTTACAAAAATGAAAAATCAGAAGGTGCGGCCATTGGTATCGCGATGGCTAAAATTGGCTGCGTTTATTATCCAATTCACTTAGCGATTTGGAATGGCCTAACTAAAACTTTTACTCTTTTAGGGGCTATTTTTCAAAGTTTCTTCATATTTTTAAAAGAATTAATTATTCATAAAAAAATGATTGCCGAAGTAGTTGGCGTGGTTGGTTTAGCCTCAATGACCGCCCAGGCTGCTCAGACAGGAATTGTTTATTTAATGCAATTTGTGGCCACAATATCTCTTTTGTTAGTTATAACTCAGGTTATTCCTTTTCCAGCCTTAGATGGCGGTCGAATATTGTTTTTTTTAATTGAGGGTATCCGTGGCAAGCCGGTTAACCCCAAAATCGAAAATGCAATTAATAGTTTAGGTTTCACTTTACTTTTAATTTTAATGGTTTATATTACTTATAAGGACTTAATTAAATTAGGAGAAAATCTTTTTAAATAAATTATATGGTCCGAGAATTTAAAGAACAATCAAAAATTGAAGGAGAAATAAAGGTGCCGATTAAATCTGGTGAAATTTTTGATCCAGAAGAAGAATTAAAAAGAATTAAAAAACTCCATGGCAGAGAGGGTTTAGAAGAAATTGAAAAATATAAAGAAAAATTAATCTATCAGAAACAAGGTTTAACAGAAATGCAAGACTTTTTAATCCAAAAAATAAGAGAAAATTCTGATATTTCTTTTGATAATCTAAATATTTTAGTTCAAGATTTTGCCGTCAAATATGGTTTTAGTGAAAAGCAAAAAGAAATTACCAATGATATCCTTCATAAGTATATAGTAAGACATCAAGCAGTTGATGCATTGAGAAAAAAATTTCCTGAAGATAAAAGACTTTTTAAATTTTTGTTTAACAGAAAACCAAAAGGTAAAATAGAAATTTTAACTGGTCCAATGACATTTTATATTCGATGTCATAATTTAGAAGATTATGCCTGGATTCATTCCCAAAATTTATAACTAGTAAATCTTTATCAAAAACAAATCTAAAGAGAGCAGCTCAAAGCAAAGGAGCATTTGTTTCTTACCCTTTAATGCCAGAATTAGAAGGAGCCATTTTAATTGAAAATGCTGAGGGTCGAAAATTTGATGAAGGATTAAAGTTAATTTTGATTCATGAAGAACAACATGCAATTGAAAGTTTATTTACTGAAACCAAACCTGAGGATAATATATTTGAATTAATAGAGGCCTCAACAGATCAGAAAAGAATTGAGGAAATAAAAAAAATTTAAGAATTTGGCGTCAACGTCATTTAGAAAAATTAGCTAAAGATGAAATTTTAGCCCTTTCAAAAAGTGGTTACGAACCAACCCGGCTTCTTTCTCTTTTAAAATTACCCTTTTACTCCGATCCCAAGAGATTTAATCTTAAAAAGAAGATTGATAGTTTAAAAAAGATTATTCAAGAAAGTAATCCACCAAAAAATATATCCTTGGAGCAGATAATTAATCAAGACTTAATTCAAGAAATTTTTGTTAAGGAATATGACAAAATAATCACTCAAGCCATTGCTGCTTTATCTGTTTTAGAGAAAAGAATGGGGACCAATCAGGCAATAGCTTTTCTAATCACTGAACCTCTAATTCGGTGGCCAACAGTAGTAAAAAGACTCTTAAAGGTTTCTCAGAATCAAATATGAAGTGAGCCCCTTTTGTGGGACAATTTTCCGCTTTTAGTAATTTAGTTTGGGCTGTTTGAAATAGTTAAAGATTCTTACCAAATTACTAATCTTTTACTAATTGTACTAATAATTAGTAATATTAGTACAAATTAGTACTTTAGTAAGATTATAACCTTGGTCAATCAAATTAGTCCCAAAAACAAATTTACTCTCAGTCCCATTTTTGGGGTTCATGTCCATAAATAAATTTTAATAAATTTATGCGTCAATCAAAACTTTTTACTAAAACTTTACGAAATGATCCGAAAGAGGCTCGAACTATTAGTCATAAACTTTTGGTTAGAGCTGGTTATATTAATCAGCTAACCAGTGGAATTTGGTCATTATTACCTTTGGGTTGGCGTGTCTATAAAAAAATTGAAAAGATTATTCGGGAGGAGATGAATGAGATCGGCGGTCAGGAGGTTTATTTACCGACCCTTCAGCCAAAAGAGCTTTGGCAGAAAACTGGACGCTGGGAAACAATTGATCCGCCCCTTTTTAAAGTTAAAGACCGACATAACAAATGGCTTGGTTTAGGTTCTACTCATGAGGAAGTAATTACTGATTTAGCCCGCCAATATATAAAATCATACAAAGATTTGCCTTTGGCTATTTATCAAATTCAAAATAAATTTCGTAATGAGATGAGGCCGACTGGCGGTTTGTTAAGAACCCGAGAATTTATCATGAAAGATTTATACAGTTTTCATGCCGATGAAAAAGATTTAGATAAATATTATAAACAAGTGCTTTCTGCTTACTATAAAATCTATGAAAGATGTGGATTAAAAGCGATTGCTGTTTCTGCTCCATCTGGTTCGATTGGCGGCAGTGTTTCCCATGAATTTATGATTTTGGCTGATTCGGGAGAAGATAAAATTTTGATTTGTCAAAATAGAGACTGGGGGATTAATTTGGAGATAGGCAGGAGTCAAGATAAGTGTCCTAACTGTAGTGGAAAGTTGGAGCAAAAAAATGCAATTGAGGCAGGGCATACTTTTAAATTAGGTGCGCTTTATAGTCAAAAAATGGGAGCCAGTTTTACGGATAGGGACGGACAAAAAAAA
>JBMFLE010000041.1:0-5228 GCA_049971355.1 Patescibacteria group bacterium
GTAGCCAAACCTATCTTAATCTTCTTAAAAGCTTTAATATCAAGCCATCAATGTCAGAGAAAGCCAGCCCTCGGCAGAACGGCCACAAAGAATCCTTTTACTCTGGCTTTAAATTAGAGCTAGGACACCCTGAATGTTATCCGACCTTAGGCGAACTGATTGAGGCTGTAGCCCAACAGATTCATTACTACAACAACCAGAGAATCCATACTGCCTTAAAGTGCCCGCCGGCTGTTTTTGCCCAACGAATCGCTTTTCAAAGAACAAAGGTCGAAATCTTTAACAACCCATTAATTCGGGAAGTCGCGGAAACACAATCTGTCTAAAAAATGGGTACTTGAAATTTCTTTGAATTTATATTACTATATTATTTGAGATATGACAAACAACAGTGAACAAACTTTGATTGAAAAATATCTCCAAGGCGATGAAAAATCGCTGGAAGTTTTGATATTAACTTACATCAAGCCAATCTATAGTTTTGTATATAGATATGTGGGAAATGGGCAGGACGCGGAAGATATTACGCAGGAAATTTTTGTGAAGGTATGGCGCAATCTCAAAAAGTTCGACCAAAACAAAAGTTTCAAAACTTGGATTTTTTCTATCGCCAAAAATACCGCTATTGATTTTCTCAAAAAGAAAAAAGCGATTCCGTTCTCCGAATTTGAAAACGAGGATGGAGAAAATATGCTCACCGAAATACTCGCCGATCCATCTCCTCTCCCCCAAGAACTACTCGAAAGGGCCGGCGTGGCGCAAGCGCTCACATCGGCAATGGAGAAATTATCACCCAAATATCGCATGGTGTTGTTCCTCCGTTATAATGACCATTTTACTTTTAGAGAGATATCCGAAATTTTAGGAGAATCAATAAATACAGTTAAATCAAGGCATCTCAGAGCAATTGCGATGCTTAAAAAATTGCTAAAGGTCGCAGAAAATTAAAATTAATTTTATTTTTATGAAAGGATATTTTACCAACATTGAAAAAGACACCTTAGAAAACGAAAACTTCCGCCAAGTGCTTTATACTTCAAAGCATTCTCAGTTGGTCTTGATGAGTTTGAAGCCCAATGAGGAAATTGGCATGGAAGTGCATCCGGACAATGACCAGTTTTTTAGAATTGAAAAAGGACAGGGGAAATGCGTTATTGACGGCAATGAGTACGAATTAACCGATGGCGCGGCAATTGTGGTGCCAGCCGGCGCCGAGCATAATGTAATAAACACCTCCTCAACTGAAGAATTAAAGCTCTACACCATTTATTCGCCTCCTCACCATAAAGACGGCATCATCCGCAAAACCAAAGAAGAGGCAGAGACCAACGAAGCGCCATTTGACGGCGCAACTACGGAAAAATAAAAATGAAAAAAGCATTAATTATTTTAGCTATTTTAATTGTTTTGGCCGGGATTTGCTTTGGTTTGAGATTTTTAATTGGCGGGCCTGAAGATACTTGGATTTGCGAAAACGACCAATGGGTAAAACACGGCAATCCCAACGTGCCAATGCCGACAGAACCTTGCGGCGAGTCAAAAAATAACGAAACCGCTGATTGGCAGGCCTATCAAAGTTCTCGGGGTTTTTCTATAAAATGTCCCGCTGATTTCAGCGGCTATTCGGATTTGCCGAATGACACAACAGCTTATCAAGATGGATTAAAAAGCGGATGCCTGGCAAAAGATAATGGATTAGGAACCATAGAAATTGTTGCTTGGACAAAATTTACAGAGGAAATCTGGGGCAAGAATTTTACTTTAGATGACTTCCTAAAAAATGAAAGAGAAATCATTAAAGATGTCGACTCAGAATTTAAAGAAGAAACAATTTCATTAGATAATAACCCTGCCACTAAGATAACTTATATTGAAAAACTTGGTTCAAACGAGATCAGAAAGGTAATCAATGTTTATTCTCAAAAAGGCAAATTAATATATAAAATTCATATTGTAATTTTCCCGCAAGCAGAAGCTCGATACGCACCAATAATGGATAAAATTCTTTCAACTTTTAAATTCACAGGGTTGGCGGATACCGCCGACGAAGACTTTTGCGGTTTATCAACCTATGGAAATTGTTCAGTTGATTCAGATTGCGTGGTTGGCGGCTGTTCTGCTCAAGTTTGTCAATCAAAAAATGAAGAACCAACAGTTACTACTTGCGAATACAAAGATTGTTATAATGCAGGAAAATACGAATTAAAATGCAAGTGTCTGGCACAAAAATGCCAATGGGCAAAATAAAAATATAAGCAAAATATGAAAAGCAAAAAATAAAAGGTCGATAAAAAGGGTAAATAAATTAGAAATTATGGAAATAAGTATTATTTTAGCTAAATTTTGGGGCTGGTTTTTAATAGTTTCTTGTCTGGTTTATATTAGAAGTAAGTCATTAGAAGAAGTGATTGAATTAGCCAGGAATAAAGCTTTTCTAATGATTTTTGGTTATATCAGTTTTGTTTTAGGCTTGGTTTCTATAATTTTGCATAATCTTTGGGTAAGCGACTGGCGAGTTGTAATTACTATTTTTGGCTGGATGGCCTTATTTAAAGGAATAGTAAACATTGGTTTTCCTGAATTATCTCAAAAATGGGCAGAAAAATTCAGAAATAAATTGTTATTAACTAAAATTTTATTGATAATAGGAATTATTTTGGGCGCTTGGTTGCTCTGGTTGAGTTGTTAAGACATTTAAATCTGCTTCTTTTCCTCAAAAAATCACCGGCCATTTTAAGACCGGTGATTTTTTTGACGGCGATTTTAATTTTATATTTATTCAATACAACAATCAATGATTTTTTGAACTAATTCGCCGAGCTTTCCCATAAATCCCTTGCTCTTCTTGTCGTGTTTGTTCAAGGCATCATCATCAATTTTTTTAATATCTTTGGCGTCTATCAATTTCAAATTAATTCCCCAAAAAAGAGAGTAAAGATTGTAAGCTTTATCAAAAAGGTTATAAGCTTCTTCTTTTTTGCCCTCTGATAATTTTTTCGTGCCTACTTCTATCAGTCGCATTGAGCCGGCTAAAAGATGTTTCATAATGCAGTGGTCCTCATAACTGGGATTTTTCTCAATTTTTTTCATCAGTTCTATCCTAATTTTTCTCGTTTCATCTAAAAGATTGAAATATTTTTCATCTTTGCCCTTAGCTCCGGAAAAGAAAAAGTGTTCTTCCAAAGAAATTAAATTCATCAACGCCAATGATAAATCCTCATCAGCCGACAAATCAAACTTTTCTCTCTTTTTTGATTCCAAAACCTTTTTAATGAATTCGTCTGTGTTTTTAATGGGATTTTGATTTTCCATAAATTTTTATTTAATTAAAAAATAAAAAATAATACTTAAAATTACTAAAGGACTAACGGGCATAACGACCTTTTGAAATGGAAAATATGCCTTACCCTGATTTTTTTCTTTAAGATAATAATACCAACTCGCCCCAAACCAGAATCCAAAACTCCCAACAATGATGCCAAGTAATAATTTATCTAAACCGCAGGCACATAAAGCGTGAAGCGGATTCATAATGATGCCAGAATAAAAGAGCGGAATCATAATCAACAAGTAATAGCCCAAAATTATGGCGATTATTCTGCCTTTAAAGCGGATGTTTTTCTTATCAAACCAGCTTTTTGTCCAAGTAATCATGGAAACGATAAGCCCGCCAATCCACAGTCCGGTTATCGCGTCGTCAATTCCGAGCCAGCGGGAAAGCCCAACTCCGGCGCCGACGGCGATTGTGCAAATCGGGCAAACCGCCAACGCTTTTTTGGCGAAAAGAAAGCTGATGGCAAAAATTGATAAAAAATAGATTGGTAATTTTTTCATATTATTGCCCATTGGTTTTTTGCTTAAAAAAATTGATAATATCTTGATCGCCAATCAAACATTTTTCGCCGTCCCAAAGAAAAGGCACACCGATTGAATTAGTCGGCAATCCACAAATTTTTGCCTTTTCTTCAAGCTCTTTAGCATTGCTTTGGTTGTAATAAACTTCTTTTTGAGCAAAAGAAATTTTGTTTTGGATATTGTTTTCGTTGATGTATTCTTCCACAATTTTGCAATGCGGACAGCCGTCGCCGTAGAAAAGAATAATTTGGTTTGCTGATTGGTTTTCTGTTGCCGTTATTTCGTTTGTTTGGTTTTGGTTTTTGCTCTTCTCTTGCGAAAGCACAAAAAATGAAAAAATTAGAACTACGATGAATAAAATTGTGGAGATAATGATTTTGTTTTTCATAGCAATTAAAATTTTAATTCTTCTTTTCTTTTTTCCAATTCTTCTTTTATTTTCGGCAATAATTGAAAATCTTTAATAATTTTCTGGGCTTTTTCTCTGGTTTTATCATCTTCTGCAAATTTGATTGCTTTAACCGGACACAGATTAGCGCAGGTTTGACAGGCAACCATACAATTTTTCGGATTAACCACTTTTGATTTTTTATTTTTGTAATCGTATTTATAAACGCCTCGGCCACAGGTGGTAATGCATAAACCACAGCCAATGCATTTCGACTCATCTATAACTGGATACCAATCAATTTTCTTTCTATCTATCCCGTGCCATTTGTCAAATTTTTGGTTTTTGTTCATAATTTTACCTCCGCAGGCACATTTTGGGATTGATTTTTTTGTTGAAGGACCGGTTGGATGATATTCATCGCATTCAGTTTTACAAACAGGGCATTTGGCTACTCTTTTCCAACAATAACCATAAATTGAATCTTGCCATTCTTTCTTTTCTCCTTTGGCTTCAAAAATATTTTTACATTTTGGACAATAAAATTTTTCCATATTTAAATTCTGCCAAAAATTAAACCGGCGATAGTTGAGTAAATAATTACTAATAAAACATAAACAGCGGTTTTGCCATTCCCCAAAACCTTTCTTACAACCAGCATATTTGGCAAACTCAATGAAGGCCCAGATAAAAGCAAAGCCAAAGCAGGCCCCTGACTCATACCTTTAGCAATTAACGCTTGAAGTATTGGAATTTCTGTCAAGGTGGAAAAATACATGAAAGCGCCAAAAATAGAGGCAATCAAATTCCCAAAAATAGAATTCGAGCCGACAATTTTTTCAATCAATTCCTGTGGTAAAAATGGCATAACGAAACCTGCCACAAACACGCCGATAAAAAGGGTGGGTAAAAGCATTTTAGTAAAATTCCAAGTTTCTTTGAGCCATTCTCTGGAAGTCTGGCGATGAAATTTAAAAATAGCGAT
>JBMFLE010000042.1:0-4791 GCA_049971355.1 Patescibacteria group bacterium
GTCTCACAAAAGGGGCTCACTTCAAAGCTCATAATTCGTAATTAGTTTTTTATGATTAAAATAGCTATTAATGGCTTTGGCCGAATTGGCCGGCCGACATTTCGTCTCGCCCTCAATTCCAAAATTTTAGATATTGTGGCCATCAATGATTTAACCGACACTAAGACTTTAGCCCATCTTTTAAAATACGATTCTCTTTATGGCCAATTTGAACGAGAGGTTAGTTATGATAATGAAAATTTAATTGTTGATGGGAAAAAATATCATGTTTACGCTGAAAAAGATCCGATCAATTTACCTTGGAAAGAATTGGATATTGATATTGTTTTAGAGTCATCAGGTGTTTTTACTGACCGCGAGGGTGCAGAGAAGCACTTAAAAGCCGGAGCAAAAAGAGTAATTATTTCTGCTCCGCCCAAAGATCGAGGTATCCCAACTTATATTCTCGGTGTGAATGAAGAAAAATTTAATCCGAAAGAAGATCTTATTATTTCCAATTCTTCTTGCACAACTAACTGCTTAGCGCCAGTTGTTAAAGTTTTACATGATGCGTTTAGAATTGAATATGGTTTTATGACCACGGTTCACGCTTATACCAATGATCAAAGATTACTCGACTTGCCACATAAAGATTTGCGCCGAGCCAGGGCTGCGGCTCAAAATATTATCCCGACCACAACTGGCGCGGCAAAATCAGTTGTTGAGGCAATTCCCGAACTTAAAGGCAGACTTGATGGTATTTCCTTGCGTGTCCCAGTACCCACAGTTTCAATAGTTGATTTTATTTGTAATGTTTCAAAAAAGACAACCATTGAAGAAGTGAATAATGTATTTAAAAAAATGGCCGAAGGGAAATTAAAGGGTATCTTAGCCGTGACTGATGAACCATTAGTTTCTTCTGATTTTAAGGGCGATTCTCACTCGGCTATTGTCGATTTATCTTTGACTATGGTCAACGAAAAATTAGTGAAAGTAGTGGCTTGGTACGACAATGAATGGGGCTATGCTTGCCGCTATGTCGAAATGGCCGAATATGTTGGCAAAAAGATAAAAAAATAGAGCTGTAAAATTATCGATTATTATTTTTCAGATTTCTATTTAGACTTCTATTTTATGTCTTTTTAGTCTTTATATAATCCTTGTCCGCTGTTTAGTGCGACCGCATTATTTGACGGACATTTATTTTTTTATTATTAATCCATTTTTTATTATTTCAGGTCTTTTATTTTTTAGAATATTTGTTATAATATATCCGATATGGAAATTAAAGATATTCAAGAACATATTATTAAATTAATTAAGAGTAAATTAGTTGGTTTATCAACTGATTTTATTATTGATTTAGAAATTCCACCTAATCCGAAAATGGGGGATTTGGCAGTAGGCTGTTTTAGAATGGCTAAAATTCTTAAAAAATCACCAGAAAAAATTGCTCAAGATTTGGCTTTGAAAATTAAACCGGATGAAATTATCGAAAAAATCAACAACACCGGTCCTTATCTTAATTTTTTTCTGAAAAAAGAAAACTGGTTTAAAACAGTCTGTCAGGAGATTCTGGATAAAAAAGATAAATTTGGCAATTCGGATTTTGGTCAAAAGAAAAAAATCCTAATTGAATATTCTGCGCCAAACACCAATAAGCCGCAACATTTAGGGCACCTGCGAAATAATTTTTTAGGCATGGCTGTGGCTAACTTATTTTCTTGTTTAGGATTTAAGGCTATTAAAGTCAATCTGATTAATGATCGCGGAATTCATATTTGTAAGTCAATGTTAGCTTATCAAAAATGGGGCGAGAATAAAACTCCGGAGAGCGAAAATATGAAAGGTGACCATTTTGTCGGCAAATATTATGTGTTATTTGAAGAAAAAGCTAAAGAGGACCCAAAACTTTTAGATGAGGCACAAGAATTATTAAGAAAATGGGAAAATAGAGACACTGAAACTTTGGCTTTATGGCAAAAAATGAATCGTTGGGCCATCAATGGTTTCAGTCAGACTTATAAAAAGATTGGAACTGAATTTGATAAAATTTATTACGAAAGTGAAACTTATAAACTGGGTAAAAAAATTATTTTAAAGGCCCTAAAAAAAGGATTATGTTATAAACGCCCAGATGGCGCAGTTGAAGTTGATTTAACTAAAGATGGTTTGGATAAAAAAGTTTTGATTAGAGCCGATGGAACCAGTGTTTATGTTACTCAAGACATTGGTTTGGCTAAACTAAAATATGACGACTTTAAACCCGACCGCTCAATTTATGTGGTAGCTTCGGAGCAAGAATACCACTTTAAAGTGTTATTTACGATTTTGCCTCTCTTTGGTTTTAAATGGGTTAAAAATTTATATCATCTTTCTTATGGTTTGGTTTTTTTACCTGAAGGAAAAATGAAATCACGCGAAGGTAAAGTCGTTGATGCCGATGAAATTATTGCTGAAGTGGAAAAGTTGGCCAAAGGCGAAATTTTGGCTCGCGAACCAAATATTAGTCCGATCGAACTATCGGCTAGAGCTGAAAAAATCGCTTTAGGTGCAATTAAATTTTTCTTTTTAAAAGTCTCGCCAAAACAAGAAATTAATTTTAAACCCGAAGAGTCTATTTCCTTTGAGGGAGCGACCGGTCCGTATATTCAATATACTTATGCCAGAATTCAAAGTATCTTAAGAAAATCCAATATCCCTGAAGGAGAACAAGCTCCCTACGGAGCAAGTCAGCATCCAGTATCCCTGAAGGAGAACAAGCTCCCTACGAAACAAGCCAGCATCCATGTTGATTATTCTAATTTGGGAGCCAGGGAAGAGGTGGAAATTCTAAAATTACTATTTATTTTTCCCGACATTCTTCAACGCGCAACTCTTGCTATGGATCCTTCTGTTTTGGCTAACTATTTATTAAAGCTTTGTCAATTTTTTAATGAATTTTATCATCAGCATCCGGTTCTTCAGGCTGAAGAAAAAATTAAAATTGTACGTTTAAATTTTATAACTAGCATAGCCGAGATAATTAAAAAAGGTCTGGACATTTTAGGCATCCAGACCTTGGAGATAATGTAGAAACTAATTGAGCCCATATTTCTATTCTATATCAAATCTTTTTTGACGTAATTTCTTAATTTCCCCTCGCTCCTTCTTTTTTTGGATTCTTTTTTCTTGACTACCTTTAGTTGGTTTGGTCGGAATTCTCTCTTTCTCAGGTTTTAGTGCTTTATTAATTAATTGCTGAAATTTTTCGATGGCGTCTTTTTCGTTTTGTTCTGCTGACCTTGTTTTCTCTGATTTAATGAGTATCTCATCATTTTTGGTAATGCGATAAGCTAAAACTTCACGAATTTTATTTTTCTGCTCCTCAGTTAAAGTCTGAGATAGACCAATATTAAATCTCAGTCTTTTAGCAGTTGCTACTTTATTGACATTTTGTCCGCCCGGCCCAGATGAACGAAAAGATTCTATCGTATATTCACTGCTTGGGATAATAATTTCCCGACCTTCTTGTTTTATCATCGATTCCTCCGTTAAATTTAAATTAAATTCTAAATTCTCCATATTATAAATATATCATAAATATAAATATATCATAAATATGAAAAAAGAAAAAGGTAAAATATTCATTTTCTCGCTTGGCGGTTCATTAATCGTACCGCAGGAGATAGATATTAAATTTCTCAAAAAATTTAGAAATTTTGTTTTGAATTTAATAAAAGGTGGTCACAAAATTGTGATTGTTGCTGGCGGTGGGGGAGTGAGTAGAAAATATAATCAAGCGGCGAAATCCGTCAGTCGGCGGACTAAAATTAAAGACGTTGATTTGGATTGGTTGGGTATTGCTGCCACCAAATTAAATGCCGAATTATTACGAGTGATTTTTTCTCAATACGCTTGTCCTAAAGTTATCGTCGACCCCAATCGACCAAGCAACCAAATAACCAATCAACTAATCATCGCTAGCGGCTGGAAGCCCGGCTCTTCAACAGACAAAGTGGCTGTTCTATGGGCAAAAAAATTAGGTGCCAAACAAATTATTAATTTAACTAACATTGATTATGCTTATACCAAAGATCCGCGAAAATTTCTTGACGTCAAGCCAATTAAAAAAATAACATGGACAAATTACCGAAAGATTATTGGCAATAATAAATGGAGTCCGCGTCTTTCCACGCCATTTGACCCCATTGCCTCAAAATTAGCTCAAAAATATAAACTAAAAGTCATTATCCTAAATGGCCAAAAAATAAACAATTTGTCTAATTATTTAAAGGGCGAAAAATTTAAAGGAACAATTATTGAATAATATCCGTATGGCCGTTAATTGTCAAGGTTGAACCTTGATTAAGAAATATCTTAAGCTCAAAAAATATGCCAAAAAATAATCAAGAAATGACAATTGAGGATTTGGCGATTATCACCAAGAAAGGGTTTGATGAAGTTGATAAAAGGTTTGAGGGCGTGAATAATAGATTTGATAAATTAGAAGATAGATTTGATAAATTAGAAGCGACTATCAATCGTTTACCTGACAAAGTTTACCTTGGCGATAGATTGGCTGAGATGTCAAAGTGCTTAAAGAAATTCAAGTGTTCCCGGACGCAGAATTTTCAAAATAAAAATTATTACCCCATCTGTGGATAACTAAAATTGACAAATTGTTATAATGTTATAACATAATATTGTTATGGCTGAGGTAGATTCTAAAAAAATTATTGAGGAAGTTAAAAGACACCAAGATATTTTGTATGAAAAATTCCACGGTGAAGTTAAAGTAATTGCTGAGCAATATAGTGACATTAAAAAGAC
>JBMFLE010000043.1:0-4596 GCA_049971355.1 Patescibacteria group bacterium
GGATTGTTTGGATGGTGTTAGTTTGTCAAATTAACTTTCCTGGCCCCAAAATCAAACTTATCCTTAGTCCCATTTTTTGGGGTTCATGTCCATAAATAAATAATATATGATATGTTCGTGCGAATATGATACATAACCAAACGAATAAAAGATAAAAGCCAATAAAAAAATTGTAATTACTTATAAGATTTTTTATTTCTTTAATTAAAACATTTCTTTAAATGGAGATAAATAACGAGACAGTATTTTTTCGTTAACAGAATAGAACGTATAACGTCCTGTCTCCCTTCTTTTAAGAACTCCAATATTTTCCAATTTTAATAAGTGTTTAGAAGTACTACGAAAGGAAAGTTTAATTTTTTCACTAATATCAATAACTGACAGTTCCTTCTCTGAAAGTAAAATTTTTAAAATTTCCAACCGTCGATCATTACCAAGGGAACGAAAAATTTTTGTCAATTGTTTCATAAATTATAAATTAATTACAAATTAGATTTAAAAGATATCTTTTGATATATGATATGTTCGTACGAACATATCATATTAAAAATAAAAAATTAGAAAATTAAATTCTTAAAATTTTCAAACATTCCTTAGCAATTGCTAATTCTTCGTCAGTTGGAATAGCCAAAATTTTTGTTCGACCTAAAAATTTTAAATCTTTACAAATTGCTCGTCGAGTAATTGATTGACCAACACCAATTTTTCCTGTAAAAATAATGGCATTTACTCCACCTAAAATCCCCCAATAAGCAGAAATATATTTTTGGATACGATAAACAAAAATGTCAAAAGCTAATTTTACTCGTGGATATTTCTTGATATTTTTTAAAAGTTTTAAATAATTATCAATTCCGCAAATTCCTTTAATGCCAGATTCAGAATTTAAAATTTCTTTGGTTTTATCAATTATCTCCATCTCTAATTTATGTATTTTTGTAGGATCTGTCAGTCCTGGGCTAGTAGTTTGTAATAAAATATTTTTCTGAATTTCCAAAATTATTCCTGGATCAATATCGCCCGGGCGCGTCATCATTACCAATCCTTCTAGTGGAGTAAAGCCCGTACTTGTATCAATTGGTTTTCCGTTTTTAATTGCCGTGATACTGCATCCGCCGCCAAGATGACAAGTAATTAATTTTAATTTTTCTAAAGGTTTTTTTAATTTTTTTGCTGCTATTTCGGCAACATATTGATGAGAAATCCCATGAAAACCAAAGCGTTCTATCCCAAAATTTTTATAAAATTCAAAAGGAATTGGATAAATTTTTGTTTTCAGAGGTAAACTTCTAAAGTATGCCGTATCGAATACAGCAATATTTGGAATATTGCCGAAATAAATTAAGCAGTTCCTAATCCCAAGTAAATTGTAGGGATTATGCAGGGGCGCTAAATTATTATATTTTTCTAAGGATTTCAAGACTGTCGGACTGATTAGGGTTGGGGCAATAAATTCGTTTCCGCCGTGAACTACTCGATGTCCAATAGCCTTAATGTCGGTTAGATTACCAATCTTTCTGATAGCCGTCCTAATGGCTTCAGTATGGTTCATCTTTTTGCTCTCACCTAAGTCATTGAACTCCCCTCTTTTCAATAACTTTAATATAATTCCGCCTCTGTCCGCATCTGTCCGCGTCTTGTCTGCGTTTATAGCGAAGAGTTTATATTTTAATGACGTACTACCTAAATTAAAAACTAAAATTTGCATAGCTCACTTCGTCCGCTTTAAAATTTAAATAAAATTTGGATAAAAAATAATCAAACCAATACCCTCGTTTATAGATTTAAATTCTTTTTTTGATAATGAAAATTGCCTTGCCTATCTCAATTAAAATTATATTAATTAATCCTAAGCAAATTAAAATCAGCCATTCCTGAAAACCCAATGCCGTTGTTCTCAAAACTTTTTGGAAAAAAGGCGTATAAATAGCGACGAAAAACATCACAAAACCAAAGAGCACGCTTAAATTTAAAAACCGATTATCAAATGGATTGTATCGCCAGAGACTTCTCTTCAAACTTTTGCAGGAATAAACATAAAACAATGTCGCAATGCCTAAGCCAATAAAAATAATTGTCCGGATACGAGCTAAATCATAATAGGAATATTTTAGCAGAAACCAAAATAATCCCAATAGTATTAAGTCCGTTAAAATGCCGATACAAAAGATAAGAAATTTCATTTGAGAGTCGAATATCGGGACGGATAAATCGCGCGGTTTCTCTTTTAAAATACCAGGCTCACCTTTCTCATAAGTTAAAGCCATAGCCGGTGGCCCGTCTTGGATAATATTAACCCATAAAATCTGAACGGCTAAAATCGGCAAGGGCCAGCCTAAAATAATAGCTGCTCCGATTAAAATTAATTCTGAGAAACTGCTGCAAAAAAGATAAACAATTATTTTTTTGATGTTGTCAAAAATTATCCTACCTTCTTTAATAGCCTCAACAATCGTCTTAAAATTATCATCAAGAAGAACAATGTCAGCCGCTTGTTTAGTCACCTCAGAACCAGAGCCCAAAGCAATGCCAATATCAGCCGCTTTAATGGCTGGCGCATCATTAACCCCATCACCAGTCATTGCCACTACTTCTTGATTAGCCCTTAAAGCATTAATAATTCTTATTTTGTGTTTTGACTCAATGCGGGCAAAAATATCAATTTTTTTAACGGCCTGCTTTAATTCGTCATCGGAAAATTTATCTAAATCTGCTGCCTCTATAATATTTTTATCTTTGGCTAATCCGATTTCCTCGCCAATCATTTGCGCAGTTAAACGATGATCGCCAGTGACAATTATTGGTCTAATACCCGCCCCTCGGCATTCATTGATTGTTTCTTTGATCTCTGGTCTTAAAGGATCTTTTAAGGCAATTAGACCCAAAAACCTCATCATGACCAAATCGCCATCCTCTATCTTTTTAATTTCTGCCGATACCTCTTTTTGAGCAAAAGCTAAAACTCGCAATCCTCTGCTCGCTAATCCTTTAACTTCTTTTTTTATTTTATCACTTTTTTCTGGAGATATATTGCAAAGGAACAAAATTTTTTCGGGCGCTCCTTTAACTAAAATTAAATTTTTATTTTTATCTTTATGTAGGGTCGCCATATACATCTTTTCCGATTCAAAAGGAATCTCATCTAGGCGCGGATAATCTTTGAGGATTTTGTCTCTTTCTATTCCAGATTGAACTGCTCCTAAAATTAAAGCGATCTCTGTTGTGTCGCCGCTAATAATCCATTCTTTTAATTCATCGTACGGATTTTCAATAACAGCGTTATTACAAAGCAAACAAATTTTTAGAAGGTCTTCTCTGTATTCTTCATCAATCGGCAAAATATGAGCAATACTCATTTTACCTTCGGTTAAGGTCCCTGTCTTGTCGCTGGCAATCACTGTGGTAGAACCAAGAGTTTCGGCAGCCACCAATTTTCTAACTAAGGCTTTCTTTCTCAAAATCCTTTGCATACCAATTGCCAAACAGGCTGTTACTGCAATCACTAATCCTTCCGGAATACCAGCCACTGCCACGGCTACAGAAACCAAAAGCATTTCCAAAAACGGCCGTCCACTTAAAAGGCCGACAATAAAAAGAATCAAGCAAGTGCCAGCAATAATTAAACCAATCACTCGGGCTAAATCATCCATCTTTTTCTGGAGCGGTGTTTTTGTCTCACCAGTTTCTCTAATCAGAGTGGCGATTTTGCCGATTTCGGTTTTCAATCCAGTTGCCACCACTACTGCTTTCGCTTTACCTCGACTGACAGTTGTCCCCCGGTAGAACATATTCTCTCGATCAGCTAAAGGCACCCCCTCTTTCAAAACCCCTTCTTTCTTACTTGAGGGCGAGGACTCGCCGGTCAGAACAGCTTCAACTACTTGCAAATTATGCGAACTTAAAATTCGCGCATCAGCTGGGACAATATCGCCGGCTTCAACAATGATAATATCGCCCGGGACCAATTCTTCGCCTTCAATAATGTGTTCTTCATTCTGACGAATCACTTTGGCGTGGTATTTTACCATTCGATTTAATTGTTCAAGTGTCTTCTCTGATTTATTTTCCTGAACAAAACCAATCACTGTGTTAATTAAAATAGCCACTAAAATCACTCCGCAGTCAATAAATTCTTGTAATGCCAAAGTAATAAAAGTGGTAGGTACCCCTAAAATTAGACACAGAGTGTATTCCGTGGTATTCTGAAAATATATGAAAGGATATCCATCGCTCACTCCCGAGCAAAAAAGGGAGATCATAGCCCGGATTAAGGAAAAAGGCGAAAGAGTGGCTGATTTAGCCAAAGAATACGGAGTTCAACCCAGAATTATCTATGGCTATTTAAGCCGTTCTGGTCAGAATTCTGGAACTCTGCTGGAATTGTCCAAACCGAAAAGAGAAAAAGATGCTCTTTTGAAAATCGTTGGCCAACTGATTGTTGATCAGAAGTTGGGGAAAAAAATCCGACGTCGTTATGGCAATTAACCAAACAGCTCCGCCAAAAAGCAAAAAGGAGCTAGCCAGAGAATTGGGAATTTCCAGACAAAGCCTGTATTACAAGCCTAAATTACCTGAAAAGGACTTAAAACTGAAAGC
>JBMFLE010000044.1:0-4484 GCA_049971355.1 Patescibacteria group bacterium
GTTCGTAAAATTGAATTGGCTTTTGGCGAATATGGTTTAAGAAGTTTAGAGACAAAATGGATTACAGCTGGCCAAATTGAGGCAGCCAGACGGGCAATAATTCGTTATTTTAAGAAAGGCGGGCAAGTTTGGACTAGAGTTTTTCCCGATAAACCAGTAACGGCTAAAAGCGCTGAAGTACCAATGGGTGGTGGCAAAGGAGCGGTTGATCATTATGTGGCACCGGTTAAAGCCGGGACCATTCTTTTTGAAGTTGGGGGGGTTAGTGAAGAAATAGCCAGAGAGGCAATGAGATTAGCCTCCCATAAATTACCAGTTCAAACTAAATTTATAAAAAAGTAATCACTAATCAAACGCCTATGCGTATTTCAGAACTTCGAAATAAATCAGAAGATGAATTAAAAAGATTATTAACTGAACTGCGAGAAGGGCTTCGTCAGACGAGATTTGATATTCAATTAAAGCAATCTAAAAATGTTAGAGAGATAAGAAAAATTAAAAAAGATATTGCCAAAATATTAACGCTGTTAAATGAAAAATAATTATGTAATTTGTAATTTATAAATTGTTATGAAAAGAAGATTTCAAGGAATTGTTGTCAGCGATAAGATGGATAAAACCATTGTTGTTTTGGTTAATAGAATTAAAAAGCATCCAAAATATCATAAAAGATATAAAGTTCACAAAAAATATAAAGTTCACGACGAAAAGAATGAAGCAAAAATAGGTGATCAGGTAATTTTTGAAGAATGCCGACCACTTAGTAAAGAAAAAAGATGGAAATTAATTAAAATATGTTAATTCTATGATTCAACACCGTTCAATACTTAAATCAGCTGATAATACCGGAGCCCAAAAATTAATGTGTATCAGGGTTCACGGCGGCTATAAAAAAAGATATGCCCGCCTGGGTGATATTATTACTGTAGTAGTCAAAGAAGCATTACCCCATAGTTTGGTCAAAAAGAGTGAGATTTACAAAGCGGTTATTGTTCGGACAAAAAAAGAATCTCGCCGAGAGGATGGATCTTATATTCGATTTGACGATAATGCTGCTGTGATAATAGATTCAAAATCTAAAGAACCAAAAGGAACAAGAATTTTTGGTCCAGTCGCGCGCGAGCTCCGAAATAAAGGATTTATAAAAATTATTTCGTTAGCACCAGAAGTGTTATAAAGATTAAAGATTTAAGATTAAAGATTTCAGTCAACTTAAATCTATATGAAAATAAAAAAAGGTGATACAGTTCAAATTATTAGTGGTAAAGACAGGGGCAAAAGAGGCCGAGTTCTTAAGGTTCTTCCTAAAAAAAATAAATTAATTGTTGAGGGATTAAATCTTTTATATAGACATGTTAAGCCCCGTCGTGAAGGAGAAAAAGGACAACGAATTCAATTTCCCGCTCCTTTATCTATTTCAAATGTAATGTTTGTCTGCCCAAAATGTTCTCAACCAATTAGGGTTGGTTATAAAATTTTAACTGACGGTCGAAAAGTTAGGTGGTGCAGAAAATGTAAAGAAATAATAACATAATTCAAACAATCCCTGCCTGCGGCAGGCAGGCGAACATATCCGAACACCACGAATAATTTATAAATTAAAGTAAGTTCGGAGTGTTCGTATAAATTTGTTGGTTAGGATTATTTTATGAATTTACGTCAAAAATATCAAAAAGAGGTTATCCCTTTAATGAAGGAAAAGTTTGGTTATAAAAATAATTTAGCTGTGCCTAAAATAGAAAAAGTTGTTGTTAATGTTGGTCTTTCAAGAGCGATTACTGAAAAAGATCCAAAATATATTGATTCAGTTAAAGAGAGTTTAAAAAAAATTACTGGCCAAAAGCCAATAGAGACTTTGTCTAGGCAATCAATCTCTGGATTTAAAATAAGAAAAGGGATGGTTGTGGGGTTGATGGTGACTTTACGTGGCAATCGCCTCTACGATTTTTTAGATAAATTAATAAATGCGGCCTTACCGCGAACTCGTGATTTCCGCGGCTTATCTTTGAATTCGGTTGATAAATCTGGCAATCTTTCTATTGGTGTTCGCGAGCACTTAATTTTTCCCGAGATACGAGCGGAAGATGTTCAAAAAACCCATGGCTTAGAAATAATTATTACCACTACAGCAAAAAATAGAGAAAAGGGGTTAGAATTATTAAAATTATTAGGATTTCCATTTAGGGAAAAGTAGAAAGTATGGCTACCCAATTTTTCTAAAATTTTTAAGAATTATGGCAAAAAAATCACAAATTGTCAGAGCTAAAAAGAAGCCAAAATTTAAGACCCGAGTTGTTCGGCGTTGTTGGCGTTGTGGCCGGCGCCGTGGTTATATGAGAGATTTTGATCTTTGTCGAATTTGTTTTCGTGAATTAGCTAGCCGGGGATTAATTCCGGGAGTAAGAAAGAGTAGTTGGTAGATTAAAGTTGATAGTTACAAATTTTTAATTTTTAATCTTAAATCTAAATTATGACTGACCCAATTTCTGACATGTTATCTCGGATTAGGAACGCCATTATGGCTAAAAAAGAGGAGGTGGTTTTTCCTTATTCAAAAATTAAATTTGGTATTTGTAAAATTTTAGAAAAAGAAAAACTAATTCAAGGGGTTGAAATTTTTCAGCCGCCTAAAGTAACTTATCGAAAAAAAGCAAAAAACAATTATTTTAGACAAATTAAGGTAATTTTAAAATACGATGAAAATAAACAACCAATAATTACTAACCTTAAACGGGTTAGTAAACCGGGTCGAAGAATTTATGTTAAGCATAATGAGATTCCTAAGGTTTTAGATGGTTATGGGATGGCAATTCTTTCCACTACTTTAGGGTTAATGTCTGATAAAGAAGCGCGGAAGAAAAAAATAGGGGGAGAGTTGATCTGTGAGATTTATTAATATGAGCAGGCTTGGCAAAAAACCAATTTCTATTCCAGTCGGGGTTGAGATTAAAATCGACCAGGGTTTAATTATAGTTAGGGGGCCAAAAGGAGAATTGAGGCAATCAATTCATCCGGTGGTGATAATTAATTTAGAAGACAAGACTGCAAAGATTTCAGTAAAAAATCCTGACAAGAAAGAGCAAAGAGTCATTTGGGGAACATTCGCCAGATTAGTTCAAAATATGATCGAAGGAGTGACTAAAGGTTTTGAAAAAAAATTACAATTAGTTGGAATTGGTTTTCGTGCTCAAGTAAGTGGCGAAAAATTAATTTTAAACATTGGTTTTTCTCATCCTGTTGAATATAAAATTCCAAGTGGAATTAAAATAAATGTTGAAAAAGACATTATTACTGTTTCGGGTATTGATAAACAATTAGTTGGTGAAACTGCGGCCCAGATAAGGTGCTTAAGAAAACCAGAACCATATAAAGGCACAGGTATCAGATATCTTGGAGAAGTGGTTAGAAAAAAGGCGGGCAAGAAAGCAGTTGGTACTACTGGAACGGGGGGGTAGAAATGGGGTGTTAATTTGTTGCGAAGATTAATGTTATATTTAGTTTGCCTCTTTATGAAAAATTTACAAAAAATTAAAGTAATTAAAAGAAAGAGACGGCACAAAAGAGTGAGGGCTAGAATTTTTGGCACCATTAAAAGGCCCCGGCTTTCTATTTTTCGCAGCCATAAGCATATTTATGCTCAATTGATTGATGACGAGAGGGGCAAAACTTTAGTCAGCACTAGCGATTTTGAGTTTAAAAACAAACAAAAAGAAGTAATCGCCAAAGAAAAAGATAGGCAGATGTCTAATAAAGTACGTATTGCTTATAAAGTAGGCAAACTCATTGCCGAAAAGTCTTTGGCAAAAAATATAAAAGAGGTTGTTTTTGATCGCGGGGGATACAAATATCACGGAAGAGTGAAGGCTTTAGCTGAAGGAGCAAGAGAGGGAGGGTTAAAATTTTAATTTAGTAATCAATTCTATGGCCAAAAAACGCAAGAAAAAAAATCTGCCAGAGGTTGAGCTTGAAGAAGAATTCGAGCAGAAACTTTTGGACTTGGCGAGAGTGACCCGAGTCACTGCTGGTGGTAAGAATCTTCGTTTTCGAGCCTGTGTGGCAGCGGGCAATAGAAAGGGCAAAGTCGGGATTGGCGTTGCTAAAGGTTCGGATGTGGCTATTGCTATTGATAAAGCAGTCAAAGAAGCGAAAAAAAATTTAATTGAGGTTCCGATTATTAATGATACTATTCCACATTGGATTAAAGAAAAATATGGGGCGGCTGAAATTTTACTTCGGCCAGCAGTGCGTGGCAAGGGTATTATTGCCGGCGGGGTAATCAGAATCATTGCCGAATTAGCTGGAATTAAAAATATTACTGCCAAAATGCTCGGTTCGCAAAATAAAATTGCCAATGCTAGGGCAACAATTAATGCACTTCAAAAATTTAAAAAAAGGACATGAACTCCCAAAATGGGACTGAGAGTAAATTTGTTTTTGGGACTAATTTGATTGACCAAGGTTATAATCTTACTAAAGTACTAATT
>JBMFLE010000045.1:0-4190 GCA_049971355.1 Patescibacteria group bacterium
TTTGAGTGCAGCGGTTAATTACCCAGACGGGATTACTTATTATCATATCGATGGTCCATTCTGCCCAGGAATGTCAGGTTCCGGTGTGTACAATCTAAAAGGAGAATTAGTCGGCATGATTATGATGTCGACTAAATCAACGGAAGAGATGATGATGACCACTGGATTAATTGTGCCGGTACACTATTTTAAACCGTTAATCTGTCTGGCTCGAAAAATTGAACTTTACCCTTTAGTAAACCAAAACGCAAATCTCGATGAAGAAAAAGGGGCGGTTTAGCCGCCTCTTAAAATTTAAATTAAAAAAATATAGTGGCTGATTATACAGACTATTGACATTGCCAAGAATTTGGGATATAATATTTTTGCATAAAAATTTCTATTTTAGTTTATAAATAAAATGAAAGGAATTTATTCGGTGGAAATTACTATAATTCAGTGCTTTTGACGCGGGGTAGAGCAGAGGCAGCTCGCCAGGCCCATAACCTGGAGGTCGATGGTTCGAATCCATCCCCCGCAACTAGGGCCCTTCTTCGCCTAAAACTATGAAAGACAAGACCTTTCTTTTCCGCTAAAGTAAATTAGTTTAATTTAGCAATCTCGCACTACGAAGCTTTAGCGGAGTAGTGGCAGGGTAGCTCAGAGGTAGAGCACACGCTTCATAAGCGTGCTGTCGCGGGTTCGATTCCCGCCCCTGCTATTTTACCCCCACACCAATACATTGGTGTGGGGGTAAACTTTGAGATCTGTTTGGGTGACTGTTACCAATTATTTTAATGGCCGCTGAAATCAAGGGGCGGAATATGGTTGCGATCGTCGTGATATTATTGAGTTTCCAAAACTCAACAATTAAATTCTATTTAGTTAAAATTTTCGCCCCATTTTTAGTTACAACTATTGTATGTTCAAAGTGGGCTGATAAGCTGCCGTCAGCTGTAACAATTGTCCAACCATCAGGCAAAGTTTTAATTTGCCAGGTTCCAGTGTTGACCATTGGCTCAATGGCCAAAACCATCCCCTCTTTTAAAATCGGACCAGTACTTGGTTTGCCGAAATTTAAAATAGTTGGCTCTTCATGTAATTTTTGGCCAACCCCGTGGCCAGAAAGTTCGCGAACAACCGAAAAATTATTTTTTTCGACATAATTTTGAATAGTAAATGAGACGTCTCCCAGATGAATCCCTGGTTTTATTTTTTTAATTGCCAAATCAAGTGCTTTTTTGGTTACATTTAACAATTTTTTAGCTGCTGGACCAACTTTGCCAACAGCCAAAGTAATAGCCATATCTGAAAAATAACCTTTCAATTTCAATCCGCAATCAATGCCAACAATATCGCCATTTTTGAGGAAACGATTTTTGTTGGGAATACCGTGAACTACTTCGTTATTAATCGAAGTGCAAAGCGTCGCCGGATAACCGCTCCGATGATTAGGCTGGACAGTATCGGGTAAATATCCTTTAAAAGCCGACTCAGCTCCAATTTGTCGAATTAATTTTTCAGCTAATTCATCTAATTCAAAAGTGGAAATGCCCGGCTTAACTTGCCGAGCTATTTCTCTCATAATTTGCGCCAGGTATTTTCCGGCCTGGCGCATAATTTCAATTTCTTCACTTGTTTTAATTGGAATCATAATTTTTTAATAAGGCGTGAACTATCTCTTTAAAAACTTTTTTGATTGACTGATTGCCGTTAACCTCAATTAACTTACCCTTCCGACGATAATATTCAATTGTTGGTTTGGCCGTTCGATAATAAATTTTCAATCTATTTTTTATTGATTCAGGTTTGTCGTCTTCTCTTTGAATCAAAGGTGTCTGACAATGGTCACAAATATTATCTTTTTTTGGCGGCATCGTCACCAGATGATAAATAGTCTTGCATTTTGGACAAATTCTGCGACCGGACAGCCTTTCAATTATCACCTTTGCTGGAACTTTCAAATTTATCAAATAATCAAGGCCGATTTCTTGGTCAGCAAATTTAGCCTGGCTTAAGGTCCGAGGATACCCCTCAGAAATAAAACCTCTTTTCCCTTTAGTAAGACTAAAAATTTTTTCTTTCATTAACTGATTGGTAATTTCATTTGGAGCAAACTTCCCCTGATTAACCAAAGGTGAGACAATTTTTCCCCATTTCGTTCTTCGAAATTTTGGGTCACGATAAATATCTCCCGGTGAGGGAATTAAAATTAAACCAAATTTCTGACGCAACAATTCAACTTGTGTTCCTTTGCCAGAACCTGGCCGGCCAATTAAGGCCAATTTTAACTTCCGAATTTCCTTCTCTTTTTTGGTCATCTTTTATTGCCTTCTTTAAATTAAATTATAAATTATCTTAAACTCTCAACTTTAGATGCCTTCATATTTCCTCATTGTTAGCTGTGCTTCAATTTGCTTCATCGTCTCTAAAACAACACTGACCACAATCAACAAACTGGCTCCGCCGACAGTAAAAGCCGAGATCTTAAAAACACCATGAGTAATTAAAGGCAAAATAGCAATTAAACCCAATGATAGGGCTCCGGTTAAAGTAATTCGACTACTGGTTTTATTGATAAAATCAACAGTTGATTGACCGGGACGTAAACCAGGAATAAATCCACCCTGTTTCTGTAAATTTTCAGCAATCTGCTGCGGATGAAAAATAATACTGGTGTAAAAATAAGTAAAAGCCACCACTAAAAGAAAATAAATTATTCCATAAACAAGCTGATTTTGGAAAAGATTAATCAAATAATGGGCAAAACTAACAATTAATGGCAATTTAAATCTTAATAAAATTTGACCAACCAATGTTGGAAGTAAAACTAAAGATATGGCAAAAATAATTGGAATCATTCCAACTTGATTGACTCGTAAAGGCAAATATGTATCCAGGCCGCCGTACATCCGATTACCTCGAATTCGACGAGCAAAGGAAACGGGTATATTACGCTGTCCCTCGGTAATTAAAACCACACCAGCAATAGTCACTAAAGCCAAAACAGCAAAAATTATCATATTCATAAGTTGGGCCTGATTAAAAGTAACAATCGCCTGCTGAACAGAAAGCGGGATTCTCTCCACAATGCCGGCAAAAATAATTAAAGAAATACCATTGCCAACTCTTTTCTCTGAAACCAATTCACCTAACCACATTAGAAAAATTGTCCCAGCAGTCATAACAGAAATCATCGTTATTAAATTCATCGGACTTAAATTGGCAATAATTGGTTGTTCAGATTGAGTGAATATATTTATCATTGCATAGGCCTGAAGAATGGCCAGGGGTACAGTCAAAATTCGGGAATATTGATTAATTTTTTGCATCCCAGCTGAACCTTCTTTAGATAATTCCTCAAGTCGAGGAATAATCATGGTTAAAAGTTGCATAATAATAGAGGCAGTAATATAAGGACCGACACCTAGGGCAACAATTGAAAAATTTGCCATCGCGCTGCCAGAAAGCATATTCAATAGTCCTAAAATTTCATTTTTAGCAAAAAAGTCTTTTAAATTAGCAATATTAATGCCAGGAACAGGGATATGGGCAGCAATTCTAAAAATAATTAACATAACCAAAACATAAAGAATACTGTTGCGTAAATCTTTAATATACCAAATTTCTCTGAGTTTATTAAACATATAATTTATATCTTAATCACTTTTCCGCCGGCTTTCTTTATTGCCTCTTCGGCGGATTTTGAAAAAGCATTGGCTTTTACAGTTAATTTTTTTGTTAATTTGCCTTGTCCTAAAATTTTAACACCATTCTTTATTGATTTTATCAAACCTTTTTCTAATAATTTTTCAGGAGTAACCAGATCATTATCAGAAAATTTCTTTTCTATATTTTCTAAATTAACAATTGCCATCCGAGGATAAATACTTCTAAAACCGCCCAACTTAGGTATTCTCTTAATCATTGATTTAATACCTTTTAATTTTAAACCTTTTCTTCCGCCTGAACGAGCGCGCTGGCCTTTTTGACCGCGACCAGAATATGTGCCGTGGCCAGAAGAATCGCCTCGGCCAACTCGCTTGGGTCGTTTTTTTGATTTGGGAAATGGTTTTAAATTAGAGAGATTTATCATATAATTTATTTTATTTTTGAAGTGAGCCCCTTTTGTGAGACAATTTTCCGCTTTTAATAATTTAGTTTGGGCTGTTTGAAATAGTTAAAGATTCTTACCAAATTACTAATCTTTT
>JBMFLE010000046.1:0-4172 GCA_049971355.1 Patescibacteria group bacterium
TCTCTTAATTCAACTGCTTCGAATTTAGAAATGGTTGAGCCGGATGGAATTGAGGTTGAGACTGTTAGATCATTATCTAAAGTCAATCTGCCTTCAATTGTTGGCATACCGGCACTATTCAGTATTTCTCGCGCCTGGATTTTTTTTATCTTTGCCATAAATTTTATCTTTTAACAAACTTTTTTTCCAATTGATAAATGGTTTCGCGAGTTCTTTCAATTGCATCTGGATTAACAGAGACGCTGGTAATACCAGCTTTAACTAACGGTTCTAGAATATCTTGGTAATCAGTCACCGCCTGTCCACAAATTGAGACGGTTACATTATGTTTTAAACAACGTTCAATTACGTTTTGAATTATTTTAATTATGCCGGAATATCTTTCATCATAGATATAGGAAATTAATTCATTATCACGGTCAACGCCCAGCAACATCATTGATAAATCATTAGTGCCAATTGAAACACCATCAATTCCAACTTTTAAAAAATCGTCAATATTTAAGGCGCAATATGGGACTTCAACCATGATCCAAAGTTTGAAGTCATTAAATAAAGTTAAACCAGTTTGATCGACTAATTCCTTAATTTTTATTATTTCCCAGGGGAGTCTCACAAAAGGTATCATTAAATGTAAATTTTTATAGCCTAATTGCCAGATTTTTTTTACTGCTTCCAATTCCATTTTAAAAACATCCGGCTGGTTAATATAACGGCTGGCTCCACGAAAACCAAGCATGGGATTTTCTTCATGGGGTTCATAATTTTTGCCGCCTAATAGATTTCGGTATTCATTGGTTTTAAAATCGGTGGCTCTATAAATTACCGGCCGGGGATTAAAGGCTTTTACAAATTTCAATAAATTATTTTTTAAATGATTGATAAAAACATATTCTTTGTTTTTTTTAATAAATTCTTTAGGATGAATTCCAATTTGGGCCATAATAAATTCAGCTCGCAACAAACCAACTCCATCAACATTCATTTTTGATACTTCTTCAGCTCTATCTGGCTCGGCTAAATTAACGTAAACTTTGGTAATCGTTTTAATTATTTTAACAGCTTTTTTTGATTCTTGATTCTTTAATAAAATTACCTTTCCTCTAAATATTTCCCCGGTTGAACCATTGATAGTGATTATTTTTTCATCTTTTAAAATTTTAATCGCGTCATGAGCGCCGACAATAGCTGGAATTCCCAACTCTCGAGAAACAATTGCAGCGTGAGAAGTGCGCCCACCATGTTCGGTCACAATACCGGCGGCCTTTTTCATTGCCGGCACGTAATCAGGATTGGTTTGGGGGGCAACTAAAATATCACCCTTTTTAATTTTATTAATTTCGTTGGGGCTTTTAATTATTTTAACCGGACCAACAGCAATTCCCGGCGAGGCCGGGTTTCCCATTAGAATTGGCTGATTTTTAGCAATTTTCCCTTTAGGAATTTCTCCTTGATCTTTAATTGTCGTTACCGGCCGTGATTGAACAATAAAGACTTGGTTATTTTCAATAGCCCATTCAATATCTTGAGGAAAAAAATAATGCCATTCAATATCTTTAACTAAAAGGGCGATCTTGATAATTTCTTCATCAGTTAATTTAGGTTGTGATCCAAAAGCTTTATTGAGTTTAATATTAACGTTTTTACCCCCTTTTTTTATTAACATTTGGTCTTGAAATTTAATCTCTTTTTTTAAAATTAATAACGATTTTTTATTTACTTCATAATGATCAGGATTTACTTTACCAGAGACAATGTATTCGCCTAATCCAAAAATTGCCTCAATTATTATTTTGTTTTTATCATTATCAATTGGGTCAATAGAAAAAGCAATTCCTGACTTCTCTGAATTAACCATTCTTTGAACCACGGCCGCTAAACCGACTTTGAAGTGATCAAAATTCATTTGATGGCGATAGTAAATTGCTCTTTCGGTAAAAAGTGAAGCCCAACAGCGTTTTATTGTCTGAATTAAATTATTTTCTCCGGCAATATTTAAAAATGTTTCTTGTTGACCGGCAAAAGAAGCGTGGGGGAGGTCCTCGGCGGTAGCTGATGATCTTACTGCTACATATGGGTTTTTATAGATTGTTTTTATTTTTGCGGTTAGATTAGCCAAAAAACTATTTTTTTTAGTTAAATATCTATTTTCCATAATTAATATATTGTGATAAGCATCAGATACCTCTTTAATAATTTTCTCGGGAATTTCCGCTTTTAAAATTAATTGCCGAATATTTTTTGAAGTCTCTTTTAATTCAATGGGGTTTTCATAATTTATATTTTCCAAATTTTTTTTAATTAAGGTTTTAAGTTTTGAATTTTCAATAAAATAAAAATAGGCTTGAGAACTAAGGACAAAACCAAAAGGGATTGGGAAGTTGGCTTGGGTTAACTCGCCAAGATTAGCACCTTTACCACCGGCTAAAACAAGATCTTCTTTATCGATTTGATTAAACCATAATATAAAATGATTATTTTTTATTCCCATAATTTTACTATAAAAAAACTCTTGACTTTTTACAAGTGAATGTTAAAATAATTAATACAATGGCTATTAAATCTTCATAAAGCAACATTGGAAGCTGCCTAACAGCTCTCCTAACAGCAAAATATAAAAAATTCGCTTAGTGGGCTCGTAGTTCAGTTGGTAGAACACTCCGCTTGCACCGGAGAGGTCACCGGTTCAAATCCGGTCGAGTCCACCCCATCAATGGGGAAAGCACCTTTAAAAATCGGAAAAAATTAGTAAGAATGATGGGAGAGATAAAGCTAATGGTGGATGCCTAGGCAGTTTGGGCCGAAGAAGGACGCTTGCATACGAGCGAAAACAACGGTAAGCCCGTCAGCAGGCGCTATCAACCGTTGGTTTCCGAATGGGGTAATCCTACTTTGCGAAAGCAAAGTAATCAGGTACCTTTTGGTACTTGAGGGGCACCTGGGGAACTGAAACATCTCAGTACCCAGAGGAAAAGAAATCAAAAAAACCAGGTGCTGTATAGTACCTGGGAGATTCCGTTAGTAGCGGCGAGCGAAAGCGGAAAAGCCTAAAGGAGGTACCATTTGGTATCTCCGGTTGCGGGACTCACAGACGGCAAAATTTTTCTTAAAGGAATGGCTTGGAAAAGCCAACCATAGAGGGTGAAAGTCCCGTACTTGAAAAGAAAAATTTTGCCAGTGAGTTTCCCAAGTACTACGAGGTACGGCACACCTTGTAGGAAGCGGGGTCGGTCACGATCCAAGGCTAAATACCCAAACTGACCGATAGCGAACTAGTACCGCGAGGGAAAGGTGAAAAGCACCCCGATAAGGGGAGTGAAATAGACACTGAAACCATTAGCTAACAAACAGAGAAAGGGAGGTACCAGACGGTACCGCCTGATCTCGTGCCTATTGAAGAATGAGCCAGCGAGTCTCGCTAAAATTCCAAGCTTAACCTAGATGTTCTAGGGTAGGCGAAGGGAAACCGAGTGCTAATAAGCGCGCTGCTGCTTTGCGGCAAAGGATTTTAGCGAGGACCCGAAACCGGGTGAGCTAACCATGGACAGGGTGAACCTTCCGTCTTGGAGGGGGAGGCCCGGACCCGTTGCCGGTGAAATGGCATGGGAGGATCTGTGGTTAGAGGTAATATGCCTATCGAACCCGGAGATAGCTGGTTCTCCCCGAAATATATTTAGGTATAACGTCCCGTTAAAATTTGTGGAGGTAGAGCTACTGATTGGTTTATCGAGCTTTTGCGAGATGAATCAGTCAAACTCCGAATGCCACAAATTACTGCGGGGCAGTCAGCCGAGCCGGGATAAGCTGGTTTCGGCAAGAGGGAAAGAGCCCAGAATCCCATCTAAGGTTCCTAAATGACCATTAAGTGTTTTAAGGTCGTTAAACTTCCAATACAGCAGGGAGGTTGGCTTAGAAGCAGCCATCCTTTAAAGAGTGCGTAACAGCTCACCTGAATAGTCTACCTTTGGGTAGATGGAAGTTTAGCGCCGACAATGATCGGAACTAAATGGTCTACCGAAGATGGATGGAGGTACTAGGTGGTACCTTCGGTAGGGGAGCGTTCTAGCCGCGGTGAAGTCTCGATGTAAATCGGGATGGAGTGGCTAGAAGTGAGAATGCTGGCATGAGTAGTGATTCTCCCGGTGAAAACCCGGGATGCCGTAAGTCTAAGG
>JBMFLE010000047.1:0-4069 GCA_049971355.1 Patescibacteria group bacterium
ATCAGGTCTTTTCTTGGTAATCTCAGATATGATACAGAATATGAGTTAATGATTATCAATGAGATTTATTGGGCATTGCGACTTTACCAAAACTTTTTTCAACCAGTGATAAAACTAAAAGAAAAAGTGCGAGAAAAAGGGAAGATTCATCGAAAATACGAAAAAGCGAAAACTCCGTATCAGAGAATCATCGAATCGGATTGGATTTCAGATGAAAAGAGAAAAGAATTGACTAATCTCTACCTCACACTCAATCCAGCTAAACTAAAAAGATACATTGATGGTCTAACTACTAAACTTTACCACGAGTACCAAGCTAAAAAAGATTCCCAAAAGGTCGAAATTGATAAAAAATTACAGCCAACTATGGTAAGGTTTAATATGGCAGATAAAATTAAGTTTCGGTTAGGTAGTTATATGGCTTGACACGGGGGAAAACTGGGGATAACTTTATGTCAAATTCTCTAAAAAAATTAGCTCTGCGAATAAAAAAATGTAAGAAATGTTCGCTTTGGCGGACACGGATTCAAGCTGTGCCAGGTGAAGGAAACTTAAAAGCGAAAATTTTAATTATTGGCGAAGCGCCAGGTAAAGAAGAAGATAAACAGGGTCGACCATTTTGCGGCCGGGCTGGTAAATTTTTAGATGAATTATTAAAAATAGCGAATTTAAAACGTCAGGAGGTTTTTATTACCAATGTAGTTAAATGTCGACCACCAAAAAATCGAAGGCCAAAAAAAGAAGAAATTGAAAAATGTCGACCGTGGTTAGTAGAACAAATTAAAATTTTAAAACCTAAATTAATTATTACCTTAGGCGCTTTGGCTTTAAATTGGTTTTCCTCTCGGATGTTTGATAGATTGGTTCCTCGATTTCGCTTTAGAGCCGGCGATAGTATAGGAAAATTTAATAAATCATCAATACCGAGACGACCCAGCACTGATCTGCCGGTTGGCGAATCTGGTGTTGCCCGAAAAGGGATGGTGTCAAGCGAAGCGAGGCCCCTCAGGTATCCAAAAACAAAAATTTCCCAGGTTCATGGTTGTTATAAGAAATTTGAAATTGGAAATTTAAAATTGAAAATTTTTTCTACCTATCATCCGGCTGCCGCTTTTCGTCGCGGGAATTTGAGAAAAATTTTAAAAAAAGACTTTACTAAAATTCAAGAAATTAAGAGAAGAGTATTAAAGGGCAATTGAATAAAAATTTATTCGGATCGGAAAGCTGATATTCGGAGCTAAGCTTCCGATTATTGATAATAAGGAATTGCGCTCGTTTTTAATCGAGAATTGAGATTGCTTCGTCGGCTTTCAGCCTCCTCGCAATGACAAAGGGAGAAAGGGATTGCTTCGTCCTGCTTCGCCCTCGCTGACGCTCGGGCTCGCAGTCCTCGCCATGACTTCCTTTTCTGTCATTGCCAGGGCTTTAGCCCGAAGCAATCTCCTTTTTCTGTCATTGCGAGGGAGTCCGCCCTTAGGCGGACGACCGAAGCAATCCCATAACGAATGAGATTGCTTCGTCGCTCACTTCGTTCGCTCCTCGCAATGACAAAGAAAATGGCTTCTTTTAGGAAATTATAAAATTTGGAAATTAAAGAATTGATTCATTAGAAAATAGAAATTAGAAAATAGAAATTATTAAGAGTACCTGTTCTCCTTTCTTACTTTACATTTATTTGATATTTATTAGAATACATTATATGTCTCAAAAGATTAAAACAATTTTTGTCTGTTCAAAATGTGATGCTCAATTTCCGAAATGGTTAGGTCAGTGCCCGGAATGCGGAGCCTGGGGAAGCCTGGAACAACAATTGGAAGATAAAGAGCAAAAATTAAAAACTAAAAAATCAGTCGCAGCCGGCGAAGTAGTTGGGTTTGATAAAATTAAAAGTGCTGAATTTCCGAGGATTAAAACTAAGATTGAAGAATTAGATAGGGTTTTAGGTGGAGGAATCGTCCCCGGCTCTTTAGTTTTACTTGGTGGCGAACCAGGCATTGGTAAATCAACTTTAGTCCTGCAAATTGCTGACGCGCTCGGTTCCTCTCCTACTCGGTCTAAACAAATTACAAATCATGTTCTATATGTTAGTGGAGAAGAGTCAGCAGAACAAATCAAGATGAGACTTGATCGTTTGAATCTTTCAGCTCAAAATCTAAAATTTTTAGGCGAGACCGATATTGAAGTTATTTGCGCAACAATTGAAAAATACCGACCAGCTTTAGCGATCATTGATTCGATTCAGACAACGTGGTTTTCCAACCTGCCATCAGAGGCCGGTAGTGTCAATCAGGTTAGAGCCTGTACAGCAAAATTATTAGAAATAGCCAAAAAAAATCATATCCCAATTTTTATTATTGGTCATATTACTAAAGAGGGTTTAGTGGCTGGACCAAAAACTTTAGAACATTTAGTTGATGCGGTTCTTTATTTAGAAGGTGACCCATTTCATAATTTCCGCCTATTGCGAGCAGTTAAAAATAGATTTGGTGCGACTAATGAAGTTGGGGTTTTTGATATGCAAGAAAAAGGTTTAATTGAGGTTAAAAATCCTTCTGAAGTTTTTTTGGCTTCCCGTGATTTAAATTTACCCGGGACAGTGGCAGGAGCGATTTTAGAGGGCACCCGTGCTTTTTTAGTTGAAGTTCAGGCCCTGGTTACCCCAACTCATTTTGGTTATCCTCAGCGTCGGGCAATTGGTTTTGACTTTAATCGTTTGCAATTGATGACGGCAATTTTGACCCAGCGTTGCGGTTTGAATTTGGGTCATTATGACATCCATTTGAATATTGCTGGCGGAATTATGGTTCGTGAGCCAGCCGTTGATTTACCAGTTTGTTTAGCCATTATCTCTGCTTATAAAAATAAATCATTTGACCCAAAAGCCGTAGCTTGTGGCGAGGTTGGTTTAGGGGCAGAAGTTCGGCCAGTCAGTAATCTAGAGAAAAGAATTCGCGAAGCAGAAAAATTAGGTTTTGAAAAAATATATATACCAAGATTTGACAAGATTTTTTCTTCTAAAATTAAAGTTATCCAAATTAAAAATTTAACTGACTATGGTCAATTTTTCTAAAAAATTTTTTATATTTTTTTTAATATTTATTGTTTTATTTTTTTTATTAAGAATAGGATTTTTAAATTTTTTAGGGGATTTCTTTAAACAAGTTATTGTTGGCTTAAATAGCCAGGCATTAAAAACTATTCAATTTTTAAAACCAATTTTTATTAAGAGAGATTTACTTCAAGAAAATAAAAATTTAGAAAATAAAATTTTGCAACTTCAGGCAGAAAATATTTCTTTAAAAACTCAATTTCAAGAAAATGTCTTTCTTAAAAAGCAGCTAAAATTTTTAAATCGCCAAAGATATAATTTTGTTTTAGCTAATATTATTGGTCAAAAATTAGAGGCTGGCTTTAATTGGTATATAATTGACCGTGGCACTAAAGACAATCTCAGGCCAGGGTTAGCAGTAATGGTCGACGATGGTTATTTGGTTGGAAAAATTTTAAGGGCGGAAGAAAATTATTCTTATTTTGTTCCAATTTTGAATAATCATTTTTCAACTAGTGTCGATTTTTTACCGAAAAATATTGAACGGATTTCAACAGCTAAAGTAACTTCTGGTTTGGTTCAGGGAAAATATGACTTGATTTTGGAGGCAGACTTGATTCCTGTTGATAAAGATATTGCGGTTGGTGATTATCTGATAACTTCCGGGCTAGAAAACGAGATACCGCGCGGCTTGATTATTGGCGAGGTAGAAAGTATTGAGAAAAAAATAGATACCCCCTTTCAAAAGGCAATTGTTAAACCTTTAATCTCGCCAGCTGATTTAAGAATTGTGGTCATTCCAATACCTTAGAAATTTATGAAAATTTTATTACATTGTATAATTTTGATTTTTCTTCTTTTTTTTCAGTTCAGCTTTTTGCCCCATTTTGGGGCTTTATCATATTTAAATTTACTTTTTTGCTATTTAATTATTTGCTATTTTTTTGATAAAAAAAATTTTTTATTCTTGGCCATTTTTGCTGGTTTTCTTTTTGACATATTTTCAATTTTCCCAAAAGG
>JBMFLE010000048.1:0-3977 GCA_049971355.1 Patescibacteria group bacterium
CCGTAAAATCACCAATTCTGCCACGAATAATTACTCTTTTAATGATTTTTTTATCAACGTGATACTGCTTGCCTAAGGATCTCAATGAATACTGACCAGTGCAAAACTTTTGATAAACCTCTCTTCTCAAGATGGGTGTTAATTTGGTATTCTTATGCATAGGGGTTATTAAGATTAATGATTAGTTGGTTTGTTTTAAAGTCCGACCTTTAAACACCAACTTCATTATCTTAAACCCCTATTTGTTTGGCAAGGTGGGGACAACGCTATTATATTCTACATAAATAATATATATGGTTAAACAAAAAGAGAAAATCGGTCTTAGTGCTCGAGTAATTATTATTCGCGGCAGTAAGGTTTTAGTCGTTCGCCAGCAAAAGCCAAATGGCCGAGATGTTTATATTTTGCCGGGAGGGGGGATCAAGCCAAATGAGGATATATTTACCGCTGCTGAACGTGAAGTTGCCGAAGAAAGTTGTCTTAAAATTAAGGTGCTGAGGTTACTTTATCTCAAAGAATTATTTAGTCCTAATTTGCATAGTTTTGAGTTTTACGTTTTAGGTAAAGTAATGGGCGGAAAACTAGATTTAGGTTATGATCCGGAATTAGCAAAAAAACGCCAAGTTTTAAAACAAATTGTTTTCGTCTCGATAAAAGCTTTGAAAAAATTGCGTTTTTATCCCCAAGAATTAAGAATCAAATTAGAAAAAGATAGTCGGAGAAAATTTAAAAATATCGCAGTTCATTTAGGCGTTCAACGATTTACACCTAAACAATACAAGCGTCTTTTTGAATCTAAATGATATGAAATCTGCCCGAGAAACAAATAAATATGCCTTTGTTGTCTTAAAGCCGGATGCGATAAGGCAATTTTTGGATATCAATATTATTCAAGAAGTACCAAAAGAAGGACTAGAGATTATTAAACATAAGATGGTTAAACTGACAAAGGAGCAAGTGGCCGCAATTTATGGAGAAAAGTTAAAAGAAAATTATTATCCATTTTTAGAAAAATTTTTGACCGAAGAACCATCAATTTGTTTGCTTTTAAAATCAGAAGCAGACGCCATGAAAGTCGCAAGAATTTAAGGACAAGATTAGAGCAAGTTTTAAGGTTAAGAAATTCAAAATTTCCGAAAAAGATTTAGAATTATTAAGAGAAGGTCAGCACCCTCAACAAGAGGAAATTACAAAAGAAATGGCCTTAGAGAATCTAATTCATGCGGCTAATAATTCTGAAGAAGTTTGTGAAAATATAAGGAAAATATTTACCGAAGCAGAAATCGAAGAGTTAAAGGAGAGAGAGCCGCAATTATATCAGTTCTTTTTAGAGTATCGCCAAGAACTGAAGAAACACAGAGAGATTATGATTAAATAATTATTAATTCGCAGAATCTAAATGACGAGAGAATAATGAGCTCCGTGCTCGGTTTTTTGTTTTTATTTTTTGAGTTTAATAAAATACGTTATTTAGTAGACGGTCTTTATTTATGAGGGGGGATATTTTTTAAAAAAATTAATAAATTCTCTTTTTAATTTTGTCCAAGAATCTTCGGCTTTTCGTCTTTGGGTCGGAGTCAAATCAAAAAAATTTTTATTGCCGAATTGGGGAAATGAACATAAACTATCTAACCAATGTCCTTTCTCGTATTTTTTGGGGTCATAAAATTTTTGCAGTTTGGCTGGCATAGCTGAGGCAGTTACGGCAAAAATTATTTTTCCTTTATAAGCTACGGCTAGGGCCTCGTCCCAATAAACAGTTCGATTTTTTTTATTTCTCATCATTTTCAATAACAATTTCATCCGCCTAAAATCATCACCGGTGGTAAAACGACGGGTTTTTAGAGCGTTCCAATTTTTTAAGGCTGGAATTCGACTCCCGGCGTCAGTGGCAACTGCCCAGCCATTAAACCATTTTGAAAATTTTTTTGCCTTGTGCTCGGCCACCTCTTGAAATGTTTTACCTTTTTCTTGAATTTTAGGCAAAGTCAAAATAATTGGTTTAAAAAAACCGCGGACAATTTCTTTTAATTTTTGTTGTTTGTGCGGATTAGAAGTGGCGATTAAGATTTTCGGTTTCATAGAAAACTAATTACTTTATTTTGTAATTCTGGCAATTTTTTAAGTTTTAACTTTTTTATTGTAATATAAACTTCAAAAGTTGGGTAGAGAGGAAATTCGGGATGACTGGTTAGAATTTCTCCGTGATATCGCAATTGAGAAATAAGGCGTTTGGTAGCGTGCTGCCAGACGGCTTTATTTTTAATTTTCGATTTTATAAATTGATGTTTAAGGGGCTTCACTAATAATAACTTATTTATACCGCCGGCAATGGTTGAGGATTTGGTTTTGGCGTAAGTAGGCATTACGGCTGTCATCAGGGCTTCAATTTCAGTTGGTGCGTAATAATTTCTAACCAAGCTGTCAATTATTGAAATTGAATTAATCGGCGAGCCGGGTAGAGTATAATATCGTGTCAGTTCCACCGCTTTGTCCGGATGAATGCCGTTGGCCAAGAGGGCCAATTTTTTGTAGGGCCTTGAGTAACAACTTTTTTCTGTTGTTTCAACACCCCAAGGCAATTGGTCGCCCTTAAAGAAAAAGGCGAAAGTTTCGCCCCTAGAGCGTTCATTGTGAATATAATGAAAACTGCCGGTTAAAACAGAGATAATATCTGTCTCATCGATTCTTTTAAATTCAATTTCCCGTTGATAACCATTATCGTCAATGGCCCAAATTTTACCGTTTTGTTTTTCTAATTTTAGTCGACGGTAACGGTTCAGGTCTTTGGCTTTTCCAAATAATCCTCGAAAGGCGTGATCAAGGGGGATTATTTTTTCTACCGCCTTCATCCTTTCAGCAATGATTAAATATTGTTCTTCCAGCACTTGATTTAAAATTTCTTGATCGAGAGAAAAGTTTTCGACTTTAAGGCGTTCAATATCAGTCCAATTGTTAATTTGGGTTTTTAAGGAGTTAGCAAATTTCCAGCCAAACAATTGGATCGGGGAAAAAGTTGTGAGTCTAAATAAAATTTGGTGTTCTAAATCCTGGGGGTCAAATAAGATATCACTCTCTTTTAATCGTTTTTCAACCAAAGGAATCACTAATTTTCTTATTTCCTTCATTAAAGGATGGTATACCCAATCTTCCTTTAAATCAATGTCGTCAACCAATTTTATTTTGCCATGTCTAATTTTCCGACTGATTTGGTATTGTTTGAATTTTAAAATTAAATTATTCAACATCATAATATTACATAATATTATAAGAAAGGGAGGAGACTTTTAATCGTCATCCTCCCGTTATCTGTCGGATAAAACACAGAGCGAACCGAACGGTTTCTTTCAGATTTTTGTTTTCGAGGACAAAAAGTGGAATTTTTAGTTTCTGGGCCAGTTGTTCGACTGTGTGTTTAATTTTTTGTTGACTCTGTTTAATTTCTTGCAGACTTTGAATCGGTCGATATCTAGTTTTATCTTTGCCACGTCGGTTTAGAATCTCCCGAGGATCGGCGATTAAGAAAATGATGCCGATAGTATTTTCTTCTCGATAGGCCCGGGTTAATTTTTGCCAATCGCCGATTTCTAGATGTTCATCGATTAGTATCAGAATATTACGACGTTTGTACCGCTTAAGGAATTTTTTAAATAATTTATCTGCCAATCGATAGTTGGCGGGGGCGGACAAATACAGCTGGTCGCGCGTTAAGTCGCTGGCTCGCTGGAGAAAATCAGCGTAATTAGCACTTTTAAATTTCGGGTTAATTTTTAACAGCTTGGCAATAAGGGTACTTTTGCCGACTCCAGGAACACCGACTATTTTTATCGTCTTCAACATTTCCTCCTTGTAGCGTTCTTAGTTATAATTCTATCAGATCTGACCAAAAAGTCAAGATTTCGCATTAAGTCATAAATAATATAACCGAAAGGATATTGGTTCTGCCATAAAAAACCTTACCAAAATGAGGTATAATG
>JBMFLE010000049.1:0-3524 GCA_049971355.1 Patescibacteria group bacterium
TTTTCGAGTATTTTCCACGCGGAGCGTGGAAAATATTTTATTTGTTGATTTAATAAAATGATGTTCGAGCCGACCTTTTGAAGAAATTCCCGTTTTTCTGTCAGAGTTCCTTTCAAGGCGACAATTTTAGCTTCATTTGAGGTCAAAATAAATTTTTTAGCCTGTTCGAGCCACCTATTTCCGTTTTGCTCAAAATCTCTCAATTTTTCTGAAATCTCAACCTTTTGATTGAGGATTTTTTGTTTCTTTTGGCTGTATTCTTCTTTTGAAATTGCGCCAGAAAGATAGATATCTAAAAGTTTGTCTAATTTCTCTTCACAATCTCTCATTTGATTTTTCAGATTTTGAGCAAAAGAAAAGTCGGCTTGATTTTTCTCCTGTTTTTCTTCTTCAAGTTTGGCGATCATATTTTTGGTCCAAGAATTAGGTAAAGAAACTCTTTGAAGAATTTTTGAAATTTGCTCAACTAAATTTTCTTCTCTGACATATCTTTGAGAGCAGGGGATTTTCTTTTTGGTACAGCGATAATAAATATGACCTCTTTGGACTTCAGAAGTTATTGCGCAACCGCATTCGCCACATCTTAATAGTCCCCGAAAAATATGAGTTTTTTCTAATCTTTTCACTGGTTGTGATCTCTCTTTCAAAACTTTTTGGCAAACATCAAAAAGTTTCTTTGAAATTATTGGTTTATGAGTTCCTTGATAGAATTCGCCGTTATATTTAAAAACTCCATAGTAAAAGGGATTTTGTAAAATGTTCTGAATAACTGATATTGATAATTGTTTTCCATTCCGGCTTAATAGACCTTGAGCAGTGATAATTTTTTGTAAATCCTTTAGAGAATAATTTCCACTGGAGTATAATTCAAAAAGTTTTTTAACAAGCCGAGATCTCTTTAGGTCTTTAACTATTGTGTGAGTTCTTAAATTATTGAGACAACCGAGTGGAGCATACCCCGGCCATTCGCCCCGTCTTAATTTTTGACGTAGTCCTCTTTTGGTATTCTCTGAAAGATTATCAACAAAGTATTTTGATTGACCAAAAGCGATATTGAGCATAAACTTTCCTTGAGGGGTTGGCTCAAACCAAAAAGTAGGGAATTTTAGCGATTGGATTTTTCCAGAGTCAATGAGATAAATTATTTTTCCACCATCAACTGAATTTCTAGCCAGGCGATCCGGATGCCAAGCTAAAATTCCATTAGCTTCGCCTTTTTCAACTCTCGAAAGCATTTCATTGAATATCGGGCGACCCGGTTCTTTAGCAGTTTGGGATTCTCTAAAAACGCCAGCAATTTCTAATCTTTCTTTTTTGGCAAGTTCTTTTAATTCTATTTCCTGCGCTTCCAAAGAAAGTACTTGGCGATCTTCCTCATCAGTTGATTTGCGAATGTAAATAAAATACCTATTCATAAAAAGTAAAATATATTTTTCTGCCCGCAGGGCGAAAAATTACTCGAAAATTTGCCCAATTTGAGCGCCGAGCGCCGCCCTTTGAGGTCTCCAAATTGCAAAGCAATTTGGAGGAAGGGAGGGCGCGAGGCGCAAAAAGATATAAATTTTCAAAAGATTCCTATCTGGCTCCGGGGGTGGGACTCGAACCCACAACCTACTGGTTAACAGCCAGCCGCTCCACCATTGAGCTACCCCGGAATATTTAACATAGCAACAATTTTTCTTATCAGATTATTCGAGCTCATCAAAATCATCCTAACCTACAAATCTATCCGAACACTCCGAACATAGGGCTACTAAATACTAAAAAATACGAATATACGAAAATTCGTATATTAGTACATTTTCGTATTTCGTAGCTTTTATTTGGGGGGTTCGGACACGTTCGAAATTTGACTGATTTTTCTTCCGTTATTAATTAGTATATTTAAATTATTAAAAAAGTAAAGATACTATAGAGGATACTTTGGCAACTTATCCACAGACTTGACAATTTTAAATTTATGTTTTAATGTTTTAACGTTAGGATAGTTTAATAAATTTATGGCCCTACCAACCCAAAAAAGAAGTAAAAGTAGAAAACGGGTTAGACAATACCAATATCGTTTATCTAAATTCAGTCTTTCAAAATGTCCACAATGCGGAAAACCGATTCTCCCCCATCGAGCTTGTTTATTTTGTGGATTTTACGCTGGGAGAGAGGTGATTAAATCAAGGATAACTAAAGAAAAGAAAACAAAAACAGACAAAAAACAATAAATTTCAAAAATAAATAAAGATTATCTGTTTTAGATTTTTATTATGGCCAGTAGACATTTATGTCGTACTATTGCCCTTCAGACTCTCTATGAGTTTGATTTTTTTGGCTTTGATAAAAATTTAATTGAGAAAGGGGGTCAGAAAATTTTAGAAAGAAATATCAAAGAATTTGGACCGGAATTAAATGAAAAACAGAAATTGGCAATAGATTTGGTCAATGGGATAACTAAAAATTTAACTGAAATTGATAATTATACCAAAAAATATGCTCCCCAGTGGCCGTTAGAACAAATTACTTTAATTGATAGAAACATTTTGCGTATTGGTATTTTTGAAATGCTTTTTTCTGAGGAAACGCCACCCAAAGTAGCCATTAATGAGGCAATTGAAATGGCTAAAGCTTTTGGCGGAGTCGCTTCAGGAAAATTTATTAACGGCGTTTTGGGGGCAATTTATGAAGATTTAAAAAAGAGCGGAAGAATAAAAGAATAAACCTGTTGTTTGATAGTCCAATTCTGTTATTAGTAGCCGCCTGTAAAGACGACGTCTGTCCTTAATACTTGATATTATGTTGAGTAAAACTAAGCATTTATTATTTAATTCAGTTGGTGGTGGAGCAGTTATTATCGCCATTTTTTCTATTTTAAGTCGACTGGTTGGTTTATTGCGCGACCGATTGTTGACCAGTAAGTTCGGGGCAGGCGAAATTTTGGACGCTTATTATGCCGCTTTTCGTTTGCCTGATTTAGTTTTCAATACTTTGGTTTTAGGCGCCTTATCGTCAGCTTTTATCCCGATTTTTTTAGAAGTTTGGTCAAAGAATAAAGACGAGGCTTGGCGGGTGGCAAATTCAGTTTTAAATATTTTATTTACTGTTATTTTCTTTTTCGCCGTTGTATTTTCTATTTTTGCGCCACTATTTATTAATTTGATAGTACCTGGTTTTCGAGCTGAAATGAAAAATTTAACCATTCAATTAACCAGGATTATATTGATCGGGATTTTATTTTTCACTTTAAGCAATGTGGCTAGCGGTATTTTAAATTCATTTCGTCGCTTTTTTGCTTACAGTTTGGCACCAGTAATGTATAATTTAGGCATTATTGCCGGAATTTTATTTCTTGTCCCCTGGTGGGGACCAATCGGTCTGGCTTGGGGTGTGGTTTTTGGCTCCTTATTGCATTATCTGGTACAATTACCCAGTCTTTATCAAACAGGTTATCGCTGGCAAGGAGTTTTTAATTATTTTCATCCAGCCGTAAAAAAGATTGGTCTTTTAATGCTTCCCCGCTGTTTTGGTCTGGCGAT
>JBMFLE010000050.1:0-3340 GCA_049971355.1 Patescibacteria group bacterium
ATGACAAACGAAAATCAAACCAAAAAGTTTTTCATCTACGCCCGCAAGTCAACGGACAGCGAAGACAAGCAAGCGCGGAGTATTCAGGACCAAATTGCGGAACTTAAGGAATTGGCAAAAAAAGAAAATTTAGAAATTGTTGATATTCTTGTTGAAAAACAGACTGCCAAAAAGCCAGGCCGGCCTGTCTTCGCTGAAATACTGAAAAGAATTGAGGCGGGCGAAGCAGAGGGAATTTTAGCGTGGCACCCCGATAGATTAGCGAGAAATTCCGTTGATGGCGGACAAATCATTTATCTTGTGGATACTGGAATTATCAAAGAGCTAAAATTCCCGACTTTTTGGTTTGAAAACACGCCTCAAGGCAAGTTTATGTTATCCATCGCTTTTGGGCAGTCAAAATATTACATTGACAATCTTTCGGAAAATATAAAGAGAGGTCATCGGCAAAAATTAAAGCAAGGTTTATGGCCTCAAATGGCTCCTCTTGGCTATCTCAATAACAAAGAAACAAAACAGATTTATGTGGACAAAGAAAAAGCCCCGCTTATCAAAAAAGCCTTTGAGATTTACGCCACTGGAAAATACACGCTTAAAGAAATCCGAAAGATTATCAATGATCTCGGCTTGAAAGGCCGGCGAGGAAAAATGCTTTCCGTTTCCAATTATCAATATCTTTTACAAAATCCTTTTTATTACGGATTGATAAGATACAACGGCGAATTTTACGAAGGAAAGCACGAACCGATTATTTCAAAGAAACCCCGCTCTTTATACTTTTTGTGATAAAATAGAAAAATATGTATTATGTCTACATTCTAAAAATTAAAAACGGACCTAATCTTCATTATTATATTGGCTATACAGAGGATTTAAAAAGACGAATTTTTGAACACAAGAAAGATAATGAGATTGAGTTGATTTACTATGAAGCATATCAGTCAGAAAAGATAGCAAGGGCGAGAGAAAGAAAACTGAAACAATATGGTGGCGCTTGGCGAAATCTAAAACGAAGATTGAATTTAGATTAAAGGGCGGGGTTTCTTTGCCTGATGATTTTGCGCCGATTGGATGTTAAATGAACTGGAAAAAGAGCAGAAAGAAAAGGCGCGATCATCTCGCCCCGCCCTCTATACTGTATAGCAAAGTTAACTACCAAACAAAAAAGTAATTGCTTTATTCAAATCAAAAGAGAAAACACTGGTTTTAGAGGGCGGGACAATAATCGGTTCGAACTCGCCGCCAAATTCATAAACTCCGTAAAACAAGCCGAAATTATCGCTTTGCAAGAAAATCCCGAACAGGGTCGGGATTTTTTAAAAAAGATTGGTTCGAACTTCCGTTTGAGCGGGCAGAAATTGTTTTTGGATTTCAAAAATCCGTATAAAATCGTCGCAAATGCCGAGCCCGAGCAAAGCGAGGGCGAGGCAACAACCCTCAAAAACGCTGAAATTAGAAATTGGCGGAAGGAGAGGGATTCGAACCCTCGATACCCTTTCGGGTATACGTGCTCTCCAGGCACGCCGATTAAACCACTCTCGCATCCTTCCGTTTTAAGCGGGATTATCACCCCTGCGGGAAATCTGCTGAAGGCATGACGATTTGTAACTAAAATTTTATAAATTTTAGACAAATCAGGAACAGGCAATGCCCACCTGCCCCGCACTTAATTTATTATATAGTGCGGGGTTCGACCACTCTGGCACCTCTCCATTCTCTAAGGTAATTTTAGCAAAAAAAAATAGAATTGCAAGTAAAAATAAAAAGGCTAATCAAAGTGCCTCTTTTTATTATTTTGTTTTCTTTATTTGAAACGTGGTTTAATCTCTTTAATTTTAATATATTTTTGAAGAACTTTTGGAACTATAATAGTACTATCTTTCTTTTGATAATTTTCTAGAATAGCAATAATTGTTCGGCCAATAGCAAAGGCTGTACCATTTAAAGTATGAACAAATTTTATTTTATTATTTTTGTCGCGAAAGCGAATATTTAATCTTTGAGCCTGAAAATCAGTACAATTTGAAGTCGAATGGGTTTCACGATAACAATTTTGACCGGGCAGCCAAGTTTCAATATCATAAGTGGCGGCTGAGGGCGCGGCTAATTGACCAGCGCAATTATTCACCACTCGATACGGGATTTTTAGGGCCTGCATTAATTCTTCTTCGCATTTTAACAATAATTGATGTTCTTTTTCTGAGTCTTCTGGCCGACAAAAAACAAACATCTCCACTTTATCAAATTGATGAACCCTCATAATCCCTTTGACATCTTTACCATAAGAACCGGCCTCTCTCCGAAAACAAGTTGAAAAACCAAGATAACGTTTTGGTAAATCTTTTTCAAATAAAATTTCATCCATATGCATTGGGCCAATTGATTGCTCAGAGGTGCCAACCAAACATAAATTATCCTGAGGTAAATAATAAACTTCATCCGCAGCCCGATCTAAATAGCCCATTGCCCTCATGGCCTTTTCGCCAATCATTACTGGCGGAACAACTGGGATGAATCCTTTTTTTGTTAAAATCTCAAAAGCTAATTGAATTAAACCAAATTCCAAAAACACTGCTTCATTTTTTAAGTAACCAAATCTTGAACCAGAAACTTTGCCGGCTCGTTCAACATCAATCAAATCCAATTTTTTATTCAATTCTAAATAATCCCTGGGTTTAAAAGAAAATCTTGGCTTTTGACCGACCCGGCGCAAAACCACATTATCCGCCTCTTTCTTCCCTTCCGGCACATTTGGCAAAGGCAAATTTGGCACCAGCATTACTAATTGATTTAGAGCCTCATCAAGATTTTTTAAACTCTCCTCTAATACTTGAACTTCCTTTTTTATTTCTTTCATTCTGATAATTTCTGTTTCACTTGGTTTTTTGCTAATTTTATTCTGCTCAGCTCTTAAATTTTCTAATTTAATTATCACTTCCCTCTTCTCTTGGTCTAATTTTAAAATTTCATCAATATCAACATCAACGCCCTTTTTTCGGCAACCTTCTTCAACTAAATTTGGATTTTGACGAATGAACTTAATATCCATAATCACTAATCATACGAATCTTATCACTAATCACTACGAATATTTATAACACGTTTAAATATTACGCCATTTCTTGTGAAGCTGACCAAAATACCTAATTGTAAATTAGTCGCTTTTAAATAAGCCAAAACTTGACGAATGTCTCTGATATAAAATCGAGGCGCTACTTTAATCTTCTCGCCCATTTTAACCATTTTCCCGGCGGTTCGGTCATTAATAAGGCAACAATCTCTTGGCGAGAATAGTTATTTTTCTTTAAAATTTTTATAGTCTTAAACATTTCGTTTAATT
>JBMFLE010000051.1:0-3218 GCA_049971355.1 Patescibacteria group bacterium
GCCACAGCAAAAAGTGTGTCATCACTCCCTCTTCGAACATTAGGTCCGGGCTTAAATTTAGTTCCTCTTTGACGAACAATAATCATCCCGGGCTTAACTAATTGCCCGTCCTGAACTTTAACCCCCAATCTTTTACTTTCAGAATCTCGACCCAAAGCTGTTGAGCCACCTGCCTTTTTATGCGCCATAATTTTCTATCTAACATTTTAATATTGAGTTAATATAACACTTTTTAAAAGCTTGTCAAGTATTTTTAATTGGCTACGATTAATAATATACGAATAGTCGCAGGTTTTAAATAATTTGGACATGAGCCCCAAAAATGGGATTGAGAGTAAATTTGTTTTTGGGACTAATTTGATTGACCAAAGCTACATTAACATCATTCAAACAATCCGAACGTTATCCGAGTGCTCCGAATAATTTATAAACTAAAATCATCCAAACAATCCGAACATATCCGAACGCCACGAATAATTTATAAATTAAAGTAAGTTCGGAGCGTTCGGATAAATTCGTGGGTTAGGATTATTTTATCAACCGTTTCAAATAGCCCAAACTAAATTATTAAAAGCGGGAAAATTGTCTCACAAAAGGGCTCACTTCATTTCCAATTTTCCAATTAGTAATCTACTAATATATGATTAAAAAGGAAAACATTGAAAAAATTTTAGATGAAATTAGACCAGTACTTCAATCTCATGGGGGTGATATTCAATTAGTTGAATTTGACGAAAAAAATAGAATTGTTAAAGTAAAACTTGTTGGCGGTTGCGCCAGCTGTCCAATGGCGGAAATAACTTTAAAAGATTTGATTGAACAAACTATAAAAGAGAAAATACCCGAAATCCAAAAAATTGAAGCAATTTGATAAATTTTGTTAAAGATCTTTAATTTCAACAATTCAAAAAAGCAAGCTTTATTTGGTATGAGTTTAGAACAAACTTTAAGACAAATTCAAGGGGCAAAATTTTGGCGCGATAAAAAAATCTGTAGTTTTTTGTTTTTTTCTTTATTAATAATTATTTTTAATTTGGTTTATATTTGGCTGGAAATGCGAAAGTTTGGACAGCCCCCCAATATTTTAATTGGCGTTAATTCAACTGGACGTTGGGTAAAACTTTTACGCCTACCTCTTTATGGTTTAATAATTTTAGCTATCAATTTTCCATTTATCTATAAAAATTACGAAAAGAGAAATAAATTTTTACTTGACTTGCTCCTAATCAGCACCATTGGTATTCAAATCATATTATTAATCGCTGCTGTTTTAATTTTTAATGCCTATTAGCAATTATGATTTTATTCAATGTTATAAAATTTTTTGTTTTAACCACCTTAGCTTTTACTATCACTATTTTATGGACACCAATTTTAACACATTTTCTTTATAAATACAAATTGGGTAAACAAATTCGCGACCAACAATCAGCACCAATTTATTCAAAACTACATCAGACGAAATCTGGCACGCCAACTATAGGTGGACTCTTAGTCTGGGTTACAACTGCAGTTTTAACAATTGGCATTTTTTATTTAGCAAAATTAACCAAATACGATTTGTTCGAACAGCTAAATTTTTTAAGCCGCGGCCAAACACTCTTGCCCTTAGGCGTTTTAGTTGCTTCAGCTATTGTTGGATTAGTTGATGACTTATTAAATATCCAAAGAATTGGACCAAGGGGTGGCGGTTTAACAATACGTCATCGTCTGATTCTTTATACTTTAATTGCGGCAGTCGGCGCTTGGTGGTTTTTTTCAAAGTTACAATGGGATTTAATTCATATTCCTTTTGTTGGAGATTTTAATATTGGTTGGTGGTACATTCCACTTTTTATTTTTGTCATTGTTGCCACCGCTTTTTCAGTTAATGAAATTGATGGTCTTGACGGCTTGGCCGGCGGGACACTTTTAACTGCTTTTGGCGCTTATGGAGCTATTGCCTTTTTTCAAGGTAAATATGATTTAGCGACTTTTTGTGGCGTAATTATTGGTTCTTTAGTGGCTTTTTTGTGGTTTAATATTTATCCAGCCCGATTTTTTATGGGTGACACCGGAGCCATGTCCTTGGGTATCACCTTGGGAGTTTTGGCAATGTTTACTAATTATTTCTTACTTTTACCAATTATTGGACTCCTCTTTGTGGTTGAATCTCTGTCAGTTATTATTCAAATATTATCAAAAAAATTTCGTCATAAAAAAATCTGGCTTTCAACGCCAATTCATCATCACTTAGAAGCCATTGGCTGGCCAGAACCAAAAATTGTGATGAGATTTTGGTTAATCAGTGGAGTAACCACAATTTTAGGTTTAACTATCTTTTTGGTCGAAAAAATTCTCTAGATTAATTAAAATTTTTGTGATTTTCCTATCACTCCCAGAAACTATCTTTAAGAAAATTATTAAATTTCTGTCATCAAAAAGAGGACTAGAAAATCTGGTCCTTTTTCATTGATTACTTTTATTTCTTCCAAAAACTTCGGCATTTCTCTATTGGGCAAATCTCAATGAGAATTAAATATTATTTCTTATTTTCCTTCTGAATTAATCTTTCTTCGAACCACAATTTTTCTAATTCAGCTATCTTCTCGGCAATTTCAGGATTTTCTTCTAATATTCTTACAACCCTTTCGTACTCCTTTTCGGTTAATTTAAAAAATTTTGAAACACTTCTAAAGAATTCAGGTGGTATCCTTAATAATTTGCGTAATTCCTCTTCAATTTTCTTTCTTTCTTCCCTAATTTCCTCCAATTTCGTCTCTTCTTCGGTTAACCCTCCTTCAAACTTTTTTGGAATTTCTTTATTCATATACTTTGTTTTGCGATTAACCGGACAAATAATATGAACTCGTTTTCTTCGTCTCATCAGACCTCCTTGTTTCTCTACTTGTCAGATTAACAAAAACTCTCCTTTTTGTCAACTACTGCATTGAAAAGCGAGGCTTGCCCTGTAGTAGAATCCCCCATACCAATCCTCTTAAGAAGAAATTTTGACGGGGTGTCACCCCGACAGCTACAATTAACTTAATTAACCGAACATCACGTCCGATGACAAAAAATCCACGGCCGTGGGATTTTTGTCATCAAATATTTTAAATAAATTTAATAGTTGCCAAGGTTGAACCTTGATAAGGTACTATAGGGTAAAGTTCAATTTTTCGGACCTAAAATATTAATAATTGGTATCGATAAAATTGAAGATAAATGAAAATTCCTCT
>JBMFLE010000052.1:0-3209 GCA_049971355.1 Patescibacteria group bacterium
TTGTACAGTTACCATGCTGATGGCCAATTGTTCTGGCGAAAAACTGAGAGTATTGGTTTAGCTTCCACTTCACCAGCTGTTAATAATTCTATGATTATTTACTGCGCTTATGACAGTTTTGTCCGCGGACTTGATACTGCAGGCCATTTAATCTGGACTCACCGCGCCAGGAACCGATTTTCTTCACCAGCGATTACTGGTAATGATCGGATAGTTTATGGCACGAGTGATGGGAAATTTCAGATTCTGGGAAGTGGGGGTGAGCTCATTTATGAGTATGATTGTGGTGGCGTCTGTTTGTATTCGCCAGCGATCGGCAACGATGGGATTTATATTGCTGGTGGTAGGAAAGTCTTTAAATTTGCTGCCACCGGTGTTGCTCTGTCTGAGAAAAATACTGAGAAAGATAATACCCCCCAACGTTGCTGGCCCAGTCTATCCAGAGATCTCAGGCACTTCAGGCTCGAAGAAGAAGTCCGGATTTTTGATGTTAATGGCCGAGAGGTTTTCGCTGGAAAAGGCAATTTTCCACGGGGTATTTCACGGGGTATTTACTTCATTCGAACCGACAGGCAGACGAAGGCAATCCACAAGGTTATAGTTGTAAGGTAAAAGCATTGGGGGCCTTGCGATGTCAATCGAGGGCCCCTCTTTTTAGTTAACTCGCCAACCCACTAACCCGTTAATTCATTGATAAAGGTGTGATAAAGGTGCTTGCTTCTGATTTATCCACAGGTTTTGTATTTTTTTATTTTTTGCTTTTGCTATACTGATAAAGGATAATTTTTAAAAAGTTAAAAGCCAAAAGCCGTATTTTACAATAAAAGGTTCTGGCTTATTGAGGTTTTTTATGAATAATAAAACATTGTCTGAAAACAAAAAAGGAATTCTTTTATTTATTATTATCTTAGTGGTTTTAGGATTAATTTTTTGGCTGGCAAGTTATAATTATAAAAAGAAAACTCCGCAAACTAAATTAGAAGAAGGACAGGGGAGGTTAGAGATGTCTGTCCCTATTCCTGAAACAGAAAAACCAAAATTAAAAAAATCACCTTTGGGTGAGTTTAATCCAGAAAAACCAGAAAAAACCACCCCTTTGGCTCCAGAAAAGGTTGAGGAATTATCAGAAAAATCAGGTGTGATTAAGATGACTATTAGTCCAACTGGCTTTAAGCCAAAAGAGTTTACAGTCAAGGCAGGTCAAACAGTTTCTTTAATTCTAACAGCAATTGGTTCGAGCCATCGTTTGGTTTTTGAGGACCCGGTTCTTTCTAATGTTAGTCTGGGCATAACCTTAGGCGAGGCACGTGGTATTTCATTTGTTGCGCCAACAAAAAAAGGTGACTATGTCTTTTATTGCAGTGAGTCAGAGCATCGTCAAAGAGGCGAACAAGGAGTGATGCACGTTAGATGATCTGTAAAATTATTAATCAATAATCATTGATCATTAATCATTAATCAATAATCAATTATCATTTATCAATTTTATGATTTCTGATGAGCAGTTGGAGAAATACAGAAATTCGGACGGCTCGATTGACTGGGGGAGATTTTATGCCGAGAATCAATCATTAATTTTCAATGATAAATTATCAGTGAAGAAGGAGAAGAAAATTGTTTCCCCTCAAGACTTGCCAGTTTTTCAATTAGCCGATGAGCTTTCTGACGAAATTTGGGCTCTGGTTGAAAAATGGGAATGGTTCGCTAAAAAGACCGTCGGCGACCACCCCGCCTTCTATGCTTTATGTATTATGTCTATATTTTAAAAAGAGACAAAAAACCAAATTTTTATATTGGTTATACTAATGATTTAAAAAGAAGAATCCCAGAGAACATCAAGGAAAGGATGGAGATTAATTTATTACGAAGCTTATTTGTTTGAAAAAGATGCTCGCTTGCGTGAGAGAAGACTTAAATTATATGGTAGTGCTTGGAGAGCACTTAAAAAAAGAATAAGTGCTTAGAGGGCGGGGCTTTATTACGCTCGCGGTTCGCTTTATGAAACTTGGTATTGGACGGAAAAGGCCAGAAAGAGAAAATTGATTAGCCAAGAAAAATATCGGAAAATTAAGGAAAAGATAGATAGATTACCCTTAGAGATAAATAAGGTAATAAAAATTGTCAAAACCGAATCCAAAAAGTGGAAATTTAAAAAATAATCAATAATCAATCAATAATCAATTTTATCAATAATCAATTATCAATAATCAATTTGTAAGGGGGTGGATTTGTCCAACCAAAGGCGATTTAGGTTGGGCAGATAACCCCGTAATGAGGTAAATATGTTAAGAAGAAAATTAGGAAAACTCCGATTGTCTCTTTTTGGTCGAGATTTTTTGAGACTATTCGGAGTCTTTAATTGGCGCATTTTTGCGTCTTTAATTTGTATTTTTAGTCTTTTGTTTTTTATTTTTAATTTTGTCTTGGCTTGGATTGAGCCAACAGCTCCTCCGCCTGGCGACAATGTCAATCCACCAATTAATACTGCTTTTATTAATCAGTATAAAAGGGGAGACATTGCGATTGGGACAAGTTCGATTGAGATTGGGACAGCGTCGCCCTTCAGGCTTTATATTAGTGGCGAAGAAATGCAAGCACATTCCGGATCTGGTGAAAGTAATATAGGAATTATCGCTACTGGCGCTGGTAATGCAGCAGCTATTTATTTACGGGCAAAAGGAGCCGGCGGGACAGGGGAAACAGCTCGAATTTATCAGCCAGCTGGGACAGGCGATTTGTATTTTGAGACCAATAGTGAAAAGCGATTAGTAATAACTTCTTCTGGCAATGTTGGCATTGGGACAACGGCACCAACAGCTCGGTTGGATGTAATTGGCACTGGCACCACTTCAGCCACTGCCGCTTTAAGAATTAAAAACAGTGCTTTAACTGAAAATGTGACTGTTTTAGATAATGGTAACGTTGGCATTGGGACAACGGAACCGGTAGGGAAATTACATGTGAGAGGAGGAAAGGTATATATAGATCTTGCACACACTACCCCGCCAGTTGTCAATCTCTTCCAAATCAGAAGCTATGGATATGCTGGTGAAGAACCTATTTTCACTGTTGATTCAAGCGGCAATGTTGGTATTGGGACAACGAATTCTGGCAATGTCGGCATTGGGACAACGGTACCAACAGCTCGGTTGGATGTAATTGGCATTGGCGGCGCCACTTCAGCCACTGCCACTTTAAGAATTAAAAAC
>JBMFLE010000053.1:0-261 GCA_049971355.1 Patescibacteria group bacterium
ATTTCAATCTCATTAAGAACCTCATAGTGTTTGATCGGATAAATCAAACCCGGCATATCATCTATCCCATCTTTGTCGTAGCGCTCAACCATCGCTTTTAAAAAATTGGCAAATTCCTTTGCTGACCAAGGCGGACCAGCGGGATCTACAACAAAATAAATTAATAGCCCATTTTCCTGCGCTTTTTTAACATACTCGTCAATTGTTATTGTTTTTGGATTTTCTCTCATCTCAAAAGCTATAGGGTAATTGCCGTCAAAA
>JBMFLE010000053.1:271-3119 GCA_049971355.1 Patescibacteria group bacterium
CAACGAATCCCTAACTCTTTCATTGTGGCAAAATCCGTGCTTTCATTCCCTCCTCCGCCAAAATGCGGCTGTTTTGCTGTTTTGTAATAACCAGATGCGCCTCCTGTTATTTCCTCTTTTTGTGATTTTTCTCCAACACTTGGAAGGTTTTCTTCAACGTTTGGAATGTTTTCAACCCTCTTTTCTGTTGTCCTGATTTTTGAAACAAAAAAATTTTTATAAATTAAAATTCCGCTTAAACTCAAGCCCACTAAAACTATTAAGATAATTAAAAATTTAGTTTTCATTTTTAATAAAAGTCTATTTCGATTTCTTTTTTTACTCTCATTTCTTGCTAATTTTTTTAGCCAACCAGCCCCCGAATAAAACAATCAAGGTTACAACAACAAAATTTAAAATCCCTATCCAGATCAGCCCATAAAATGTAAAAATTTCTGAAAGAAGAGGCAAAGTCCAAGCAATAGTTAAGATAAAAAATAAACAGCCGATTACAAAAACGTGCTTTAACTTAAAATCATATTTTCTAACCACTGACCAACCAGCCCAACCTATAAGAAACATTTTAAGATAGTCAATAAGATTCAAGTAAATTGAACCAAGAGGAAGAGTTTTTGAGATAAACAATGCGCGATGAATCAAAGTAATTACAAAAACAATCGACAGGAAAATTGCTGAAGCTTTTAGATATTCTTTTAAAGATTTTCCAAAGATTTGCATTTTAAATTTTATTAAAAAAAATTAATTTTTATCGACCTTGCTAATTTCATTTATAAATTCTTATTCCAAAATAGGAAAGATTTAAAATCCTCGATATCTTTACTAACAGCGGCTCATATTTCTTACATTTACCATCCTTAATAGCCTGTTTTATTCCATCTCTGCTTAATTCTTTTAACTGGCATATATTATACATACTTTTTAGTGCTTGTTTTTGATGGGCATCGGAGTTGAAAACGCAGGGTATATTAAATTCTTCTGAAGTAGCCCCAGCTTTATGAGCTTGAAAAAGACTATATGAGGGGTGATCACATTCCATTGCATCGAAATTAATTTTTCCAAGTTCAGATTTTTCTATTCCAATACTTCCTTGCATTGGATGGGCGGCGATGGCTAATCCGGCCTGATTATGGATGCTCTCAACTGCCTCTTCTAGAGGTATTTCTATTCCCAAGCCTTTTTTTAGAATATCCTGCCAGACCTCTGTCCCTATTTCTGGGCTAAACAAAAATTGAGGGATAGCCTCTTTTAAATCTAAGGCGAGAATATGCCCATTAGGGGTAGTTATTTCCTGACCAGGAATACATAGGATTCTTTTCTCATTTTGACATTTTTTAAAAGTTTCTTCACAAACAATATGATCAGTTATGGCCAAAAATTTAAATCCAAGCCTCACTGCTTCTTCTACCATTTCATCGTAGGTATTTTGACCATCAGAACAAGTGGTATGAGTATGAAAATTTCCTAAATAAACGTCCTTTTGCCAAAAAGCCGGTAATAGAAAGCTAAATACCAAAACAGCTAAGGCAAAAATAACAATTATTAAAATAATTAAAAATTTAGTTTTCATTTTTTGCTTGGGCAATTTGTTTTAATGTTTCAACCTCTATTCTTAATAACTTGATACTTTAACAGTAATGCTTTTAACGGCTTGGACGCCCGGGCCGCCAAGTTCGCCATAATATATTCGGTAAGTATTCTCACTGATTTTTATAATCGATGGGTCAAGATCAACACCAAAGGCCGGATAAATTAGTTGGCCACCGGTGAAATTCAAACCATCTTTTGAAAAAAAGCCATAAAAGCCATTCTTTTGCGAGCAATTTTCTTTTTCTGGCACGCAATTATAAACTGCGGTCAGCCAAAAAGTTCCATCAGCTAAAATTATCACTGCTGGGTCAACAAAATTTCCTTTTAAGCGAACGCCAGTTTCTTTTTGAAAATTCAGTCCGTCAGAGGAAATGGCTGACATTATCCCGCCTTTTGCTTCAGGATCGGCGGAAACATAATAAATTCTAACTCTGCCATCTGGTAGTTTTACTGCTTCGGGAACCGAAGCCCAGCCATTATCGCCTGTTTTTTGGGAATCAATTCTTAAACCTTCCTTTTTAAAATTTAAGCCATCTGATGAAATAGCTGAATAAATCCGATGGACAGATTGACCCGGCCCGCCCATACCAGTGGCGCCTTTGTAATACATTCTTATCTGGCCATCCGGTAAATTAACAACTGTTGCGTCGCAAACCATTGATTCTGGATCGCCAGGACGACCAAGAGGAGCAATTCTAACCCCGCTTTCTTTTTGAAAATTCAGTCCGTCAGAGGAAATGGCTGAAATAATGCCGGCCGGCCCACAATAATAAAGTCGAATTTTTCCATCGTTTAATTTCAGGGCAAAAGGGACGCTGCCATCAGAAGCTCTTACGCCTTTATCTTCCTGCCAAGAAAATTTAAACTCTCTTTGCTCTTCTGTAGCAGTTTCTTTTTTAGTCTCTGTTTTTGGCGATATGGTGGAAGGCGTTATTGTTGACATCGGCGCAAACAATTTTTTCCAAACAAAGCCCACTCCAATTAGCGCTAACAAAACTCCTAAAATAATCAGGGGGTTTTTTATTTCTCTATTGCTCATATATTATTTATTTTCTTTTACGGCCTTCAATTTTTTCTGCGCCCAAAGTCCGTAAAGCAAACCTATAATCGTTAACGGAATTATCATTAGGCGATAATTTGTTATGAGACTAAAACCAAAGAAATCAACAGTAATGAGCCAGACATCAAAAACACCATAGACCACAACCAGTATGGTTAAAACAAGTTCTTCCGATCTCGGAGTTTTATCGGTTTTCTGCAC
>JBMFLE010000054.1:0-3059 GCA_049971355.1 Patescibacteria group bacterium
TAGTACAAATTAGTACTTTAGTAAGATTATAACCTTGGTCAATCAAATTAGTCCCAAAAACAAATTTACTCTCAGTCTCATTTTTAGGGTTCATGTTCAAATTCGCATATTCGTACATTTTCGTATTTCGTAGCCCATCTGTTCGTAGCCCACCCGCTTGTCCGCGGTTGCTTGCCTTTCAAACTTTGCTATAATAAAACAGGACCGGACCATTAGACAACAGATTTAATAAACTTATGACCAATCTATTTGAAAAACAAAAATATCAAACACCGCTCGCTGACCGTCTGCGACCCACTGATTTTTCGGAATTTGTTGGTCAAGAGCATCTTGTTGGTCAAAACAAAATCTTACGTCAACTAATTGAAAAAGATGAAGTTCCCTCAATGATTTTCTGGGGACCACCTGGTTCTGGTAAAACCACTTTAGCCAGAATTATCGCCCGAAAAAGCGGGGCTAATTTTATTCAAGTTTCAGCAGTCGAATCCGGCGTCGGAGAGATTAAAAAAATTCTTGAGGGGGCAAAAATTAAACAAAAGGCTTACCAACGCAAAACTATTTTATTTGTTGATGAAATTCATCGTTTCAACAAAGCCCAGCAAGCAACTTTTCTATCTTATGTTGAAGAGGGCTCAATTATTTTAATCGGCGCCACCACTGAAAATCCTTCCTTTGAAGTTATCTCTCCTCTACTCTCTCGTTGCCAAGTTTTTGTTTTAGAACCTTTGGGACCAAAAGAAATTGGTCTAATAATTAAAAATGCCCTTTCTAATAAAGAACGTGGTTTAGGAAATTATAAAATAAAAATTGAAAAATCTGCTTTGAATTTTTTAATTCAATTTTCAAATGGCGACGCTCGCATTCCTCTCAATGCTTTAGAAATCTCTCTTAAAATTACTAAACCGGATAAAGATGGCGTTTACCATTTCACAAAAAAAATTTTTGAGGAAGCCTTACAACATAGGGCTTTAATCTATGACCAGACCGGCGAAGAACATTACAATGTCATTTCCGCTTTTATTAAATCAATGCGCGGTTCTGACCCTGACGCTGCTTTATATTGGCTGGCAAGGATGATAGAAGCTGGCGAGGACCCACGATTTATTGCTCGACGAATGGTAATTTTTGCTTCTGAAGATGTTGGCAATGCTGATCCACTTGCTTTATTAGTGGCTGTAGCCACGGCTCAGGCTGTTGAATTTGTTGGTCTGCCGGAAGCCCAAATCAATTTAGCCCAAGCTGCCACTTATTTGGCCAATGCGCCAAAATCAAATGCCTCTTATCAGGGTTTATTGGCCGCCAAAGAAGATGTCAAAAAAACTTTGAACCTGCCAGTGCCCTTACATTTAAGAAACGCGCCAACCCAACTAATGAAAGATTTAGGTTATGGACAGGATTATAAATATCCACATAATTATCCGGGAGCAAAAGTAAATCAAGAATACTTACCCAAAGAATTAAGGGGTAAAAAATATTATCGACCAAAAAAGTAAACCCTATATTTTCAAAAAATGTCAAAAGGAAAACTCTTAATCAATGAATTATTTTTCTATTTAATCGCCCAGGTTTTTGGTCTACTTTCTGCTTGGAAAATTCTTCAACTGCCAGCTATCCAAGAACAAATTTCAAAACAAAAAATTTCTTGGTTTGATTTAATTTTTTCTGTCTTAATTGGCACAGCAATAATTTTGTTAACCTTAAAATTTTTAAAACATAAAATGCCCTATAAAATTTTCTTTGGTTTTTTATTTTTTCTCGGCATTTTTTATACTTTGAATATTTGGCTAACCTCAATTCCCTCTTTAATTCTAACCGTAATTTTATTTTGGTCACACCAACGTTGGCCGAAAATTATCACTCATAATTTAATTATTACTCTAACCATTATCTGGGCAGCAATTTCATTGGGTTTAGTTATCTCTCCCTGGCAAATAATCATTATTTTATTAATTCTTTCTCTTTATGATTTGATTGCTGTTTGGAAAACAAAACATATGATCAAGATGTTTAAAGGATTAGCTGAACGAGGGGTAATTTTCGCTTTAATTATTCCGGCAAAAATCAAGAATCTATTTCAGTCAATTCCAGAAATCAAACCTGGGAGTGAATTTCTTTTTCTCGGCACTGGCGATTTGGCTCTGCCAATGATTTTCGTAATTTCGGCTTTTCGCTCTTCGTGTGATTCGTGGTCAAATTCGTGTAAATTCGCAATTTTGCCACCAATTTTAATTATACTCGGCACTTTATTAGGCATTGTCTTTATTAACTTGGTAATGATGGGTAAAGAAAGAAAGCCACTACCTGCTTTGCCGCCCCTGGCTATTGGCGCAATTTTAGGATTTTTGATTTCCGGATTATTTTAATTGGACAATAAGTGAAGTATTAAATGAAATCTAATTTTTTAAACAAATGAAACTTCTACTTCATCTTTGTTGCGCCAATTGCGGCTTAGTGCCGATCGAACTATTAAAAAATCAATTTGAATTGACTTTATTTTGGTATAATCCAAATATTTATCCTCGAGATGAATATAAAAAACGCTTGACCACAGCCAAAGAATTGTCTAAAATTTATCAACTACCGCTGATCATTGATAAATGCGAAGACAAAAAATGGTTTGAATTGACACAGGGCTTAGAAAACAAGCCAGAGGGTGGGAGGAGATGTGAAATTTGTTTTCGGATGAGATTAGAAAAGGCAGCCCAATTTGCTAAAAAAACTGGTTTCAATTTTTTTACTACCACTTTGGGTGTCAGTCGATATAAAAATACTGACTTAATCAATCAAATTGGCCAAAATTTGGCTGAAAAGTATAACCTTAAATATTATTCCTTTGCTCTAGATAAAAATAAAGCTGCCAAGCAAGAGCTTGAATTATCTAAAAAATATAACTTCTATCGCCAAAAATATTGCGGCTGTAAAATGAGTAAAATGAGGACAAGCAGCTAATTTACATATGGCTACGAAATACGAAAATGTACTAATATACGAAATATTTTACCAAGAGCGGTGCGAAAACAAAAAGAATATTAAACATAGGATAATTTTTCGTATATTCG
>JBMFLE010000055.1:0-3047 GCA_049971355.1 Patescibacteria group bacterium
TTACAGCCAACTATGGTAAGGTTTAATATGGCAGATAAAATTAAGTTTCGGTTAGGTAGTTATATGGCTTGACACGGCCTTTACACTCGCCTCTGATATAGTTGACGGTAGGGGACAATAAAATGTTGGACAAAAATCTGGAGCATAATTTGATTAAGGAAATAAAATTACAATTAATCAACTGTCAATTATGTTCAGTGGCTTGAACAGGGTGCGACAATAAGCAACTCGGGGGAAGGAAGCGTTAAATTAAATTGAGGGGCGTTTCTGTTTTGGACGCCCTTCTAAATTTACTTATTACCCCTTCTATTTTATGACCATTAGATTATAATTAAGATATTGGAAAGCGCGTTTTGGCACCGCCTATCGTTGTTATTATGTTTTTTGTCCGGCCAAGTTGAGGAATTTATTTAAAAAATCTAAATTCAATATAATAAACTCATATTTACTCTCAGTCCCATTTTGGGGGTTCATGTCCCTATTTAATATTCTCCAGAATTTCTCCTAACTTTTCTTCAAAAAATTTATTTTTATCCTGGTGATAATTTCTTAAATTATTTTCATAAAAATCTAAATTATTCAGAAAATCGCCCAATGTTTGCTGATTCAAATTTTCGCTAAATTTGCCATAACTGGAGCGCTCAAGCAAAATCGCATTTAGTATTTGCTCAAAGTCATTCTGGACTGGCCAAGATAAAATTGGTTTGCCTAAATAAATCGCCTCACTTATCAAAGTAAAACCACCGTTAGTAATCACAGCCCGACAATTAGCCAAATCGCTTAAAAACTCATTTTCGCTAAAATTTTTGAATTGCAAATTATTAACTGGATAAAACTCAGAATCTAAATTGTAGATATTAAATCGTATTTGGGAAAATTGAGTTAGAATCTTGATTAGTTTTTTTTGATAAACCGGTGAAGTTTGATAAACAAGAATAAAGTTTTGTTTTTTTGGTTGGAGAGAAAAAATTTTTCCTCTCAAAATCGGTGGAACAAGAAAACTGTTTTTTTGATATCGCTTTTTAATCGGTGTCAATTCCGGGCTAAAGGATAAAACAAAATTAAATTTAGCTCGCGGAGCAAAAATATCAACCACTGTTCTGCTGGTCAAATAATCAGGGTAAAATTCGGCTGGAATTTTAATTTTTGTCAAAGTCATCACTGATTGGTTGTTAATTTTTATCAAAGGAATATCTTTCCATTTCGCCCAGTAGGCAGAAAAAGGCTCAAAATCAGAAATAATCAAATCGGGCCGAAATTCATTCAAAACCCGACTAAATCTAATTAGATTAGAAAAAATAACCCCCGGACTCCGATTAAAAAATTTGAATAAGGTTTTGCCGCCTGCCAACCCCCGGCGATTATAATACATTCGGTAACCCTCTATTTCAACTACATCAATTAGTCCCACCTCTTGGGCAACTTTTAATCCCTGAGCATAAGTAGCTGCTTTAACTTGATGGCCTATTTTTTTTAAAAATTGAATTACCACTGCCGAACGAATGCCATGACCATGGCCATGACCGGAGAATGAATATAAAATTTTCATAATCACGAATCGTACAAATTTTATCGCTAATCACTACAAATATTGGTCGTTCCTGATAGAATTAGCGATTGATTTGTGATTTTAAATATTCAATTACTTTTCTATTCAACAAAACATTTTTAATATAGTTTCGCCCTGATTCTGATTTTAAATTTTTCAAAACATCTGGTTCATTTTTGTATGAATCGGAATACCGCTTAATTTCTTTCTCAATTTCATCAGGGCTGATATTAAAACTTTTTTGACGAGCAATTTCGTGAATAGCTAAAGTAATTTTTATTCTTTCTTCTGCTTTGGGGATAAGTTCTTGGCGTAAATCTTCAACCGTTTTTTTAATTTGTGATAAATAATCTTCAAATTTTAAATTTTGCTGCTCAATTACTCCCTTCAATTCGACGATAATTCTATCAAGTTCATTTTCAATTAAAATATCCGGTAATTCTTCGAACTCAGATTTAGTAATTAATTGCTGGAGCATTTCAATTTCTTGGCGTTCATTTTCTTTCAGCCGCGCCCCTTCCTCTAAGTTTCTACGTAAACAAGCCCGCATCTCAGCCGCATCTTTAAAGTTGCCCAAACTTTTGGCAAACTCATCATTAATTTCCGGCAATTCAATTTGATAGAGGCTATTAATTTTAACTTTAAAATTAATTTCACGGCCAGACAATCTCTGGTCATAATGATTTTCTGGATAACGCAAATTAAATTCTTTTAATTCCCCTGGCTTTAAGCCGAATAAATTCTCTGATAAACCAGGGATATAAAAATCTTCACCTAAAATTAGGGAAAGATTTTTGACCTGGCCACCCTCAATCGGCACTTTATCTAAAAACATTTCCAAATCAACTTCAGCTCGGTCGCCCTTGGCTGCTGGTCGAAAAACCAAAATTTCCTTGCGTCGCATTTGCTGTAATTCTTTTAAAAGTTTATCAACTTCTTTCTCTTCAATCTGAATTGATTTAGACTGAACTTTTATCTTTTTATAGTCGCAAATTTTGACTTTTGGCCAGAGCGAGGTAATTAATTTAAAAACAAAAGGATTATCTGGGGCTAATTTCAAAATTTCAACTTTTGGTCTTTCAATTATCTCTAATTTCTCTTGAATTAAAATTTCCGAAGATTTTTGATTAATAGCAATTTCTGCTGTTCTTTCCAAAATTTTTATTTTACCAACCTGTTTTTCAACCAACATCAAAGGAGCTTTGCCAGATCGAAAACCGGGAACCGTTGTTTCTTGACCAATGGCCGCTAGACTCTCTTGATAAAAATTTTTCATCTCCTCAGGACTAAGGGTAACTTCAATCTCAATTAAATTTTTAGGCAGCTTTTTAATGATGTAATTCATATGACTAAATTAGCATAGAAATAAAATTTTGACAAGTCGACAATTAAATGACTTGTAATTGCTAACCAATTTGGTAACGGTTTGGTAGAATGTAATCGGAGTCCCGACCTCCGCCAGTTCCATAACATAATCGGAGTCCCGGTCTCCGACGGC
>JBMFLE010000056.1:0-2834 GCA_049971355.1 Patescibacteria group bacterium
TGGGTTGGGATTATTTTATCAACCGTTTCAAACAGCCCAAACTAAATTATTAAAAGCGGAAAATTGTCTCATAAAAGGGGCTCACTTCAATATGAAAAAGTACATTGTGATATTAATTTCTTTACTTATTGGTTTAATTGGATTGATTATTCTTTATCAACAGGTCGGAATTAAAGATATTTTTAGTCAACTTTCAAAATTGCAGTCTTGGCAGTTTTTAATTATTTTTGCTACTTCGCTATTTATAATGATATTGACAACTGAACGATGGAAATTAATAGTCGAAGATTTTGCCCAAATTAAACCATCTTGGTCAACAATAATTAAAGCGCGTTTAGGAGAACTGGCAATAAGTTATTTGACGCCGATAATGTATTTTGGTGGCGAAGGGGTACGAGCCTATATTCTCAATAAAGATAAAGAAATACCCATAAGTGTTGGCTTATCGACAGTTTTAATTGATAGGATTTCTGAATTTATTGGTGCTTTTATCTTTATTTTTTTTGGAGCTATTTTTTTGCTGATGGAAAAGAGTTTTATTTGGGGTCTTTTTCTTTTTATCTTAGCTTTTATTATTTTTCTTTTTCTTTATTTAGTAATTGAACTAATTGGTCTTGATAGGGGATTATTATTTATAGTTAAAATTTTCCGATTGGATAAAGTTAAGTATAAATCAAAAAATGTTGGTGAAACAACCATTGGCGAACGTCTTGTCTCATTGGCCGGTCAAGTTGGGGCCTATCTTCAAAGATCCCGTTTTAAATTTTATTTAATTGTTATTCTTTCCTGCTTATCATTAATAGTTTGGCTCTGGCAAACTAAATTATTAATTAATTTTTTGGGTTTCAATTTGCCATGGGGTAAAATTTTTATTATTAAAATAATTTTAGCCCTTTCTGGTTTTATTCCGATTCCGGCTGATTTAGGTGCTTATGAAGGGGCACATGTTCTGGCTTTTAATATTTTTGGTTTACCAGCCGAGGCGGCAATTGCTTTGAGTATAGTGACCAGGGCTTTTGATTTGCTCTGGGTCAGTATCGGTATTTTTTTAATTTCTCATTTAGTCGTAGAGCTGATGGCTAATTTACTTAAAATTTTTAAAATAGAGAATAATAAATCATCAGATGAAAGCTCGACAAATTAGACAATCATTTTTAGATTTTTTTAAAGAAAAGGCCCATCAAATAGTGGCTTCATCTTCTCTTATTCCGGCTGATCCGACTGTTCTTTTCACTTCTGCCGGGATGCAACAATTTGTTCCATATTTATCGGGCGAGGTTGAGCCGCCTTATCGTCGGGCCGCTTCTTGTCAAAAATGTTTTCGGACTTCTGATATTGATCGGGTTGGCGATGAATCACACCATACTTTTTTTGAAATGTTAGGCAATTGGTCTTTTGGCGATTATTTTAAAGAAGAAGCAATTGAAATGGCATTGGAGTTATTAATGATTAATTATCATTTACCATTAGACCGATTATGGGTGACAGTTTTTAAGGGTGAAAGAAATATCCCCAAAGATGAGGAGTCAATTAAATTTTGGCAAAAAAATGGTATTTCACGAGATAGAATCAAAGAATTCGGGACGGAAGATAATTTTTGGGGACCAGTTGGCTTCTCAGGACCCTGTGGTCCTTGTTCAGAAATTCATTATGATCGAGGCGAAAAATTTCGAACAAGTGAGTGTGATATCAAAGGTTGTGGACCAAATTGTCACTGTGGTCGATTTGTTGAAATATGGAATCTTGTTTTTATGGAATACAATAAAACCAAAGATGGAAAGTTTGAAAAATTACCAGCAAAAAATGTCGATACCGGTGCTGGATTAGAGAGGCTAGCCTGCGTCTTACAAAAAACAAAATCAAATTTTGAAACAGATTTATTTTTACCAATCATTCAAAAAATAGAAAGTTTGAGTAAGACCTCTTATAGCCAACAACCAAAGGCATATCGTATTATTGCTGACCACATCCGAGGAATTTGTTTTTTGATTGCTGATGGGGTATTACCAAGTAAAGAGGACCGCGGTTATGTTTTGCGTCGGATTATTAGAAGGGCAATGCGCTATAGTAAATTTTTAGAATTAGGCAAACAATTTTTAATTCCGATTGCCCAAGTCGTGATTGACCAATATAAAGATATTTATCCTGAATTACAATCCCGGCAGACTGATATTTTAACCGTAATCCAAAATGAGGAAGAAAGGTTTAGTAAGACTTTAGGCGAAGGATTGAAGAGATTTGAGAAAATTGTTTCACGAATCGACATGAATTTACCGCCAGTTTCGCGAATAATTCCAAGCCAGGAAGTTTTTCATCTATATGATACCTACGGTTTTCCTTTTGAACTAACCAAAGAACTGGCTGAGGAAAGAGGATTGGGTGTAAGTAAAGAAGATTTTGAGAAGGAGTTTAGTAAACATCAGGAAATTTCTCGAGCTGGTGTTAAAAAGAAATTTGGCGGAGTGGGCGAGTGGGGCGAAAAAGTGGCGCCACATCATACCGCCACCCATCTTTTACATTCTGCCTTACGTCAAGTCCTGGGTAAACATGTTCATCAAGCTGGTTCTGATTTGACACCCGAGCGATTAAGATTTGATTTTACTCATCCAAAAAAATTGAGTAACGAAGAAATTAAAAAAGTTGAAGAAATAGTTAACCAAAAAATTAAGGAAAATCTATTGGTTAAAATGGAAGAAATGCCTTATGAAGAAGCAATTAAATCAGGTGCTTTGGCTTTTTTTAAAGAAAAATATTCGCCAGAAGTCTTTGTTTATTCTATCGGTGATTTTTCCCGGGAGGTTTGCGCTGGCCCCCATGTGAAAAGGACTTTAGAG
>JBMFLE010000057.1:0-2625 GCA_049971355.1 Patescibacteria group bacterium
GGTGCTTTTCTTAAGGCTGGTGGAAAGCTAAGTATTCCTGAACTTGAAACATTAGTTACAAAATACATCGATAATTGGGCAATCTGCGATACGATGAGTAGTGAAGTCATTACGAGAGTATTAAAGAAGTCACCAGAAGAAATCAGAACTCTATACACTTGGGTAAACTCTAAGAATATATGGTTAAGAAGAGCTGTTTTGGTAACGATAGTAAAACTGAAAAACAAGATTAAAAGTTGGCGAGAGATTGCTTCTGAGATACTTTTTGCTTTTTCCAAAGAAAATGAACCCATAGTTAAAAAAGCAATACATTGGCTAGAAAGAGAAACTAATTAGTAGCGGGGCGAGCAGAGAAAGCATTGCGCCCCGTTTTTTATTTTCGTATAATAAATTAAAGTTGCCGGCCTTTCCGTAAAACGAACTTGGGGTGGGAAGCGTTTCCGAAAGAAATTTGCGAAGCAAATTTGCCAAAGCCAACAAAAATTAAATCCTTTTTAATTGAAAAATTTTTGTCGCTCGCCCTCTTAAAAATAAAAATTTTTGTTGGCTTTGGTGGTTGGCGTCAGCCGCCTTTTCGGAAACGCTGGGCGGGATTGTTGCCCTACGGGCGACAATTAAAAGCCTGCCCCGTAGGGAATTTATTCTCCTTCGGGGTCAGCGTCAGGATTTTGGTCAAAATAGGTTCGGATTTTTTCAAATACACACTACCAGTTGGTAAAAGAGGTTGCTGGCTCGCCCTCTACTAGAGCTGCCAGCCGATTTTAGGCGCAAAATTGAATTTTTTGTCTTTGTTACACCGAAGGCGGAACGCCAGAAGCTGGTTTTTCATTATTTTGCTTGATTGACTTCATTTTATTTGTTATCATTATATTGAAAGTAAGGATTGTTAATACTACAACAACATACTATTAAATTATTGAAATTATGGCAAGAGAAAATAACATTGGAGAAAATATAAAGAAGTACCGCGTAAAACAAGGCTTGTCGCAGGAAGATTTTGCTAGAAAATCCGGCGTCAAATATACCACCTTGACCAAAATTGAAAGCGGAGTTATTAAAAAACCTTCTGTCTTGGTTATGGCAAAAATAGCCAAAGCATTAGGTGTTAATATTGAGGAGTTAATAAAATAAATATGCAGAGCACGAAAAGGATGCCACAAGTAGAAATTCCTACCGCATTTGAAACCTCACTAAATGTTGTAGATTTGTCTTTCGCTAATGTTCGTGAATATGAAAGAACAAAACATGTTCATCGTCTTCATCCTTATTTAGGAAAGTTCATTCCTCAGCTTGTTGAAATATTTTTGAAACATTATTTTAGGAAGGGAGATTTTATTCTTGACCCCTTTATGGGTTCTGGGACTACTTTAATTGAAGCAAATGTTTTGGGTATGCATTCTGTTGGCATAGAAATTTCAGAATTTAATTGCCTTATTGCGGAAGTCAAAACAAAAAAATATGATATTCATCTAGTAGAAAAAGAAATTAAAGATATATTAAATTATGATAAATAATTTTAGGCCACAAATTTGGTTAGTAATTGGAAGTATAGAAAACTGGATAACAGCTTTGTCTCAACCAATACCTGTGTGGGGGCTTAAGGAAAGTTACTATGGTCAATTCAATTCTCTTGCTATGAATGATCTTTGTATTTTTTATGTAAAATCGCCAATAAAAGGAGTGGTTGGTATCGGTTTAGTGAAAGACAAGTATATTGATAGAACTAATAAGATATGGAAAGAGGAAATTGAAAGTAAAAAGGTTATATGGCCCTTAAGGTTTCGTTTGCAGGTTTTAAACGTTTTACCCTTTGAGGCTTGGGGGAGCAAAGAAAGTAGATTATCGCCAATAAATATTTCCGAATTACCAATAATATGGCGAATTGGTTTCCAGCAATTATCACCGGAAAAAGGAGAAAGTGTTATTAAAAAAATAAAAAACATTTGGAAGATAGACGACTTTAGCAAAGGTGCAACAATTATAAGGATGCCGTTTTCTTCAACTAATTTAATCGAAACAGAACAAACACTTGAGGGACCTGATGACAATCATAAGGAAATTCAAAGATTACTAGCGGAAGCAGGGAAAATGCAACATTTTTTCTCTGAGACGGAATATAAATTACCTGTTGCTAATGAAGACAAACGTTTAGATGTAGTTTGGAAAAGGGAAATAAACGGAGTGCCAACTTATGCATTTGAGGTTGAGATTTCTCATGGAGTTGAAAAGGCGATGGCAAGACTCAAGATAGCCTTTTATTTATGGAACACAAAACCTAGGTTAATTGTACCCGCTAACGAGTTTGATAAAGTCAAATTTTATTTGGATAGAGAAGACCGCGACTTTCGTAAGGAATTTTTCTTTTTCGAACCAAAAGGTGTCAATGAGATTTTAATGGCTAAACAGAAACTGCGCGATATAGAAGAGATGTATAAAATTTGGTGATTTTAATTATGAAAAATCTTTTTGTAATTTCCAAAGAAGATGTTCAGTATTTAGCCGAAAAGAAAATTGGCAGAAAATTAACTATTGAAGAATTAGAACGGGTTCAAAAAGGTTTGGAATTTGGATTAGAATGTTGGGAAGAAGTTGTTAATACAGCGATAGAAGAGATTGCTGAAAATA
>JBMFLE010000058.1:0-2419 GCA_049971355.1 Patescibacteria group bacterium
AAATCCAAACCTCAAAATGAAAAAATTAGAAAGTTCATTAAGTTTATAGATAAGTTAAAACTAGTTGAAAATAGTAAATCCAGTAAAATTAGAAAGGTCCGTCCTTGAGTAAATTTTCAGCCAATTTTAGTCCGAAAATTAACTAATTCCCTTATTATTTAATTATAATTGTCAGCCCAAGGCCGACCGGCCCAGCCGGGCAAATTTTAAGTAAAGCAAGTATGCCCAAACAAATACAACGCGGTAGACAATGGTATGCAATTCATACCTATTCTGGGTATGAAGAGAAAGTTGCCGAAAGCCTCAGGCAGCGTGTTGCTTCAATGGATATGGACGATAAAATTTTTAATATTCTAATACCAACAGAAAAGAGAATTAAAATTAAGGGTGGCAAGAGACGAATTGTTACCGAAAAAATGTTTCCCGGTTATGTTTTAGTAGAGATGATTGTCACAGATGATTCTTGGTATGTGGTTCGTAATACGCCAAATGTGACTGGTTTTATTGGCACTGGTACAATTCCTACACCTTTGTCTGACGAAGAGATTAAGGCGATTCAAAAACGGATGGGTATTAAAGAACCAAAATATAAAATTGAAATTCAAGTTGGCGATCCGGTAAAAATTATTGATGGTCCATTTAAAAATTTTGAGGGGAAAGTTTCTGAAGTTGATGAAGAAGGGGGCAAGGTTAAGGTTTTAATTAATGTTTTTAACCGAGAGACCCCGACCGAATTAGATTTCTTACAGGTAAAAAAGATATAAATAATGAAAAATTTTTAACTATGGCAAAGAAAATCAAAACTATCATTAAACTACAAATTCCAGCCGGACAGGCAACACCAGCCCCGCCAGTTGGCCCTGCTTTAGGCCAGCATGGTCTTAATATCGCCGAATTTTGCAAAAAGTTTAATGATCAAACTAAAGATAAAATTGGTAATACGATTCCAGTCGAAATTACAGTTTACGAAGACAGAACTTATTCTTTTGTTTTAAAAACACCACTAACTTCTGAACTCTTACGAAAAGCAGCTGGTATTGAAAAGGGTTCTGGTAAACCTTTGCAAGAGAAAGTCGGTAAAGTAACCAAAAAACAGATTGAAGAAATAGCTAAAATTAAAATGCCTGATTTAAACACCGATAATTTAGAGGCAGCGATGAAAATGATTGAAGGGACGGCAAGACAAATGGGGATAGAAATCGAAAGTTAAAAATTTAAAGTTAAAGGTTATGGCGAGAAATAAAAAATATCAAGAAATTAAAAAGAAAATTGATCCATCCAAGATTTATTCTTTGGATGAAGCGATTGATTTTATTAAAAAAAATCCAGCAGCCAAATTTGACGAAAGTATTGAAATTCACATCACTTTAGATATTGATCCATCTAAGACAGAACAGCAAATTCACGGTTCAGTTATTTTGCCTGCCGGAACTGTCAAAAAAAGAAAAATTGTTGCTTTTGTTACGCTGGCAAAGAGAGAAGAAGCCAAACAAGCTGGAGTGGATATTGTTGGCGGCATTGATTTAATTGAAAAAATAAATGAAACCGGTAAATGCGATTTTGATATGGCTATTGCTGAGCCGGCGATGATGAAAGATTTGGCTCGAATTGCTAAAATTTTGGGGCCAAAGGGTTTAATGCCAAACCCAAAATCAGAAACAATTACCACTGATATAAAAAAGACCGTCAAAGAATTAACGGGGGGTAAAATAAATTTTAAAAACGATCCCCAGGGTATCATCCATCAAGCCATAGGCAAAGTTTCTTGGCCAGTTGAAAACATCAAGAAAAATGCTTTATCTTTTTTAGAGGCAGTTAAAAAGGCTAAACCGCAAACGGTAAAAGGAAATTTTATAAAAAATATTACTATTTCCTCAACAATGGGGCCGAGTATAAAAATTCAAATTTAAAAATTAGGGGTAGTCCCCCGGAAATCAATAAACCTAATTTAAAGATTAAAGATTCAAGATTAAAGGTTAAAGATTTTTGCGACTTAAATCTTAAATCTTAAATCTGAAATTTGAAATCTAATTTAAAGATGGACATGAACCCTAAAAATGGGATACAACTTGTGTAATTTCTAAATCCTAATTTCCAATTTCTAATGAAATGTCAAAGTTTCAATGTTAAATATCTAATAATTCCCTTTTGACATTTGGCATTTAGATTTTTATTAGAAATTAGGTACTTTTGAATGTCCCACCAAAGGGGCTCACTTCCAATTTTTTGTCAATAATTTTAAAAAATGATCAATATTTTTCTAATTAATATATGATATGTTCGTGCGAACATAATACATAAGCTGGTCAAAAAAATGACTGTCACCAATATGGTCAGAAAAGCGTGTCAAGCCATATAACTACCTAACCGAAACTTAATTTTATCTGCCATATTAAACCTTACCATAGTTGGCTGTAAT
>JBMFLE010000059.1:0-2351 GCA_049971355.1 Patescibacteria group bacterium
TTTCAAATTCACCTGATCGGTATTCTCGCAACCCTATTTTAGAACAGAGCGTTTTGATTTTTTTACGCGCTGCGGATATCTCTTTCTTGTTTTTGACCATTATTTCAGCTTCATAAACATAGCCATAGCCTTTTATTTCAACAACAGCGAATTCAACTTCTCTATATTTATAAATAGAAGCATCAGTGGCGTAAACAACGGTTTTTGTCCAGCCGAGGGCTTTTAAGAATTCAATTGCCTGGCCGAATTTATTTTTTTCAATCGGAAATTCAAATTCTTTTCTGGTGTCGCTGCCGGCCCATTGGCCGTATTTCATTACCATAGTTGCCTGGCCGTCGGTGATGCGCAATCGCAAATCAACAGGGTCGTTTTTAATCGCATTAACGTTTTTGGGTACTTGCTTGCGAAAATACATTAAAGACAATCTCGATTTACGACCGATTAATTTGCCGTTTTTGGTCAAGAATTTTTTGAGATTTTGAAACTGTTTTTTGGTTAAAGGCCCCCTAATTTCCACTTCAATATCTGCCATATGTTTGTCTAAATTACTTTTTAGAAATTACAAAACCTATATAAGGCGGTATTGAAATTTTAAAAATACGATATAACCATGGCTTCAAATTATTTTGAAAATGATAATAACCGAATTTTTCAGTTAGTCGTCCATTAGTTGCCCCAATAATGTCTTGCCATTGTTTGATACTTAGTAAATGTTCGTCGCCATGTATTTTATCCTTTTCTTTAAAATAGTTGGAGGGTACGACGAAAATTACTATTTTTGCTATCTTTAATTGATTATTAATTATTTTAATTACATCTTCTCTATCAAAATGCTCTAAAACACCATGACTAAAAGCAATGTCAAAATAATTTTCTGGAAGATTAAGCGATAGTAGATTCCCTTTAATTAATTTCGGTTTTTTCGGAAAACAAGCGGCGATTTCTGCGGCTAATTGTAACATATTTTCGTCATTATCTAAAGCGGTTACTTGGAATCCTTGATTTTCTAAAAAGATTGATAATATCGCTGTGCCGCAGCCAGCCTCAAAAATTCTTCCTTGAGACGGAGAGTATTTGATAATATGTTTAAGCAATACAGAATGCTCTTTAATTTTTTTACTAAAATATAATTTTATTCCTCCGGCTTTATTGATTTCTTGTTGATAGTATGTAATCCAAGACCCCATACTTTAATTATAATATTAAATTCGATTAAAGTAAAATAGCGTACAATTTAAAGAGGCTCTTTGTGGTTATTATAAACAAGAGCCTCTTTATATTTTTAACAACTTCGTAATCGAATCTAATACTTCTGTAGGAGTTTTGTTAGTCGTATCTATGATGATTACTTCTTCAAATTCAAATTGGCGATACATATTTTGTATAGCTGACCAATAAGGCAGGAGCTGTTTATCATTTGTGTCTAATCGGCCTCGGAGACGCAGCCTTTGGAGTAACTCATTTTTATCAAAAACTGTCAGACAAAATGTATAGTCGGGTTTTCGGACCAATTTATATCTTACATTTTTGATGTATCGAATTAATTTCGCGCCCAAACAAGATTGATCGACGATGGTGGTTAATATATATTTTTCGCAGATTACGGATTTGTATCTTATTAAGTAGGAAACCTGGATTGACCTATAGATATTTAGTAGTAAATAGAAAATTATTTCTATGATTGAACAATGTGCTTTGTCAATTAACCGAGCTATTTGTTTTAGGAATGACGAATTTTTCAGATGGATAGCTTTAATGCGTTCGCTTAAGAGATTGGCAATAGTGGTTTTGCCTACCCCGTCAACACCTTCAATAGCGACAAACAGGTGCTTGTTTTTCATTTTACCTCCTTTGTAGAGTTCTTAATTATATTTTGGCAGATTTAACAGAAAAGTCAAGATTTTGCACAATCTAATGATACACTTCACGCTAGAAGGGGGCTAGAAGGGGGTAAGAATAAAGGTGAAAATGAAAAAGAATTTTATGGCCAGTGAAATCAAGAGGTGGAATATGGTTGCGATCGCCGTAATATTCCACCTCTGAACCGAGAATGACTTGACCGGGTTGATGGGGTGTCACCCCGACAGCTATATTATGTCCGATGACAAAAAATCCACGGCCGTGGAATTTTTGTCATCAAATATTTTAAATAAATTTTTTAATCAATTCTCGATCTAATTAGTTGCCAAGGTTGAACCTTGATAAGGTACTTGTGTAATTTCTAAACCCTAATTTCCAATGTCTAATAAAACGTCAAAGTTCCAATGTTAAATATCTAATAATTCCTTTTTGACATTTTGACATTTGATATGGACATAAACCCCGAAAAATGGGACTAAGGATAAGTTTGA
>JBMFLE010000060.1:0-2293 GCA_049971355.1 Patescibacteria group bacterium
GTCGGCTTAATAGTTCATTGGTTAATTGGTCAATTTAGTCGCCTTTCTATTTTTGTAAATTTTATTATCACCGCATTAAGCGCTATTGTTTTTCAACTGTTTTTTTTAATTATTAATCAAGTTTTATATTGGCTGAGGATTACTCAATGGCCAATTATATTTAATAGAGAATATTTCAATCAGATCGGATTTTTTATTGTTTTAAACACTTTAATTATATTTTTAATTAACCAAATATGTTTAAGCCGTTCGAAATCGACAACTTGAAAGTTAAGGAAAAGGAACTTCGTCTTAATGGTTTTTCTAAAAGGCAATGGGAGGGCGAAGTTTTTTCCCCGGATCAAGTCAGGGGCGAAATTATTATTCCACCCATCAACCCGGCAAAACTTAAAAAAATTAATCTATTAATTTTTATCTTGATTCTTTTGTTTTTTGGCCGAGTATTTTATCTCCAAGTAGTTCGAGGAGATTATTATTATTACATCGCTAAAGGTAGACATTCCAGAATTGAAACCCTTAAGGCTAGTCGGGGTATTTTTTATGACCGCAATAATAAACCTTTAGTTAAAAATATTCCGGTTTTCTCGCTTAATGTTATCCCTGCTTTGTTGCCAAAGAAAGAAGAAGAATATTTAGCACTGACAGAAAAAATTAGGCAGTTTTTGCCTTCAGAGAGAAGAAATGAATTTTCAGAAAATCTAAAAGATATACCCAAATTTGCTTTTGAATCGATACCAGTTTTAAGAAGTTTAGATTATCAAACGGCAATTCTTTTAAAAATAAAATCGGCTAAAATTAATGGTTTTGAAGTTGTTTTAGATAGTCAGAGGTTCTGCGAAGAACCCTTTGCCTTTTCACATCTTTTAGGTTATCTTGGTAAAATCTCTCAAAAAGAATTACAACAAAACAAAAATTATTTATTTAATGACTTGATTGGTAAAAGTGGACTGGAGTTTGTTTATGAAAGCCATTTGCGCGGACAAAATGGTCAAAGAAGAATTGAGGTTGGTTCAGCTGGTGAGGAGGAAATTTTTTATAGTAAACCAGCCATTGCCGGGGATAATCTTTATTTAACCATTGATGCTGATTTGCAAAAAAAACTTTTTGAAACTTTATCTTATTATACTCGTCAATTTAGAGGAAAGGCTGGGGCAGCAGTTGCTCTTAATCCAAATAATGGAGAAGTTTTAGCCATTGTTTCTTCCCCGAGTTATGATAACAATGCTTTTAATAAAGGATTAAGTTTAGAAGAATTTAATAAAATTATTAATAATCCAGGTCAACCATTAATTTTTCGGGCCATTTCTGGCGAATATCCATCAGGCTCAATAATTAAACCAATTTTAGCAGCAGCTGCTTTGGCCGAGGGGATTATTACCCCACAGACAACTATCTTTAGTTCTGGTGGAATTTCTGTTGGTCAATGGTTTTTTGCTGACTGGAAAGCTGGCGGCCATGGTTCAACTAATGTGGTTAAGGCTTTAGCTGAATCAGTTAATACTTTTTTTTATTACATTGGTGGCGGCTATAAAAATTTCTCTGGTCTTGGCATAGAGAAAATGAATCAATGGTTTAACCTTTTTGGTTTAGGTAGTTTAACGGGCATAGATTTACCTAATGAAAAATCCGGATTTTTACCAACACCAGAATGGAAAAAGGAGGCAAAAAATGAAATTTGGTATCCGGGAGATACTTATCACTTATCAATTGGTCAAGGCGACCTTTTGGTTACTCCTCTTCAGGTTGCCAATTTTACTGCCGCTATTGCCAATGGCGGAATACTCTATCAGCCCCATTTGATTAAAGAAATAAGCAATTCAGAGACTGGGGAAAAAAATCAAATTCAACCTAAAATCTTGCGGACCGATTTTATTAAAGAGGAAAATTTAAAGCCAGTTAAAGAAGGGATGCGGGCAGCAGTAGTCTGGGGTAGTGCCCGGGGTTTGGCCGGTTTACCAGTAAAAGTGGCTGGTAAAACAGGTACTGCTCAAAATCCTTTTGGCCCGCCCCATGCCTGGTTCACTTGTTTCGCCCCTTACGAAAAACCAGAAATTGTTTTGACTATATTGATTGAGAATGGCGGCGAAGGAGGCGTTGCTGCTTTGCCAGCAGCCAGAGATGTTTTGAATTGGTGGTTTACAAAAAAGAAATAGAATAAATGTAAACGATAAATGTAGACGAAAGCGGTCTTTAATGAGAAGTGAATCCTTTTGGTAGGACATTCAAAAATATCTAATTCCAAATTTCTAATTTCTAATAAAAATCTAAAAAATCTGAAGTAAGCCGCTTTTGT
>JBMFLE010000061.1:0-2172 GCA_049971355.1 Patescibacteria group bacterium
TTTCGCTACAAAATTTATCCCCTAAATAGCCAATTCTCCACCCCTCCGGAATTTTTCCTAATTCTGAATCAACAAATTTTGTTTTCTCCCAGCCAGGAAATTTAAAATTGATAAACCACTCCTTAAAAATCGCGCTTGCCATCTCCTCCAAAGTTTTAATAATTTTACTATTCACCTCAATTTTCTCATCAAAAGCAGAGAGAATATCGGCGATTCGTTTTTGCTCTTTAGAATCTTCTGGAATTAAAAATTCAATATTCTCAATTTGATCTTTGTTAATTGATTCATAAGTAGTACCACCAGCAATACTTTTTAACTGCTTTGCGTACATTTTCAATAAATAGTATAAAAAGATATTATTTCCATTTTTCATTGATAGTGCCGCTACGCCACGACCAATACAACATTTTTCAACGGCGACATTTACTTCGCCAACCGGGGCTCTAACTGAAAAAAGAACATCTCCGTGTTCTGCAATTTTAATCGGATTGATACAATATATAGATTTCTTGGGGAATCGATCGCCAAAGTCAGTAACTCCCTGATAAAACGGTAAACCTTCCTGTTGTAGAGTATAAAATCGAGAGCTCGGAGATTGTCCCATATTAATTCGTGCAATTTCCCCCAACTTCACCTTCCGCCATCCTTTAGGTAGATTATTATTGTTATTGTTATTTCTTAGTTTCTTCATTTCTTTTTTTAATTTGTTGCTTTTTACTCTCCGGAATTTTATTATAAATTTCTTCAATTTTTTTCGGTTTAGTTATCATTTGCTCTGCAATAAAATTTACAAGTTTAAAAAGTTGCTCGGCTGTTTCTTGATCATCACGCAAATCTAATTGACCGGGATGTACCGCCTCATTACCAATAACTCGCAAAGCATCCAACGATTGTTGAACTTTTACCGGTAAACCCTTTTTAACTAAATTAGCAATATCTGTGTTTAAGTTTTCTCCTTTTTCGCCAAGTTGCTTCATTAATTTTTGAATAGCAAGTCGTAGTAATGCTGCTGCTCCGCGAGGTGATTTTTGAAGGATTGACGCAGCTTCTAAATAATCTCTTTGGATATCAGGATCTAAATCACCATTTAGCGGTTCAATACCCGCAAATTCTGGATAAATCATTTTATGTTGATACCAGATTGAAAATTCATTGCAATGAGAACAGAAACAAACTTTTAGCCCTTTCAAAATTTCACCTACACGTAGACCTCTATCTATCCTTAAATCATACCAATTCTGATTTGCATATGCATTACAAAATGGGCAATTAAATGCCTCTTTTTCCCACTCCGGTGTTTCGTATGGAATTTTTCCTACCATATTTTTAATTTTTAAAATTATCCGCTTAGCCTCTTATATCTTTAAAACCCTAACTTTCCCAAATTCTCCCTTATCCCTTCCTCCAATTTTCGACCTTCTTCAAAATATTTTTCTAATTCTGCTTTTAATTTTTTCATTTTTTCTTTAAATTGTATATCGTCATCTTCTTCTGGTTTTACACCAACATATCTGCCAGGAGTTAAAACATAGCCATTTTTTCTAACTTCTTCTATTTTTACTGCTTTGCAAAATCCGGGAATATCTTTATATTCTCCGTACTCTCTTTGTCCCCTCCATTTTCTAACTGTATTTGCTATCTCTTGAATTTGCTCATCAGTAAATATCACTTGTTTTCTGGAGATTGGCTCGTAAATTTCTCTGGCATCAATAAATAAAGTTTCGCCAATTCTATTTCTAAATCTTCCGTTCTTTTTGTTTTTTGTGATAAACCATAAAGAAACAGGAAGCGAGACATTATAAAAAAGTTTTGGTGGGCAAGCAATAATAACATCTATCAAATCATCTTCAATAATTCTTCTTCGAATTTCTCCTTCTTTTCCTCCAACAGCTAAGGCGCCGTTTGCCATTACAAAACCAGCCATTCCATTTGGTGCTAAATGATAAATAAAATGCTGAATCCATACAAAATTGGCGTTACTTGCCGGCGGAGTGCCGTATTTTAATCTTGGGTCCTTGTCTGATAATCTTTGCGGTTCCCAATCAGCATTAAACGGAGGATTAGACAAAACAAAATCAAATCTTTTGTCTGAAAATTTATTATCATAATAAGAATTGCCTTGCTCTATTTGTCCTTCCATCCCTCGTAAAGCCAAATTCATCTTGCAAAGCC
>JBMFLE010000062.1:0-2064 GCA_049971355.1 Patescibacteria group bacterium
CGCTGTTCGCGCCGTCAAAACATCTCTTAATAAAGTATTCCTGATATTTTTTTGGATAAGCTGTCCAGGAAGCACCGATAATAATTAATTCAATTTTATCAGTTGGATGACCAGTTCGTTCTAAAGCTTCAATTCTTTTTCGAACTTGTTGATAAGGATCATATTTTAATAATTTAGCTCGTTCAACCGCTGGTTCACCAGAAAGATAACTTTTTGGGATGCCTGGTTCTAAGGGACAATAGAGACAGTGGCCAGGGCAAGGCCAGGGTTTGGTTAAAACCGAAATCACAGCCACGCCAGAAAGAGAGCGAACCGGTCTTTTTTTGAGCTGTTTTTCAAAATAGGGATGATAATCAATTTTTTTATTTTTTCGTAAATCTCGATAGAGATTTAAAATTTCAACAGTAGATGGCGGCGCGGTTTTTAATTCAGCTACTAATTTTCTTTTCCAATTTAAAAAATCTTGACTTGATTTGATTCTTTTTTGGGCTAACTTTTGAACAAAAGTTGTAAGCATAATAATAGTTTATCACTCTCTTGACAAAAAGTCAAAAATTTGCTATATTAATAATAATCCTTAAGGGGGGGTAAAGATGAGTCTCGGTCTCTTAATTCTGGCTTGTAGCAATAGTATATCTTTTGGTGGTCGAAATTTATATCATTATTACTGTTATAGGGACTAAAGGAGGGCTTAGAGAAGAATTATTTCGGACCCTAATCTCTTATTGGTAATTGGGTTGTTTTTAATTGGGCTGCCCCTGCTTTTTGTAGGTTTTTTGTAGGTTTTGGTGCTTAGGTTTGGGGGGCGTCTGTGGCACCTCTTTTTTGTTTTCTTGATTAAGTTATAATTTGAACTATGGATATTAAAACTGCCCAAAAAATTTTAGAGGAAAATAAACGAAATTATGAAGAACTGGCCGAGGAATTTTCGAATACTCGAATTTATTTATGGTCTGAACTTCAAGAGTTAACAAAATTTGTTAAAGATAATGACAAAATTTTGGACCTTGGTTGCGGTAATGGAAGATTATATGAACTTTTCAAGAATAGGCCAGTTGAGTATGTGGGAATAGATAACAGCACGAAGCTAATTGAAATAGCGAGGAGAAATTTCCAAACAAATTCTAAATTTCAAATTCTAAATTTTAAACCAAAATTTGTTGTTGCTGATGCCCTGAATTTGCCCTTTAAAGATAGTGAGTTTGATCTGGTTTTTGCCATAGCTTTACTTCATCATATTCCCTCAGAAGAATTGCGAATGAAAGTTTTAAAAAATTGTTATCGGGTTTTGAAGCCGGGCAGTTTATTAATTTTAACTGTTTGGAATCTCTGGCAGCCAAAATTATTAATTAAATATAAACTTTTGCCTAAAATTTTATTTAATCGAGATGTTTTTATTCCCTGGAAATCGCCAGCTAAAGGAATAATTCAACGCTATTATTATGCTTTTTGCAAGAATGAATTAAAAAATTTGATTAAAAAAGCCAATTTTGAGCTTATTGATTCATATTATAGCCGAAAGGGTCAAAGAACAAATTGGTTCAAGGGATATAACTTGATAGTTATTGCAAGAAAGACTTTGGAGAATAAAAAGTTATCCACAGGTTAACTCTTGTTTTTTATTTTTTTTCTGTTTTAATAAATAATGGAGCTCAAGGATATCCAATCTGTACTCTTCGGAGTACAGAGAGGTTACCAAGAGCTCCATTTTATTTTGACATTAAAACCAGGGGGCGGAAGTGACCCCCCTAGTGTGAAGTATATCATTGGTTTTTCGGGAGGTCCGACCTCCCGATTTTTTATTTTTCTATAATTAAATCCTGAATTTTTTCTAAATTTTTCGGTAAAAATTCAGTTATAAATTCCTTATATTCCTCTGGCTTTTTAAAATAAAAATTAATTAGTTGGCGATTAGTTACTGAAGGAAAATTTTTTATCCCGATATAATCAAGATAACTTGACCAACGATAAGATTCCAAAAATTGATTGACTTTTCTCCAATCTTTAATCCCCTCTTCTTTCCAATTTGGTTCAATAAGCTCTAGGGGGTTGAGATGTTGATAG
>JBMFLE010000063.1:0-1905 GCA_049971355.1 Patescibacteria group bacterium
ATTCGTAAATGAATTGGTAATTGATTAATATCAATATAAATCTTTCGCATAAAGATATAATTAATGATATAATTTTCTTTTTTTAATATACTCTAAAATATTTGGCGGGACCAAATCTCTGATTTCCTGATTAGTTTTTATTTTTTCTCTAATTTCCGTGCTCGAAATAGAAACATTTAATTTAATCCTTTTTACTTTTAATAATAGCTTTTCTGCCGTCTTTCTTAATTTTAAAGGATAATCACTAAAAGTCAAATTATAACCAGGCCGAGTGATAACCACAAAATCAAGTAAATCGAAAAGAGCTATTCCGCCTCGCCATTTTCCCTCAATTATTTCTCGAAACGAATCAGCGCCAATTATCCAACAAATTTCATCTTTAGGAAATTTTCTTTTTAACTCTTTAATTGTGTCAATAGTATATGACTTTTTGCCCCTTTTTGCTCTTTGAATCTCTATTAAAGAAACTTTTAAACGTGAATCTAATTTAGCTAATAATTTTGTCATCATTAATCGATCTTTTAATGGAGCTAAATCTTTTGTTTTTAGCGAAGGAATAGCTGAGGGAATTAATAAAATTTTATCTAAACCCAAATTTTTAAAAACTGCTTGGGTAATTATGAAATGACCCCAATGCGGTGGATTAAATGTTCCACCTAAAACGCCAATTTTCATAGTCGCTTGCGCTCCTCTACTACGAATTACGAATTTTAGACGAATATACGAATATTGATAACTAATTTGCCTCCCTAAAGGGCCTCTATATTAATCTCACTTTAGCTATTTTTTCAACCAACGCTTTCTCTGTGATATCCTTATCTAATTTATAATCAACTATTTGATTTAAGGGAATTTTTTGTTGGGCCTTCCAGTTTCTAATTTTAATCACCAGCTCCTTAATTTCTTCAAATTCCTTTTCAATTTTTTTATTAATATATTTTTTATTAACTTTTGGCCAATCTTCAACCATTAATAATTTTGGGCTTTTCCAATTTTGATAAATTTGTTCTGTCACAAAAGGTATAAATGGATGAAATAATTTTAGAATAATAAATAATGAATTATAAAGTATGGATAGAGTATTTTTTTGCCATTCGCTGTTAGCCATTTGCCATTTGCTAATCTCCAGATACCAATCGGCAAACTCATGCCAGGTAAATTCATAAAGTTCTTTAGCTGCCTCACCAAATTCATAATTTTTAATTTTCTTTGTAATTGAATCAATAATTGTATTTAGTCGTGACATTATCCACCTATCGGCCAAGGAGAGTTGCTTAAAATTCGCCTTTAATTCACCTTTAGATTCACAGACCATTTTAACGAATCTGGCCACATTCCAGAGCTTATTGACAAAATTTCTGGCTGCTAAAATACTCCTTTCATCAAATCTAATTGCCTGTTGGTCACGATTGGTTTGTAAAATGATTCCAAAACGAGTTGCGTCAGCTCCGTATTTTTCAATTAAATCCAAGGGGTCAATACCAGTGCCTAACGATTTACTCATCCGTCGACCTTCAATATTCAAAATAGTTGGATGAATATAAACTTCTTTGAAGGGAATTTTCTTTAAAAATTCTAAAATATATTTCACTGTTTCGATATGATCTTTATCTGTGGTTCTTATAAAATAATCATATTCAATCCCTAAATTCTTCCAAGCCTCCTTAAAAAGAAAACTTATCTCATCACAAAATTGCTGAGGATTTTTTTTTAACTCTTGCGATTTTTGATAAATTTTACTTCCGTGCTCATCTGTCCCGGTTAAAAAAAATACTTCTTTCCCTTTTTGCCGAAAATAACGAGTCAAAACATCAGCTACTAAAGTAGAAAAAGCATGCCCAATATGGGGTTTATCGTTTACATAATAAATAGGGGTAGTAAGGAAAATTCTTGATTTTTCCATAG
>JBMFLE010000064.1:0-1703 GCA_049971355.1 Patescibacteria group bacterium
GGCAACCCAGCCCATTGAAAATGGGCTGTGGTTGAATTTTGCCGGCCAACGAAGTTGGGCGAGTCTCGCCCCTTTGGGCGGGAATTTCGAATGAATTTTGAATGAATTAATTTTGAAACAAATTCGAATTTGGAAATTAAAGAATTGATTCGAAACTCAAAATTGGAAATTAAGACATTGGAAATTAGGGTTTAGAAATTACACAAATGGTCTCCCATTTTTGGGGTTTATGTCCATTCAAAATATCTTATGAAAATATAAATATCTGTTATTCTCTAATTCCCATTCGTGAAATTTGCGATAAATTCGTGCAGATTAGCGATTAAATGGTCTCATTGTCGGAAACAATATTACTTCCTTGATATTATGGACATTGGCTAAAATTGCTGCCAAGCGGTCAATGCCGATTCCTTCGCCAGCTGTTGGCGGCATGCCGTATTTTAGGGCTTCAATAAAATCTTGATCAAACCTTTGAGCCTCTTCTTCGCCGGCCGCTCTCGCTCTCTCTTGTTCGCGGAATCTTTCTTCTTGATCAATCGGGTCGTTTAACTCAGAGAAAGCATTACAAATCTCCATCCCCGCTATTAATAATTGAAATCTCTCAACATAATTAGGATTGTCTGTTTTTTTCTTAGCTAATGGTGATAGTTCTATTGGGTGGTCAATGATAAAAGTCGGATTGATTAATTTTGGCCTGACTAATTCTTTAAATATTTCGTCTATTATTTTACCTTTACTCCAAGTGTTTTCAACCTCTAAACCAATATTTTTTGCTTTGGTTAAAAGCATTTCTCTAGTTTTCATTTTTTCCAAATCAACTCCAGCATACTTAATTAAAGCCTCGGCAAAAGTAATTCGTGGATAAGGTGGAGTAAAATTAATCTTTTTATTTTGATAATCAATTTCCAATTTACCGCAAACTTTTTTCACTAAGAATTTCAATAGATCTTCAGTTAATTTCATCAAATCCTGATAATCAGCATAGGCTTGATAAAATTCAATTTGAGTAAATTCCGGATTGTGTGCCCAATCAACTCCTTCATTTCTAAAGCAACGAGCAATTTCATAAACCTTTTCAAATCCGCCAACAATTAATCTTTTCAAATAAAGTTCTGGGGCTATGCGAAGGTATAAATCAACATCCAAAGCATTATGATGAGTGACAAATGGCCTGGCATTTGCTCCGCCGGGTATCGGCTGCAAAATTGGCGTTTCTACTGCTAAAAATCCGCGATTATCAAAAAATTCACGAATAGTTTTAATTAATAAACTTCTTTTTTCAAATATTTTTTTAACTTCTGGATTGGCAATTAGATCTAAATAACGTCGACGAAATCTGATTTCTATATCAGCCAAACCATGCCATTTTTCTGGCAAAGGCAAAAGCGATTTAGTCAATAATTTAAACTTCTTGACTGCTAAAGTCGGTTCACCTGTTTTGGTGGTGAAGAGCGTACCTTCGGCTTCAACAAAATCACCAATGTCAATTAAATCTCGGAAGAAACTATATTGTTTTTCGCCGACCACATCTTTTCTAAATAAAATTTGAAATTTATCTGTGCCATCATTAAGATGAGCAAAAGTTGCGCCACCGTGACTGCGAACTAAAACTAAACGACCGGCCAAAGTAACACATTTCTTAGATTGAGATAATTTTTTAAAATTAAACCCGACTTCAGCACAACTAAAATTTCTGCCTGTCC
>JBMFLE010000065.1:0-715 GCA_049971355.1 Patescibacteria group bacterium
AAACAAAAACAAAGAATTTCCACGAGTAAATTTTTTTTTTCTTATTGTCGGAGACCGGGACTCCGATTATTGATTTTTGAGAAAATTTTCCGGCTGTATTAATGTCATTAAACTCAAAAAGATTATGGATAAAACGAAGGTAATCTTCTTTATCTAAGAAAATATTTCTTTTTTCTACGCCTCGATTATAAATGTGATAAAAAGAATTGTTAGTGAAAGTTATTTTTCTCATATGTTATTACTGTCGGAGGTCGGGACTCCGAATAATTAAAGAAATTTTAGTTTCGGAATATGAAGGCGATTGCAGCCATTGCTGGAAATTTAATAAAACAATGGAAATTTTTTGGTGAGTTTTTTGACTGCTTGTTGAATTTGCTTTCTAATTTTTGAATTGGTTGGATTGCGGAGAATTTGGCTAATCATTTGACCAATTAATTTCATCTCTTTTTCCTTCATTCCTCGAGTGGTTAAAGCAGGCGTACCGAGGCGAATTCCTGAAGGATTAAACGGTGGATTTGGATCAAAGGGAATAGTGTTGCGATTAACATAAATCCCCACCTCTTCTAATAATTTTTCTGCCCCTTTGCCAGTTAGACCAAAATTTCTTAAATCAATAAAAATTAAGTGATTATCAGTGCCGCCAGTGATTAGATTAAAACCATTTTCTTTTAATGTCTCGGCTAAAACTTTGGCGTTGGCAATAACTTTTTTGATG
>JBMFLE010000066.1:0-677 GCA_049971355.1 Patescibacteria group bacterium
CTGATGTGTACCCCAATGTAATACGGTCTGATTTTTTTGATCTATCACCAACCATGATTGTACCTAAAGTCAAGTTTGTAGAGGGAGAGAAAACAAAAACAATTGATTTATCTGGTAATATAAGAGAAATTAATTTTAAACCCATAGATGCATTTGTAAGTAATTTACCATACATTAGAGATGAAGATCTAAATAAAGTATTAGGGATCAAAAAGGAGGATGAACAAGAAAAAATAAAGAATTTTCTGATGAAAAATAATTTTCCCCCTCATATTCCTGAATCAGGTTCTGATTTTCATGTCTATTTCTGGTATTATATATTACCATTTTTAAAAGAAGGTTCTAGAGTGGGGTTTTTAACATCCGATACATGGCTTAATGTGGAATACGGGGATAGTTTAAAAAAGTTTATAAATAAATATTTTAAAATTATTGCGATAATTGATTCCTCAGTTGAAAGATGGTTTGAAGATGCTTTGGTAAATACAGTAATTACTATATTAGAAAGAACAAGCAATGAGGAGGAAAGAAAAAATAATAAAATAAAATTTGTAAGAATAAATAAAAAAATTTCTGATTTAATACACGATTTAAATGATGCCATTAAAATAGCTCAAGACATTGAAAAAGGTATCTCTAAAAAAGATGTTACAATCACAAGGGAAATAAGACAAGGA
>JBMFLE010000067.1:0-672 GCA_049971355.1 Patescibacteria group bacterium
CTTCCAAAATTTTTTTCTTCTCACGTTTTTCTTTTCCTTCTCTTCTTACTTCTTTAAATATCTTATACTCTTTTTCAAATTTCCATATAAGATCTCTTCCGGGAAAAGTTATCGCTTCAGTTGGACAAAGGGTTGCGCACGTTGAGCAACCGACCATACAATTGTATTTCCTTTCAACTGTTGCTTTGCGAGTGGTTTCGTTGTACTCGAAAACATCGCGGCCACAACTAACAAAGCAAAGCTCACAGCCAATACATTTTTCGGCGGCAATTGTTGGATACCAGGGAATTTCTTTCCTTGGTATTCCGTGCCATACTTGTGTTGATAAATCTTTTGCCATAATTAATTCTCCTAAATTTTACAATTATTTAGATTGCTTCGTCGCTCCGCTCCTCGCAATGACAATGTCAAACATTACGTCATTTCGAGCGAAATGAAACGAAGCAATCTCTTGAATTATTTGAGATAGCTTCAGTAAGTTCGCAATGACTATTTAACAATCACCTTTGCCGTATCCGGCAAACCATAAGCACCATCAATTATAATTTTCTCTGTAGATGATAATTTGGGACTAATAATCTGAACCAGACTATCATTCTCAATTCCTTTTGAAATAATTGTTTTAACTGCCGTGGTATCATTTATAAGTTTCATTATCCAAAAGTTTGTAAG
>JBMFLE010000068.1:0-670 GCA_049971355.1 Patescibacteria group bacterium
GGCAATAACCAGTAAAATAACAATAAAGAACATATTGCAAATATCGCGGATAATCACCCAGCCAATAGTTACGGCCGGTGAATTAATAAAGTCATTATATTGAGCTAAATTAACTAAAAATCTAACCACTAATGTGATCAGCCTACCTAGCAAATTAACCATGCCAGCCGTCATCCAGCCCAAAGCTTGTAAAACCAATTCTCTAACTCCAGCAAACGCTGGTTTGGGAAAAATCAAAAATCCAAAAACAACCACCAGTAAAATGGCAACTATTCCAATTTTCTTTTTGGTAAGTTGTGGAAAGGAAAATTTCATAGTGCTATAAGTTGATAAAGGCTGATATCTACACTTTTTATTATGGTTTATTTTTCTTGGGAGGCTACGAACGGGTTGGCTACGAAATACGACAGATGGGCTACGAAATACGACCCACAAAGAAGCTCTTCTGGATTTTCTATTTTTGATTTTGTTATCATAAATCCTTCTGTCATTTAAACTAACCAATTTTTCCCTAATAAATAAAGCCCACTCACCAGCCAAATCTTTTTTTCTGGAGAATCTTGTTAAAAATTCTTTCTTCTTGTTTCATATCTATAAGCTGAGAAAGGTTGATTACTACGCTGATAAACGCTGACAGCATTTCGGCGTAAATTACTATTCAAAATTCAAA
>JBMFLE010000069.1:0-633 GCA_049971355.1 Patescibacteria group bacterium
GTTATCCAATTTATCAAAATCCTGATCTTAATGTTTATTTTGCCAAAAATTATGCTAAGATAGAACAATATGATCGAGCAATTATTTTTATTGATGTGGCAATTAAGGCCCAGCCAGAAAATTTAGACTATTTAGCTCAAAAAATAATTATTTGCCATCAAGCAAAATATATAGAAAAGACCCAAGACCTCTTAAAAGAATTGAAAGCAAAAAATTCTGACTACGCAGCTGAGCTGGAAGAATATTTAAAAACATTGAAATAATCCCCTATGATGCGAATGTGCGAACTTTATGCCAATGATGCGAATTGCGAATGCGTGATGCGAATTAGATTAGCATCATGTTGCTCTATTCGCAATTCGTAGATTGGCATATTATTCGTAGATTAGCATCATATTTAACATTATGTCTAAAAAATTTGAATTTATTAAAGCCCTAGCAGTTTTCACTAATACCATTATCGGTGTTGGTATTTTTGGCTTGCCTTACGTGGCAATGAAAACCGGGTTTTTGGTCGTGGTTTTTTATTTTATCGCCATTGCTATTTTAGCTATTATTGTCCACTGCCTTTTAGGTGAAGTGGCGCGCGATACTCATAAAATCGCCCGCGTCCCAGGCTATGCTGCAGAATAC
>JBMFLE010000070.1:0-627 GCA_049971355.1 Patescibacteria group bacterium
GCAGGCGGCGGTTCGTTCCAATTTTTCCCGCAAACGATTTAATTTCATCAAAACTGCCTATTTTTTACCAAGGCCATTTTAATTTTAGTGATCTAACGGCGTTTACATTATTAAAATAATTTTGTATTATAATTATAGATAGTGATTACTCTATACATACATACTTACTATTATTTTAATACAACAATGTCAAAAAAGATTTCGCAAATAGGCAAAAATATAAAAAAGTTAAGAAAACAAAAGGGTTTATCGCAAGACCGGCTTTCTAAATTGGCTGATATTTCCTATAATACGGTGATAAAGTTAGAGTCAGGCGGTATCACCAACCCTTCAATTGACACACTCCAAAAATTAGCCAAAGCCCTAAATGTTTCAGTTGACGATTTATTGAAGTAAAAAGTTATGGCCAAATCATTTACTATCCACGATTTACCAAAAGAAGAACGGCCACGCGAACGGTTAGTTAAATTTGGAGAACAAGCACTTTCGGCCCAAGAATTATTACAACTTATTTTAGGACGAAGCATAGCTGGAGAATCAGTAGCATTTGTTGAATATCAACACTTGGCGGCTTTGTAAAATAAATTTAGCTTTACAAGGAATGGAGGGGCAGATAGAGCAAGGTAA
>JBMFLE010000071.1:0-587 GCA_049971355.1 Patescibacteria group bacterium
GCAAATGATACAGTGAATCTGCTCTGGAAATTGGATGAGACAGTAAGCCTTGAATCATTAAGAATCTATATTGCCCATCCTTTGATGGGCTCTTGGCAAATCTATCAGGGCTTGCCTCAGGATACGACCTGTCCCTTTGTTGTGCCAGACACCCAGAGCAATATGGCATTTAAATTCTGGGTTGCAGTAAGTGGTTATCTCCGCTATGATTCCATTGTCTCACCACCATTCTATATAAAGCGTCGCACCGGGATTGAAGAAACCACAAATTCGCAATTCGCAATCCGCAATTCGCAATTATTATCGGTCTATCCCAATCCATTCCAGAATCACTGCGTGATTAAATTCCAAATCCCAGTTCAATCCGAAATCCGAAATCCGAAATCCGAAATCTCATTAAAGGTCTACGATGCGACAGGCCGGTTGGTCAGACAATGGGACTACAAGTCCGCCACGCTGATTGGCGGAATCAGACAATCAGCCCAAATCACCTGGGATGGTGAGAATGGTCTTGGTGGCAAGTTACCACCTGGTGTCTATTTTGTTTTCTTTAAAATGGGCAGTTCATCTGCCATAAAAAAAGTGCT
>JBMFLE010000072.1:0-538 GCA_049971355.1 Patescibacteria group bacterium
CTGTAAGCGGCTAAATCAGAAGCACTCACTACTTTAATGCCCTTCCAATCTTTATAACCCCAAGACCAGTAAACATTAGCGTGCGGAAAAACGCGCTTTTGAGAACCCTGGATGTAGTAAACAGCCGGAGAGTCAGCGGTCTTAACTAAATCTCCATCAGAGATAGTTATAGCGCTGACAGTTAAGACTGAACCCATTGACCAGAGAACTAAAGCAGCGCTTGCTCCCAAATAAAGTGCTTTCTTTAAGTTTGACATATTAAAATCTCTTTAATTATATCGCTAATAAAAAGCCAAATTTCTGCGAATCTGAGGCGAATAATTCGCATCTAATTCGCTTTAATTCGCTTTTTATTTGGCGATATATTTTATGCATCCTATCTTATCTTGAGAATTCTCGAGGTCTAAAGACCCGGGTCCTGAACGCGTTAGAGCTAGACCCCTAATGAGGAATAGTTCTCCCCAACAGGTCTCGAGCCTTTAGAGAAAACTCTTAATAAGACTCGACCTTTAGTTCCTAATCATCACCGAATAAGAAG
>JBMFLE010000073.1:0-525 GCA_049971355.1 Patescibacteria group bacterium
GCTTTGATTACTTGATTTTGACCCTTTTGGCTCATTCCAAGTATTCTTCCCCTTCTTGAATTAAGGTCGCCCATAACATCGCCCATACATTCGTCGGGAACAATCACTTCAACATTCATCACCGGCTCAAGGATTGTGGGTTTTGATTTTTCCATCGCTTCCTTAAACCCCATATGAGCGGCAATTTTAAAAGCCATTTCCGAAGAATCAACTGGATGGTGCTGTCCGTCAAAAAGGGCTATGCTCAAATCGACGACCGGGTAGCCCGCAAGAACTCCGCTTTCAAGCGCTTCAAGCATTCCCTTTTCAACGGCGGGGATGAAGTTTCTTGGAACAGCGCCGCCGAAAATTTCATCAATAAATTTGAATCCCGAACCTCTCGGAAGGGGTTCCATTCTAATATGGATATCCGCAAACTGCCCGTGTCCTCCCGTCTGCTTTTTATGCCTTGCGTGAACCTCCGCCTTGCCTTTGATCGTTTCTTTGTAAGGAACTTTCGGCTGTTTCATCGTCATCTCAACGCCG
>JBMFLE010000074.1:0-515 GCA_049971355.1 Patescibacteria group bacterium
ATATTCATATGGGTATATTATACCATAGTAACTTTAGCCCTACAACCCTTTTGGGGTACAGATTTTCCAGCATATAGCCAAATTTTACTATGGCAATTATTCTTACCATAGGACGGTTATAGTTACCGCCGGCGTTCATCAGCGCTTAGATTCAGAGCTACGCCCAACCGAAGTTGGGCTTGACCCCTCCTCTTAACGTTCTGACACTGGCCAGGCATCAGCCCCTATACCTCAGCTTACGCTTTGTGCAGGGACCTGTGTTTTTGGTAAACAGTCGCTTGACAAACTTTCGCTGCGGCCCCGCCCTCTAAGCCCACCATAAAAGTTATCTATTTACAATCTATTAAAAAAGATTATAAAGGCAGATAAACTCAATCATGAGCATAGAGGGCGGGGCAGTCCTTATTCCGAAGTTACGGACGCTTTTTTGCCGAGTTCCTAAACGAGGGTTCTCTCGTCCACCTGAGCACACTTATGCCCACCCACCTGTGTCGGTTTACGGTACGGTTAGAATT
>JBMFLE010000075.1:0-510 GCA_049971355.1 Patescibacteria group bacterium
GAGCCCTCGTAGAGGGCAAGCCCGCAACCTCTTTTACCAATTGGCGGAAGGGGTGGGATTCGAACCCACGGTACCTTTGCAGGTACAACAGTTTTCAAGACTGTCGCTTTCGACCGCTCAGCCACCCTTCCGTTTTGTGGAGAATATTATTACAATCCTAATTTCTTTTTCAATTGTCTCCTACCCTGACCTGTTTTATAAAATAACTCAGCCTTTCTTGCCAAATAATAACCATATTAGTGACAGTCACTTTTCTGACCAATCATCAAGTATTGACCGATTCTAGATAGCTTGTTTTATTTTAATCTCTAAAAAATATTTAGTCAACTATCATTTTTATCTCGTCTGTTTAATCTTTAATTTTTCTTTAATTTTATTTATCTTTTTCTATGGTCATATTCTCGAGAATATGACCATAGAAAATACTAATTCAAATTCGAAATAAAATATTTAAAAGGACATGAACCCCAAAAATGGAACTGAGAGTAAATTTGTTTTTGGGACTAATTT
>JBMFLE010000076.1:0-510 GCA_049971355.1 Patescibacteria group bacterium
CTTCCTTTTTCCTTCTTTGAATAAAAATTTAATTGTATTAGGTTATTACTTGTCAACTTCTCTAAAAATTTAACCAAGTTATTTTCTGTTTGGGTTGTATCGATTCTTTTTTGGGCTATTTCAAAGTAATTTTCGTCAATTTCAATTCCTATAAAATCTCTGTTCAGTCGTTTTGCTACAACTCCTGTGGTTCCAGAACCCATAAAGGGGTCAAGAATAGTATCTCCTTCTTTACTACCAATCAAAATTATTCTTTCCAAAAGTTTTTCAGGCTTCTCGGTTGGATGGGAAGTTTTGTGTCTTTCTGCAGGTATCTCCCACAAATTCCGCATTTGTTTTCCATTGCTCAATTTTACTGCCATTTCATAATTAAAATAATATTGTTTTGATTTACTGGCAACCCATATCAATTCAGTAGAAGGAACGAAGCGGTTTTTTTGAATTAACGGTGGTGCATTAGGTTTAAACCAAATAATATCATTTATTATCCAAAGGTTTAATTGCTTTAAG
>JBMFLE010000077.1:0-501 GCA_049971355.1 Patescibacteria group bacterium
ATCTGAAAACCTGTCTATAAATTTTGCGTGGGCTTCTTCCGCAATCTCCAGTGCTTTGCTATAATTACCTTCACGGTAAAGATTGAAGACTTTCTTGCGGAATCCTTCAAAATCCTCGCTTTCCACTACAATCAACTTTCTTTAAATTAATAGCTTACATCCTTGCCAGTATTATATGAAAAATCTTCCCAGTTCAATACACATTTGGATTGTCCAAACCATAACAAAACGTAAATTTTGAAACCGCCATTTCATATAACGTTTTGGTGGGTATGCGAAGTTCCGCCGAAGGCGGAATTTGGGTGAGCGACCATAGGGAGCGAACCGCATACCCGCCTGTTGCCCGACCCCGACAGGGGCGAGCGAACGAAGTGAGCGAAGAGTTTGTGCGTCGCCGAAAATTTGTTGATGGCGTAGTTTTCTCGAAGAGAAAATTTCGCCTAATGTTTGTTAGACGATGCGAAGTATCGTAATCTTCCGATTGCCTTTTCATGGTTAGGC